>JAIXVE010000149.1 GCA_027483175.1 Verrucomicrobiaceae bacterium | reverse complement strand
GGGCCGGCCGGGAGGGTCTGGTATTATACAACGGATGGGTCCGATCCGAGGCTGCCGGGTGGCGGGATCAATCCTGCGGCGAGGGTGTTCACGCCGTCGGGATTGATTACGGAGAATCTGGTGTCGGACGGGGTGGCTGGGGCCGGGGCGACGTGGAAGTACCGTGATCCTAGCATTGATCTCGGGAGCAGCGATGTGGTGTTTGGGAATGCTGGGTATGGGTCTGGGAACTGGAAGCATCCGATGTTTAACGACAGTGATGGGACGGTGTGGAAGATTGGGGATGCAGAGCTAGGGGCCGGGGACGGCGGGGAACGGACGGTGATCAACATTGGGGCGACGAACGCGCGGTGGCCGGTGGTTTATTTCCGGAAGAAGTTCACGGTGACGAATCCGGCGCAGTACAACAGCCTTGAGTTGGAGGCGCTGATTGATGACGGGGCGATTTTCTATCTGAACGGTAAAGAGATCGGGCGGATGAACATGCCGAGCGGGGCGGTGGGATACAGTTATACGAATCTGAATGCGCTGAACGAGGGGGCGTTTCTGCCGGTGACGGATGCGAGGATTGTGCCGGGGGCGTTGGTGGCGGGGGAGAACACGATGTGTGTGCAGGTGCACCAGGCGAACAATACGAGCAGTGATCTGAGTTTTGATCTGCGGCTGCGGGGGAGGCGGACGGTGGTGAATTCGCCGGTTTATCTTCCGCCTGGGGAGCAGGTGGTGAAGTCGCGGGCGTATGATGTGGCGAGTGGTGGGTGGAGTGCCCTGAGTGAGGTGACGTATCTGGTGGATGCGGAGCCGGCGTCGGCGGCGAATCTGGTGATTTCCGAGCTGCACTATCGGCCGATGGGGCCGAGTGGTGAGGAATTGGCGGCTGGTTATGGGGATGATCGGTATTTTGAGTATGTGGAGCTGGAGAACATCGGGCCGCGGCTGGTTGATCTGAGTGGGATTCGATTCAATGAGGGGGTGAGCTGGTTGTTTGATGCGAGTGCGACGGTGCCGCGGCTGCTGGCTCCGGGGGCGCGGGTGTTAGTGGTGGGGCACCGTGAGGCATTTGCGATGCGGTACGGGGCTGGATTGCCGGTGGCTGGGGTTTTCAGCGGGCAGCTGGACAATGGTGGGGAGATGATAGGGTTGGTGGATGCGGGCGGGGCGGTGATCCGGAGGTTTGCGTATGGTGATGGGGCACCGTGGCCTGCGGCGGCGGATGGGGAGGGACCGTCGCTGGTGCTGATGCGGCCCGAGCTGAATCCGGATCATGGGATTGCGGCGAACTGGCGGTTGAGTGCGGTGACGGGGAATCCGGGGGCTGGGGATGCGGTGCGTTATGCGGCCTGGAAGCAGGCGAATGCGCCGGGAGCGGGGGATGCGAGTGATGCCGATGGTGACGGACTATCGCTGTTCATGGAGTATGTGCTGGGAGGGAATCCGGGGCGGGTTGATGCTGGGCTGCTGCCGGTGGCTGGGGTGGAGTCGGTGGTGTCGGCGGGAGGCGAGGCGCGGTATCAATCGATCACGGTGACGGTGCCGCCGGGGAGGGATGATGCGGTGTTAGGAGCGGAGACGTCGACTGGGTTGGCGACGTGGGATGCGATGGGGGTGGTGGAGGTGAGGCGGATGCGGGAGCCGGATGGGCGAGAGGTGGTGACGTGGCGGAGTGTGGTGCCGATGGAAGGGGTGGCGCGGGAGTTTCTGAGGGTGCGGGTGAGGCAGCCGTGAGGCGTGGTGGTGAGATGTCAGGCTGGTGATTCCGGAGTCAGGGCGGCTGGGGGTGGTGGCTGGCGGGACAGGTGCCAGCGGTAGACGAGGAGGGCGATGGCGGTGGTGAGGAGGAGGACGTCGCGGATGATGAGTTCGCGGTATTCGGAGGAGTCCGAGTGGTCGCCAAAGCAGCCGCATTGGAGGTCGATGCCGCGGTGCCATGAGTAGAGGATGGCGGCGAGGAAGGCGGAGAGCATGCCGGTGATGGTGAGGAGGGCTCCGTCGAGGAGGATGCCTGAGAGGATGGCGAGGCCGCAGAGGATTTCGAGCCATGGGAGGCTCATGGAGAGCCATGCGGCCCATGGGTCGTCGAGGAGCTGGAAGCTGCGGACGTCCATGAGAAAGGCGGCTGGGTCGAGGGCCTTGATGTAACCGGCTCCGATGAAGACGGCGGCGAGGGACCATCTGGCGGTGAGGGCGACGACGCCTGAGGGGGAGCGCGGGAGGGCGATCATGCGGAGGCGAGTTTGAGGTTAGGGTCGATGTCGGCGTCGAGCGGGGAGGATTCGCCGCGGCGGAAGCGCTGGAGGGCGGCGAAGGCGATCATGGCGGCGTTGTCGGTGGTGTGGGTGCCGGTGGCGGGGATGAAGGTGCGGCGGGCGCGGCGGGCGCGATCGGTGAAGACCTCGCGGAGCCTGCGGTTGCAGCTGACGCCGCCGCTGAGGCTGATGGATGGGGCGTTGAATTCGCGTGCGGCGCGGAGGGATTTGGTGACGAGGACATCGACGATGGCTTCCTGGAAGCTGGCGCAGAGGTCGGGGAGGTGGTCGCGGATGGAGTCGCCGAGTTGGGGGAGGAGGTAGAGGAGACTGGTTTTGAGACCGCTGAAGGAGAAGGCGTAGTCGCCGCTGTCGAGCATGGAGCGAGGGAAGGCGAAGGCCTTGGGGTTGCCGGAGCGGGCGGTTGTTTCGATGGCCGGGCCGCCGGGGTAGGGGAGCCCTAGCATTTTGCCGGCCTTATCGAAAGCTTCGCCGGCGGCGTCGTCGCGGGTGGTGCCGAGGAGACGGGAGGAGCCGTCCTTGTTGAGGAGGAGGAGGAGCGTGTGGCCGCCGCTGACGATGAGGGCGATGCCGGGCTGGATGCCTTCGGGCAGGCCGATGAACGGCGAGAGGAGGTGGCCTTCGAGGTGGTTGATGGCTAGGAAGGGACGGTTGCAGGCGAGGGCCATGGCTTTGGCGGCGGTGCTGCCGACGAGGAGCGAGCTGGCGAGGCCTGGGCCGCTGGTGGCGGCGAAGCCGTCGATGGCTGAGAGGTCGAGATTGGCTTCGGCGAGGGTGGCGGCGACGACTGGTTGGAGCCGTGTCATGTGGTTCCGGGAGGCGAGTTCGGGGACGACGCCGCCGTAGGGTTGGTGTTCGGCGATCTGGGTGGAGATGACCGAGGCGAGGATGGTGCCGTGGCCGTCGCAGATGGCGGCGGCGGTTTCGTCGCAGGAGCTTTCGATGGCGAGGATGACGGGGGCGGCGGGCATGGGAGGCGACGGTGGGGGCTGACTGCGGAGTTCTGGCGAATGGGGTTCAGGGCCCGTCGATGTCGACGGGTTGGACCTCGCGCCATGTGCCTTCGGGGATGCCGTCGAGTGTGAGGGCGCCGACGCCGGAGCGGTGGAGTCGGGTGACGGTGAGGTTGTGGGCGGCGAACATGCGGCGGACCTGGTGGTAGCGGCCTTCGAGGAGACGGACGGTGGCGGTGCGAGGGCTGGTTAGGGTGAGAGTGGCGGGGCGGCAGGGTTTGGATTCTCCGTCGAGGAGGAGAGTGCCGGATTCGAAGATGGCGACGAGATCTGGTGGGATGTCAGCGTCGACGGTGACCTCGTAGGTTTTGGCGGTTTCGTGGCGAGGTGAGGACCATCGATGGACGAAGGCGCCGTTGTCGGTGAGGAGGATGAGCCCGCTGGTTTCCTTGTCGAGACGGCCGATGGTTTCGGGGGGCGGCTGGCGGCGCATCCATGCGGGTGGGAGGATGTCGTAGATGAGCGGGGCCTCGGAAGGGTTGTGGGAGCAGGTGACGCCGGTGGGTTTATGATAGGCGAGGAGCATGCCCTCGGGGAATTCGAGGGGTTTACCGTCGACGAGGACCGTGACGGGATCGATGCGTTTTTCGGGACGGTCGATGATGACGCCTGCGGCGGAGAGTCGCTCGGCGTGGAGCCAGGCGGAGGCTTCGCGGCGGCTGCAGAAGCCGAAACGGGAGAGCAATTGATCGGCACGGAGCATGGGCATGTGGTTGCATGGCACGGGAAATTCGCGCTGTCATCCAGAGCCTCTGTGCTGCAAGGCTGGGGGCATGCTGCTATATTCATTTCCTGAGGGACCGGTTGTGGTCCGGAACGACCGTGCGGTGCTGCTGAGCGGGCTGACGATGGACGAGATTTTCCGTGCGGAGGATCCGCGGGAGTTGCTGGAGGGGGCGCTGGCGAGTGGGGTGGAGGTGCCGATGCCTGATTTGGGGGGGGCGGTGCCGCCGCCGGTTGGGTCGCAGGAGATCTGGGCGGCTGGGGTGACGTATTTTCGGAGCCGGGCGGCGCGGATGGATGAGTCCAAGGATGCGGGGGCGTCGGTGTTTTATGATCGGGTGTATGAGGCGGCGCGGCCTGAGTTGTTTTTCAAGGGGACGGGGCGGCGGGCGCGGGGGCATGGGGGAGCGGTGCGGGCGCGTGCGGATTCGACGTGGAGTGTGCCTGAGCCTGAGTTGACGCTGGCGGTGACGGCTGGGGGGCGGGTGTTCGGGTTTACGATTGGGAACGACATGAGTGCGCGGGACATTGAGGGGGACAATCCGCTGTATCTGCCGCAGGCGAAGGTTTACCGTGGGTCGTGTGCGATTGGGCCGGCGATTCTGGTGGTGGAGGCGGTGCCTGCGGAGACGGCGATCCGGATGACGATTGAGCGTGAGGGAGTGATGGTTTACGAGGGGGAGACGACGGTGGCGCAATTGAAGCGGACCCCGGAGGAACTGGCGGGGTGGTTGTTTGCGGAGAATGAGTTTCCGGATGGGGCGTTGCTGCTGACGGGGACGGGGCTGGTGCCGCCGGGGAAGTTCACCTTGTCGCCGGGGGATGTGGTGTCGATCAGCATTGGCGGGATTGGTTGTCTGGTGAATCCGGTGGAGGCGTGATGGGGAGGGATTGCGGATGAGCCCGTTTACGATTCCACCGGCGGTTGATTATGCGGCGGTGTTTCTGTTTGGCATGACAGGGGCGCTGGCGGCGACGCGGCGCGGGCATGACGTGATCGGGCTGGTGGTGCTGGCGTTTGCGGCGGGGACTGGTGGAGGGTTTCTGCGGGACGGGTTGATCCTGCAGAATGGGCCGCCGGCGGTGCTGCTGGATGGTGGTTATGCGGTTTCGCTGGTGGCGGCTTGTGCGGTGACGTGGGTGTTTCACGCGCGGGTGGAGCGATTTGCGAGACCGTTTCTGGTGCTGGATGCGTTAGGGGTGGCGGCGTATGGGGTGGTGGGAGCGAGCAAGGCGCTGGTGGCGGGTTTATCCCCGGCGGCGTGTGTGTTCACTGGGGTGGTGAATGCGGTGGGCGGGGGGATGATCCGGGATGTGCTGGTGAGGGAGGAGCCGCTGATGCTGAAGCCCGGGCAGTTTTACGCGGTGGCGTCGGCGGCGGGGGTGGGGGCGTTTGTGCTGATGGTGACGGCGATGCATGCGCCGGTGGAAGCGGCGGCGGCGGTGGGGATTGCGGTGACCCTGATGGTGCGGCTGCTGTCGATCCGATTGAACTGGACGACGCGGCCGGTGCGGCGTCCGGACGACGCCTGAGGTTCCCGGGTGGGATCGGGATGCGGTGTCAGGTCAGGGGATGGCTGCGGCTTTGGCGCGGAGGAAGCGTTGCGGGAGATCGCTGGTGGTGGCGCGCCATGTGACGGATTCGGTGCCGTCGCCGACTGGGGTGACGGATTCTGGGTTAGGTGCTTCGATGGTCCACGGGCCGGTGGCTGGGTTGGTGGAAGATTCGAAGGACCATGAGATGTCAGGGGCGGCGACGCGGCGGCGGATGGAGAGCGCCTGAGGCGGGCCGGGGATGAGGGTGGCGAGGGCTGCTTCGCGGGTGCCGGGGGTGCGAGGGTCGGTGGCGAAGGCGTATTCGCCGAAGTTGTTGAGGCCATCGGCGTCGGGGTCGGCGTCGGGTGCGCCGGAGGCGTCGGAGAAGTAACGGGAGCGCCATGAGGCGAAGGAAGCGACGCCGGAACCGCCGGGGTCGAGGGAGGCGATCCAACTGGCGGGGAGGGCTGGGTTGGGGCCTGTGAGGATGAGGGAGTAGCCGTTGTCGGCGGCGGAGGGCCAGCCGTTGGCGTCGTCGTAGGTGAAAGAGGAGATGATGACTCCAGAGCGGTCGTTGAGTGTGACGGTTTCGCCGGCGTCGCTGAGGTCGCCGCTGTATTCGCCGAGGATGGGCAAGGTGGTGCCGAAGCGGGCGGTGAAGCCGGCGCGGTTTTCGACGACGACGACGGAAGCGCCTGCGGGGAGCCAGTTCTGGAGACCTTCGGGAGCGGAGAACTGGACTCCGTTGGAGAAGAAGATGCCAGTGAGGTCGACTGGGGTGGTGCCGGTGTTGGTGAGGCGGATGAATTCGAAGTCGTTGGAGTTGGTGAAGCCTGCGGTGATTTCTGCCGGGGTTGGGGAGTCCGGGTGGTAGAGGACTTCGGAGATCTGGAGGGAGGCCTGGGAGGCGGGGACGGCGCCAGGGAAGAAGTAGGCGATGGTGGGAGCGCTCCAGCTGGAGCCGTTAGGGACGGTTCCGGTGCCGCCGCCGGATTGGGTGGGCGGGTCGCTTGGGCGGATGGGATTGAGCGTGCGGATGAAGAACTGGGTGGGTTGGGTGATGGGGATGGGGCCTGAATAGGCGACGGCGGCCGGGTTCAGATCAGGGGAGAACGGAGGTGGAGGCGTCTGGATGGCGATTTTGGCTCCGATGAGGAAGTCGCTGCTGGTGAGACCACTGTTGAGAGCGTGGATGGCGAGGAGGTTCTGGCCGAGGTGGAGCGCGCTGAGAGCGGAGGAGATGTCGTAGTCGGCGTAAAGGATGGCGTTGCCGTCGGCGTTGGTGGTGGTGGCGGCGGAGTTGAAGGCGAGCGTGTTAGTGGCTGGGGCGTTGAGGCGGGCGGAGGTGAGTTCGGTGCCGTTGAGCCATGCGACGAAGCCGTCGTCGCAGCGGATCTGGAGGACGAGCCGATTGCCGGGGATGGCGAGAGCCATCTGTGCTTCAGTGAGGGTGAAGGGGAGGCGGAGGTAGCAGGATTGGTTGCCGGCGTAGGTGGTGCCGTTGATGGAACCTGCGAACATGACGTTGCTGGTGGAGACGGGGCTGATGCCGGGCGGGGTGGCGTTGGCTTCGAAGTAGGTGGAGGTGTTCCAGCGGAGGTTGAAGAACGGCTGGAAGTCGACGGCTCCGGCGGCGAAATTGTTATCGTATCCGACCCCGTTGAGAGTGCCGGGGGCATTGGCGAACCATGTGGAGTCGTCGAAGTCGTCGGTGTTGTTGCCGTTGCTGTTGAGGTCGGCGCCGCGCCACTGGTTGGCGGTGCCGCCGGTGGTGGCGGAGGTGGGGACGATGGCGCGGACCGGGTTGATTTCGTTGAGGAAAGTGCCTGCGGTGACGAAGCCGCCGCTGGGGGCGAGCGGTTGGGTGGCGCGGGGGCGGGGGTCGGTGCCGTTGGTGGTGTAGTAGATTCTGACGCCCTGGGTGGAGGTGCTAGGAGAGGTCAGAGTGACTGAGGTGCCAGCGGGGACTGGGCCGGATGGGGAGCTGGTGGTGGCTGGGCGGGTGAACTGATTGTCCATGAAGGCGAGGCGGCTGGCCCACCAGTGTTTGAGCCATGCGATTTCGCCGGTGTACTGCCCGTTGAAGGTGTTGTTGGTGATGGTGGTGTTGCTGGCGGCGGTGCGGGGAACGCTGGCGGCCCAGCGGGTGGCGGTGCGTTTGGCTGGGGTGTTGGCGGCGTTGCCCGGGTTGAGGGTATTGGCGAATTCGTCGATGCGGGCGTGGATGGCGGCGGTGGACCATGAGGACTGGCGGAGCTGGTGGTAGCGGTCGATCCACTGCTGCCAGAAGTTAGGGTCGGTGAACATTTCGTTGTACCACGGGTAGTGGAAGAAGTCAGTGCCGAGGTCGCCGTTGTCGCCGCGCCATGTGCCCCAGTTGAAGTCGCGGCCGTCGGTGGAGCCCTGGGCGCGGTCGAAGTCCCATGCGGGGCCGGCGGTGATTCTGCCGAAGCGAGGTTTATGCCAGTAGGCGCTGAGGCGCATGCCGTCGGCGTTTTTGGTGGCGGTGTTGATGATGTGGTGGTCGATCATGGCTGCGGGGTCCCAGTATTTGGCGTAGCCGTTGACCGGGTCCATGAAGTTAGGGCCGCTGAGGGTGGCCCATGCTGTGCCGATGTGGCCGCGGAGCCAGTTGCTCTGGGCGGCGGTGACGATTTTGAAGGGGTCTGAGGAGATTTCGCGCGGGTTGACCCATGCCATGAGGTTGTCGCCGGCGCCCATGGTGCCGACGCCGCCGAAGCTCTGACCGGCGAGGGGGGTGATGCCTGTTTCGCCGGCGTCGAGGCGGTCGACTTTGAACATGTAGCCGCCTTGGATGGCTGGGGCGGTGTTGTCGGTGATGGTGATGTTTTCGACATCGACGCGGTTGTTGCCGCGGGTGATTTTTTCCATGAAGCTGTAGACGCCGAAGTAGTCGGTGCCTGTGAGACTGCCT
>JAIXVE010000003.1 GCA_027483175.1 Verrucomicrobiaceae bacterium | reverse complement strand
TCGATGAGTTTCCAGAAGTTTTTGCTTTTGGAGAGGATTTCGTCTTCGGGGCCGGCGATTTTGCTGCCGTTGCGGAAGAGGAAGTCGGAGAGGGAGTTTTTGTGGAGGACGCGGTGGATGCGGACGCCGGAGTCGACGACTTCGAAGTAGATGCGGTAGCCTTTGGCGCGGAAGCGGTGGAGTTTTTTGCCGCTGCTGGAGATGAGGCCGAAGCGTTCGCCGTCTGGTTTCTGGAGGTCGTCCGGGGAGACTTTGAATTCGGAGAGGAGGTCGAGTTGGAGCAGCGTGTCGAGCTGGCTCATTTCTGCGGCGCTGATTTCGTTGAAGATGACCTGGAACACGATGGGGAGCGGTGGGAGTGCTAGGCTGGTGCGAGGTGTCAGGCTTCGATGCGTTCTGAGGCGGATCGTTCGGCGAGGGCTTCGCGTTCGCGGGATTCGGAGTCGCGGGTGCGGCGGTCTTTGAGGAGATGGGCGAGGCGTTCGCGGAAGATGGCTGGGGAGAGAGCCTGATGGATTTCGCCGTCGGCGCAGAGGGAGATCTGGCCGGTTTCTTCGGAGACGACGACGGCGATGGCGTCGGTTTGTTCTGTGATGCCCATGGCGGCGCGGTGGCGGAGGCCGATGGAGCGGTCTGAGAGTTCGCGCTGGCTGACTGGGAAGACGCAGCCTGCGGCGGCGATCCGGCCCTGGCGGAGGATGATGCCGCCGTCGTGGAGGGAGGTTTTTGGGTTGAAGATGGTGAAGACGAGTTCGGGGGCGAATTTGCTATCGATTTCGACGCCGGTTTCGACGAACTGGTCGAGGTCCATGCCGCGTTCGAAGGCGAAGAGGGCGCCGAAGCGTTTGGCGGAGAGTTGAGAGGTGGATTCCTCGATGGCTTCGACGAGTTGGAGGTTTTCGCGGGAGGTGGAGAAGAAGCGGGTGCTGCCGAGGGAGACGAAGGCGCGGCGGACTTCTGGTTGGAAGACGACGACGAGGACGACGCCAGCGAAGAAGGCGACGCTGCGGATGAGTTCCATGCCGAGGAGGTGGGCGGCGATGAGGAGGGAGAGGACGAGGACGGTGATCTGGGCGGGGACCTGGGAGCTATTGGAGCTGCGGAGGTAGCGCCACAGGAGCAGGAGGAGGCCTCCCATGAGGAAGACCTCAAGGATGGGCCGCCAGTGCTGTGTGAAAAAATGTCCCATGCGCGCGGCGTGCAGTTTACGGCGTGGTTGCGGATGCGCCAGAGCAACATGCCGCGTGGGGAGGATTTCCGGGAGGGTTCAGGCTGGGAGGACGCGTTGACGCCATGTTTCGGCCCAGCCGGAGGCGTTGTGGTGGGCGAGCTGGAGTTCGCCATTGGCGAGGCGGATGACGAGGAAGCCTTTGGGGGTGCTGGGGGTGTCCGGGGATTTGGGGTCGCGGTCTTTCTGTGGGGAGGGGCACATGAAGACCGGGTAGGATTCCCATGTGTACTGGGCGAAGGCGTGTTCGTGGCCGTGGAGGATGAGGGCGATGTGATAGGGAGCGAGGACGGCTTTGAGGGCGGCGAGGTCTGCGGGTTGCCACCATTTTTCGAGGCCCCAGCCGCGGAGGCCGTAGTGCCACATGAGGATGACGGGGCGGCCGGAGTTGCCGACGGAGGTGCGGAGGTCGTCGCGGAGGAAGTCGAGACTGCGGCGGGGGTTATTCCATGGTGCGGGGCGGTCGTAGACTGGGCGGGGTTCGTTGCCTGGGAAGAGGTTGAGATTGACGAGATGGAGGGGGCCCCAGTCCCATGAGTAGTGGTAGCCGTCGGCGTCGTAGTGGAATTTTTCTGGGCCGGAGCGGGATTTGGAGCGGGCGATGAAGGCCTCCTGGACATTGCTGAAGCCGGAGGCGGAGGCAGGGGAGAGGTCGTGATTGCCGATGCATTCGAAGGCCGGGAATTTGAGGAGGGCCTTGCCGTTTGGGTCGAAGAAGCGGCGGTAGGTTTCCCAGTGGCGGGGGTCTTCGGTGACGTCGACGAGGTCGCCGGCGACGAGGACGGCGCGGGGGTTGCCGACTTTGCCGCCGAGTGGGAAGTCCTTGTCTGGGAGGGAGTTGAGCGTGTGGATGGTGGCTTCGGTGCCGGCGGTGCCCCATTTATCGAGATGGATCTGGGGGTCGGCGACGACGAAGAAAGTGAAGTTGGCGTCGTCGTCGGGTGGGGAGGCGAGAGAGGGGAGGGAGGTGGCGGCGACGGTGCCTGTGAGCTGGCGGCAGAGGGAGCGTCGGGAGGTTGAGAAAGGCGTCATGGGGCGGGGCGATGCGAAGGAAGAAACGGGGAGGGAGCGGGGGATCTTCCGGGGGTGCGGATGATGAAATCCGAGACTTTTGAAAAGACGCGTGGCGGAAAGGCAAAAATCGGCTTAGGGTTCGTGTTCATGCAAAAAAGACTATTTTCAGAGCTCGGGCTGTCCGAGCCAATTCTTAAGGCCGTGGAGAAGCTCGGCTTTGAACAGACATCCCCGATTCAGTCGGCGGCGATCCCTGTGTTGATGGAGGGGAAGGATGTGGTGGGCCAGTCAGCGACTGGGAGTGGGAAGACGGCGGCGTTTGCGATTCCTGCGATTGAGCGGATTGATGATGCTGGGCGGCGGGTGGAGATTCTGGTGATGGTGCCGACGCGGGAATTGGCGGTGCAGGTGGCGGAGGAATTTGCTCGACTGGCGGCGTTTCGGCCGAAGGTGCATACGGTGCCGATTTTTGGGGGTGCGAGTTATGAGCGTCAGTTTTCGGAATTGAGGAAGGGCCCGCAGGTGGTGATTGGGACGCCTGGGCGGATTATTGATCACCTGCAGCGGAACACTTTGGATTTGTCGCACATCAAGATGGTGGTGCTGGACGAGTGTGACCGGATGCTGGACATGGGTTTCCGTGAGGACATGGAGCGGATTCTGTCAGGGACGCCAAGGGAGCGGCAGACGGTGTTTTTCAGTGCGACGCTGCCGCCGGCGATCCGGAGATTGATTGAGGATTTTTCGTCGAATCCGCAGCATATCCGGATTGAGGCACAGACGATGACGGTGCCGACGGTGGAGCAGATTTATTATGATGTGCCGCCGCGTGCGAAGCTGGATGCGCTGACGCGATTGGTGGACATGCATGATGCGCGCCTCGGGATTATCTTCTGCAACACGCAGCGGACGGTGGATGACGTGGCGGACGCGCTGATTGCGCGCGGGTATTCGGCGGACCGGCTGCATGGTGGATTGAGTCAGGTGATGCGGACGCGGACCCTGGCGAAGTTCAAGAGCAGCGGGTTTGACCTGCTGGTGGCGACGGATGTGGCCGGGCGCGGGATTGACGTGGATGATCTGGATCTGGTGGTGAATTTTGATTTGCCGTATGACCCTGAGGATTACGTGCACCGGATTGGGCGGACGGGTCGGGCCGGGCGGAAGGGCGTGGCGCTGACGCTGATCAGCGGGCGTGAGTTGTACCGGTTGCAGGGGGTGGAGCGGTTTACGAGGCAGCGGATGCAGCGTGGGAAAGTGCCGACATGGGATCAGGTGGAAGAGAAGCGGTTGTCCGGGGTGCTGGACAAGGTGCGTGCGACGCTGGAGGCGGGGCGGCATACGGCGCACGCGTCGAGCATTGACCGACTGCTGGATGAAGGGCATGCGGGGACGGATCTGGCGGCGGCGCTGCTGTACGAGTTGCTAGCAGCTAGCGGGATCGAGACGGAGATGCCGGGCGGCGGTGATCCGTTTGCGCGGCGCGATGCGGCTCCGCAGGGTCGGGCGGCGGAAGTGCGTCCGGCGGCGAAGGCTGCGGTGCCCGCGGCGAAGCCTGCGGCGGTGCCTGCGAAGGCAGCGGAGCCGAAGTTTGTGAAGGCGGCGGCGGTGGTGGAGCCAGTGAAGGCTGTGGAAGTGCCGGTCGTTGAGGAAGCGGCGAAGCCCGTGGAGGAAGTGGTGCCGGTGAAGCCGAAGAAGGTGAAGGCGGTGGTGGCTCCTGTTGAGGAGAAGGAGGAAGTGGAAGAGAAGGAAGAAGTGGCGGCTCCGGTATCGGAGGTTCGGGTGGTGGTGACGGCAAAGGCTGCGAAGGCGGCGAAAGCGGCTGTGGTGGTGGAACAGAAGGAGGAGAAGGAAGAGAAGGAGGAAGCGCCGGTGGTTGCGAAGGTGAAGGTGGCGGCGGTTGAGGCCGTTGAAGAAGATGAAGAAGATGAAGAAGACGCGGTGGCTGAGGAGACGGAGGTGCCGGTGGCTGTGAAGGAGGAGGCGGTGCCTGAGGTGAAGGTGGCGAAGCCGAAGAAGGCGAAGCAGCCTCGGATTTCCGATGAGGAAGCTGAGGGATTGCTATTGGTTGAGGCGAAGGAAGCGGGGTCGGCCAGCGCCCCGCGCGAGAAGAAGGAGGATACGTCGAAGGGATTGCCTTCGGCTGCGCCGGGGTACAAGTGGATCACGTTCAACGTGGGGAAAGATCACGGGCTGACGCCGCGGGACATTCTGGATGTGGTGTCGTCGGGGTCGGATTTTCCGGCGAAGGTGGTGGGATTGATCAAGCTGCAGAATGCGGAGACGCATGCGCAGGTGCTAGGGCCGCATGCGAAGGAGATCATCGAGGCTCTGGACGGCGGTGATTTCAACGGTCACAAGGTGCGGGTGAAGGCGACGGTGCACGGGCGGAGCGAAGAGCGCGGCGAGGGTCGTGGTGAGGGCGGGGGCGGGTTCCGGTCTGGACCGCCGCCGTGGGAGCGCGGGTCTGGGAAGCCGCAGTACGGGCGTTCGAATGACAGCCGAGGGCCGGCGCGTTCATATGGGCCGCCGCGGGGTCGTGAGGATTCGCGTGGTGGTGGCGGCGGTGGCTACGGAGGTGGCGGTGGTGATTATGGCGGCGGTGGTGGCGAGCGTCGCGGCGGCGGTGGCGGTGGGTATGGCGGTGGCGGCGGCGGTTACGGTGGTGGTGGTAGCGGCGGCGGTGGTGGTGGGTATGGGAAGAGTTACGGGGCTGGTGGTGGCCGGGGGTACTCCGGTGGTGGGGGCGGTGCGGGCGGCGGGAAGAGCTACGGCAAGCCTAGCGGGCCGAAGCGGCCGCGGCCTTGAGGCGGTGAGGGTCGGCAATTGAAACGAGAACGGAGCGGGTGAGAACCCGCTCCGTTTTTTTTGTGAGGGTGAGATGTTGGGAGGCCGCGGGGCAGGCGGGATCTGCGGCGAGTTGGCGACGGTTTTTGCCCGTGGTGGCGAGATTGAGGCGGTGGATCACGTGGCGGGAGAAGCTGACCACGAGGCCGGCGGGGACCGCTATGAGGGCCCAATTCCGTGACAGCGCGGCCAGCTGGTTCCGCGATCAGATTGGCTGGGGGTTTGGGTATCAGCCTTGTGGCTGATCAGTGGAGCGGATTCTCGTGTGAGCGGCGATGAAGTCGTACGGACTCAGCGCTGGAATGGAGGAGGCGGAGAAATCTGCGGAGTTTCCGGTGATGATGCAGTCGGCGCGACAACGCTCGGCGGCGGCAGCCTGGAGGGCGTCTTCGTAGTCATTCCAGCGCCGGTCGAGGGCGCGCAGTGCATCGGATTCGTCTGTGGGGACGATGCGCGCCTGCGACAGGATGCCGCGGAGGTGCAGTTCCCGGTCTGGAGCGGAAACCTTGGCCCGCTTCAGGATGTAATCCATGTTGGCGATGGTGTGCCATGCGATCCACAGATCGTCCTGACGGGCGGTACAGAGCCGCAGAAATGCGGCAGAGTCGGCGGCTGCCGCCCTGTTCAGGGCGACATCAAGCCAGATGTTGGTATCCACGAGGAGACGCACCGTCTAGAGCCGGAATTTGGCCTTTAGTTCCTCCCAGCGGAGATCGTCGCAGGCACTATCACTCAAGTTCGCGGGCGGGCGGCTCGCGCTGTGCGCCAGCCATGCTTCGAGCGCCAGTTCCCGGGATTCCGGTGCTGAGGCGACGGGCTCACGGGCGGTGATTTCGAGCAGGGAGCCGTGGCGTCGCACGGTGGCGGCCAGCCATGTTTCTTCAGGCAGCTCCACGCCTGGTGGCAGATTGGCTGTGAATGTGGTGGTCATGGCGAGTGGGTTTCCTCTGACAGTATGCTATGGCAGCGGGGAGCCGTCAAAACCGGAAATCCCGTCCGCCTTGCAGGTGTGGCGGGTGTGACGTGATCATCCAGCGGACAGATCGGCAGCGGCCTTGAGGCGGTGAGGGACGGCAATTGAAACGAGAACGGAGCGGGTGGGAACCCGCTCCGTTCTTTTGTGAGGGAGAGATGTTGGGAGTTCCCGGGTCAGGCGGGTTCCGGGGCGAGTTGGTCGCGGTAGCGGTAGCGAGCGGCGATGAGGCTGAAGAGGACGGCGACGACGGCGGTGATGGCGGCGTAGAGCATGAAGCGGCCGCTGCTGACGGATTCGTCGCCGTGGCCGCCGCCGAGGGCTGCGGTGATGAAGACGACGAGGAGGTTACCGACGGCGACGGTGAGTTGCCAGTAGCCGGTGATGGTGGATTTCATGGCCTTGGGGGCCTGAGTGAAGGCGAATTCGAGGCCTGTGGTGCTGATGAGGACCTCTGCCATGGTGATGATGAGGTAGGGGAGGAGCTGCCAGAGGATGCTGAGGGATTCGCCGGCTTCGAGGCGCTGCTGGAGCCATGCGACGAAGACGAAGGAGAGGGCTGCGAGGACCATGCCGAAGGCCATGCGGCGGAGGGGTGTGGCGATTTTTCCGAGGAGCGGGTAGAGGACGAGGGTGGTGAAGGGGACCATCATGAGGACGAAGATGGGGTTGGCAGAGAGCATTTGTTCTGCGCCGATTTCGTAAGTGCCGAGAAGGTATTTCTTCATCTGGCCGCCCTGGAGGACCCATGTGGAGAACGTCTGGTCGAAGAGGGCCCAGAAGACCGGGACCATGGCGAAGACGGAGAGGATGCGGCCGTAGGAGAGGCCCTGATCGGCGGCGAGGGGCGTGAATTTTTCGTTGATGGGTCCTGAGAAGTTGCGGAAGCGGCTGCCGAACCAGCGGAGGATTCCGTACCACCAGACGGAGAAGGCGGAGAGGTCGAGTGGGGAGGAGGCGGCGTTGACGGACTGGACTAGCTTAACGGACCAGAGGATGACGGCGACGGTGAAGGCGGTGAGGACGGCCCAGAGGGAGGTGTTGAAGGCGGCGGGGGCTTTGAGGCTGACGAGGATGAGGCCGGTGATGGAGAGGAGGAGGGCGGCGAGCCATGCGACTTTGGAGCGCCATGCGGGGTCGCCGGAGGGCGGGACGTGCTGGTAGCGTTTAGTGCCGAGGTAGAAGATGATGGTGGCGATGCCCATGGCGATGCCGGGGATGCCGAAGGCCCAGCTGTAGCCGTGGGTGTCGCGGACCCATGGGATGATGAGGAAGGCTAGGGTGCTGCCGAGATTGATCATCCAGTAGAAGGCGGCGTAGGCCTTGTTGAGGAGGTGGCGCTGGGAGGGGCCGAACTGGTCGCCCATGAAGGCGGAGACGCAGGGTTTGATGCCGCCGGAGCCGAAGGCGATGAGGCCGAGGCCTGCGTAGAGCAGCATGGTTTTGCTGTCCATGGAGTGGGTGAGGTCGGTGCAGGCGAGAACGGCGTGACCGAGACAGTACGAGAGGGAGATCCAGAGGATGGTGCGGTAGCGGCCCCAGAAGCGGTCGGAGATCCATGCGCCGAGGACTGGCATGAAGTAGTTCACGAAGCCGAAGAGGTGGACGATGCTGGAGGCATGGTCCTTGGACATGAGGAGGACCGTCGTGAGGTAGACGGTGAGGATGCCCTTCATGCCGTAATAGCTGAAGCGTTCAGCGCCTTCGTTGCCGAGGATGAACTTGACCTGAGACGGCCAGCGGCCGGAGGGAGTGTGAGACTGGGAATCCGGAGAGGTCATGATAGGAGATGAGGAGAGGTTAGAAGCCAGAGCCGATGCGCCATTCGTCGATGGCGGTGCGGGGGATTTCGGAGAGGAACTGGGAAGGCTGCTGCCACGGGTCGCCGGCGTAGGATTTTGGCCAGAAACGCGGGTAGAGGAGGTGGAGCTGTTCGCGGGCGCGGGTGACGGCGACGTAGAAGAGACGGCGTTCCTCTTCGAGGCCGAGGTCGCCGCTTTCCTCGACGGCGCGGAGGTTAGGGAACATGCCCTGGGCGAGCCAGACGATGAAGACGACCTTCCATTCGAGGCCTTTGGCCTGATGGACGGTGGAGAGGACGACGGATTCGCGTTCCTTGGATTTAGCGGAGTCTGCGGCTTCGGGGCCGCTGAGGAGGGAGAGATCGGAGAGGAGATCCTGGAGGGATTCGTAGCGATCGGCGAAGGCCATGAACTGGAGGACGTCTTCGGTGCGTGAGGAGGCGTTGTCGAAGGAGGCCTTGAGGTGTTTCTGGTAGACCCCTTCCCAGAGACTGCGCATGAGGGTGGCGGGAGGGTGGAGGCCGCCGTTGCCGTCGAGGAACTCGTCGAGAGTGAAGCCTAACTGGGTCCAGTCTGCCTGGGCGCGGGCGGGGACCTTGATGGAGGTGAGGAGGTCGGAGAAGCTAGTGGGGAGAGTGCCTGAGGAGGCGAAGGTGGAGAGACGCCATGCGGCGAGCATTTTAGCGGCGGTGCCTGCGCCGATGCCTGGGAGCATCTGGGCGATGCGTTCGAAGGAGGCGTCGTCGCGCGGGTTGACGATGAGGCGGAGGTAGGCGGTGAAGTCCTTGAGGTGAGCGCTTTCGAAGAAGCGGAGCCCGCTGGTGACGATGAAGGGGATGGCGGCTCTGGTCAGGTGGAGCTGGACTTCCATGCTCTGGAAGTGGGCGCGGTAGAGGACGGCCATTTCGTTCCATGGGATGCCTTCCTCGTCGTGGAGTTCCTGCATGCGCTGGGCGACGAACATGGCCTGTTCCTCCGGGGTGTAGAGGGCGGCCATGACTGGCTTGTGCTGGAGGCTGGCGCAGGCAGGCTGGAGGGCTTTGGCGAACTGGCGGGTATTGAGGCCGATGGAGGCGTTGGCGACCGAGAGGATTTCCGGGGTGCTGCGGTAATTGGTTTCGATTTTGAAGACCTGGGTACCGGAGTGGCGTTCGGGGAAGCCGATGATGTTAGCGAAGTCTGCGCCGCGCCATGAATAGATGCTCTGGGCGTCATCGCCGACGACCATGACATTGCCGTGAGTGCCGGCGAGCTTTTCGATGATTTCGCCCTGAACCGGGTTGGTGTCCTGGTATTCGTCGACGAGGATGAACTGGAACTGGTACTGGTACTCGGCGAGGATTCCGGGGTGGGAGGAGAAGAGATCGAGCGTGCGGGTGAGGAGGTCGTCGAAGTCTGCGGAGTTGGCGTCGCGTTTACGCTGATCGTACTGGTCGGCGATTTTGCGGATGCCTTCGGAGACATCGTGGCCGGGGCTGAAGCGGTCGCGGACGACCTTAGCCAGGGGGGTGCGGGTATTGACGGCGAAGCTGAGGAGACTGAGGATGACGGGGGCTTTGGGGAATTTTTCGCCGGTGGCGCGTTCGATCTGTTTGACGGTTTCCGCGTTGTCCTTGATGACCTTGGACATGAGGGATTTGGAGTCGTCGGAGTCGAGGATGGAGAAGCCTGAGGTGAAGCCTGCGGCGGCGGCGTGGCGGCGGAGGATGCGATTGCAGACTGAGTGGAAAGTACCGCTCCAGAGGCCGGCGGTGCGGCCGGGGAGGAGGTGGTCGACGCGCTCGAGCATTTCGCGCGCGGATTTGTTGGTAAATGTGAGGAGGAGGATGTTATGGGGCGCGATGGCGTTTTCGAGGAGATAGGCGACACGGTAGGTGAGGGTGCGGGTTTTGCCGCTGCCTGCGCCTGCGAGGACGAGGGCTTTGCCGGGGGGCGAGGTGACTGCGGCGAACTGCTGTGGGTTGAGTTCGGCGGCGAAGTCGATGGAGGCGTGAGCGGAGGCCGGGTCTGGCGCGCCTGCCGGCTGACGTTTGAGCTGGTAGATGCGTGACATGCGGGTGCGAGGCGGCGCGAGAGGTTAGCGACTGCCTAACGTCTGGCGGCGCGGCGTTTGAAGAAGGCGTGGAGGGCGGGCTGGTAGTTGGCGTTGGTGCGGATGTCGATGCGGTCGATGGCCGCGGATTTGAAGGTGGCGTCGAGAGAGGCCTGCCATGTGGCGCGGTTGCGGTGGTACTGGTCGCGGACGGAGCGGGAGCTGGTATTGACGTCCATGAGTTCGCCGGATTCCGGGTCGAGGAGGCGGATCCAGCCGACGTCGGGGAGGGATTCTTCAGCGGGGTCGGTGATCTGGACGGCGACGACGTCGTGGCGGACGGCGGCGACGCCGAGCTGGCGTGAGAAGTCAGGGGCGATGAAGTCGCTGAGGAGGATGACGAGACTGCGGCGCGGGAGGTGGCTGGTGAGTTTATCGAGAGCCATGCCGATGTTGGTGCCGCGGCCGGTGGGATTGGCGTGGAGGATTTCGCGGATGATGCGGAGGCAGTGGGTGCTGCCTTTGCGGGGGGCGAGGAAGAGTTCTGGGACGTCGCTGAAGAGGAGGAGGCCGACTTTGTCCTGATTCTGGGAGGCGCTGAAGGCGAAGAGGGCGGCGATTTCTGCGGCGAGTTCGCGTTTGGAGACATCGACGCCGCCGAAGTTTTTGGAGGCGCTGATATCGACGGCGAGGAAGACGGTGAGTTCGCGTTCTTCGACGAATTTCTTGATGAAGGGGAGGCCCATGCGGGCGGTGACGTTCCAGTCGATGCTGCGGACCTCGTCACCTGGCTGGTATTCGCGGAAGTCGTCGAAGTCGATGCCCTGGCCTTTGAATACCGAGTGGTATTCGCCGCCGACGGCGGCGCGCACGATGCCACGCGTGATCAGTTCGATCTTGCGGACTTTTTTGAGGATCTCGGAAAGCGAATCAGCCACCTTGAGTTGATGGGGGAGGGAAGGCGCTGGGGCAAGCGGGGTATTGTGCCGTGGTGGGCGGGAGGGAGAGGGGCTGGAAGCGGCGAGGGAGGCCGCCTCCAGCCCGGGTGAGGTCAGTGTTCGTCGGGGGAACGTTTGGTTTCGCGGGACTGGGATTCCTTGAGTTCGCGGACGGTTTCGCGGAGTTCGTTGAGTTCGCGGCGGAGGGCGTTGATGTCGCCGTCCCAGCGGCGGGGTTCTGGAGCTGGCTGGCGGAGCCGTTCTGCGGCGCGGGTGACTTGTTCGGCGAGGTCGAGGAGACCGGCTTCGCGGAGGTGGTTGATGGCTTGCTCGGCGTGGTGGAGACGGTTTTTCGGGTCCTGGGGATTGGGGGCGTCGCCGCGGGCGAGGGCCTGCATTTTTTTCTGAGTGGCGGCGTGATGTTCTTTGATGGCGGCTTCGAGGTTCTGCTTGGCCTGGGCGCGGAGATCGTTGGCTTTGTCGAGTTTGCCGTCGGCTTCGAGGGCGGCGGCTTCCTTCATG
>JAIXVE010000241.1 GCA_027483175.1 Verrucomicrobiaceae bacterium | reverse complement strand
TTCCGTTCAAGGTTCCCCGCCGTTCCCCGCCCAACCCCATGCCGCTCGAGGACCTCCGTCAGAAAATCGATGCCGTCGACCGCGACCTGCTCCGCCTCCTCAACGAACGCGCGGACCTCGTCCACGAGGTCGGTCTCGTCAAAAAACAGGCCGGCCTCCAGATCTATGCCCCGGAACGCGAAGAAGCCGTCTTCCAGGGCCTCGTCCGCAAAAACTCCGAAATGCAGGGCCGTCTCCCCGAACGCAGCATCCGCGCCATCTACCGCGAGATCATGTCCGCCGCCCTCGCCCTCGAAGACGATCTCCGCATCGCCTACCTCGGCCCAGAAGGCACATGGACCCACCAGGCCGCCGTCAGCCGCTTCGGCGCCAGCGTCGCCTACTCCCCCACCGAAACCCTCGAACAGGTCTTCGACGCCGTCGCCCGCCGCACCGCCGATTACGGGGTCGTCCCCGTAGAAAACAGCACCGAAGGAGCCGCCGTCCACACACTCGACCTCTTCGCTGAAAGCCCAGTCCACATCTGCGCCCAGATCCTCCTCAGAATCGAAAACTGCCTCATGTCCCGCAGCCCAAGGCAGGACGTCCGCGTCATCTACAGCCACGCCAACGTCTTCGCCCAGTGCCGCCAGTGGATCCTCCGCCACTTCCCCGACGCCGACCTCATCGAGGTCCCCAGCACCACCCGCGCCGCAGAAATCGCCTCCCGCACCCCTCACTCCGCCGCCCTCGGCGGCCCCCTCGCAGCCCAACTCCACGGGCTCGAGGTCCTCGAACACCGGGTCCAGGACAGCGCCACCAACTCCACCCGCTTCCTCGTCCTCAGCGAACGCACCTGCCCAGCCAGCGGCCGCGACCGCACCTCCATCATGTTCAGTGTCCGCAACGAACCCGGCTCGCTCTTCAAAGCCCTCGCCCCGTTCAACGAACTCCACCTCAATCTCTCCAAAATCGAAAGCCGCCCGTCCCGCCGCCGCGACTGGGAGGTCTTCCTCTTCCTCGACGTCCTCGGCCACTGCGAAGACGCACCCGTCAAAAAAGCCCTCGGCGAACTCGCAGCCCACTGCAGCTTCGTCCGCGTCCTCGGCTCCTACCCAGCCACCGCAGAAGTCAGCCGCTCCTGACTTCGCGTCCCCCTTCCTGACGTCCCCATGCCCGCCGCCATCCCGCTCGCCTCCGCAGCGGTCCCCTCACCCCCATCCTCCCGCCGCAGCGGCAGCAGGCTCTCCCTCCGCAACGGCGCTCTCGCATGGTTCATCGCCGGCTGGTGGTTCCTCCCCGCTGGCATCATCCAGGAAATCTGGCTCTGGGCCCTCCTCCTCCCCGCCCTCTGGTTCTGCCGCAACAACGCCATCCGCCAGCTCCGCCCCGGCGGAGTCGCCCTCCCCACCGCCGGCTTCCTCTTCTCTCTCCTCGGGCTCTCCGCCGCCACCGGCCACCTCAGCTCCCTCGACGACCTCCTCCGCGCCCTCCGCGACATCTTCGGGCTCCTCATCTTCATCATCTCCATAGGCGCAGCCGCCTCCGATGACCAATGGCTCAAAACTCTGCGCCGCGTCTGCGTCCGCATGGCCCTCATCTCCGCAGTCGTCAGCCTCGTCGTCTTCTGGGGCGTCAACGGCGCCGCCCACTTCGGCGAACGGCTCCGCAACTGGTTCGTCCACGGCGGCCAGCACCCCGTCCCCACAGGCATCGCATGGGGCTTCGCCGCCGTCTGGGCAGGCACCGGCTTCACCAGCGCCTCCACCCCTCGCCGCCGTCTCCGCTGGGCCGTCGGCCTCGCCATCCTCGCCTTCGCCATGTGCTGCTGCCAAAGCCGCGGCGCAGCCCTCGCCGCCTCCGGAGGCTTCGGCATCCTCGCCCTCGCCGGCCGCTCCCGCCGCTCATGGATCCCTCTCCTCATCGCCCTCGCCGCCGCCGCCGCCTTCCACTCGGTCTCCACAGCCCTCGCATGGCGCGCCGAACAAGCCCGCTCCAACCCCACCGCCAGTCTCCTCCCCTCCCAACCCCCGGACCCGGACCTCGAACGGCTCTCCCAGCAAGGCCTCAAAAGCTGGATCGACCGCGGCGACACCGGCCGCATCGGCCTCTACGGGGTCATCCTCCGCCGTCTCGCTAACAACGAGGAACGGCTCTTCGGTAAAGGCTGGTCCGCTCCAGATTCCTCCGCCGCAGAAGTCGGCTGGCCCGCCGACCACCCACACAGTGTCTGGATCGCCTCCCTCTACCACCACGGCCAGATCGGCACCGCCGCACAATTCCTCCTCATCTGCTTCCTCCTCTCCCGCGCATGGGCCGTCTACCGCCGCGGCCGCGGCCTCGAACCGCTCGTCCTCCTCACCTTCGGCATCGGTGCCTGCATCTTCGACGGCCACTCTCTCACCACGTTCTTCACTCTCCCTCGCTACGAACCGCTCGTCTTCTGGCTCCCCGCCGCCCTCGCCGGCGGCCGCTGGCTCGCCCCCGACCCTCAATCCGACTCGACTGCCCCTAACGCCGACACCGGACCCGCAGACGAATCGCCTGACGAACCCTGACAACACCAGTGTGGTCCGTCTTGCAGATGGTGTCTTCTGGACGAGGGATTTTTTCCGAGTCCACGGCGCGAGGAGGGCGCGAATCAGGATTCGCAACCGACGAGCAACACAGGAATCGAAAAAAAGTCCCGTCCTCCCCCAACTCCGCAGAGCGGCTGAACCCTCCTTCCTTCCCACAAAACCAGAAGACACCATCTGCAAGACGGGCTGCACCAGTGTGGTCCGTCTTGCAGATGGTGTCTTATGGACGAGGGATTTTTTCCGAGTCCACGGCGCGAGGAGGGCGCGAATCAGGATTCGCAACCGACGAGCAACACAGGAATCGGGAAAAAGACCCGTCCCCCCAACTCCGCAGAGCGGCTGAACCCTCCTTCCTTCCCACAAAACCAGAAGACACCATCTGCAGGACGGGCCTCACCAAGTCACTGCGCCGCCGGCCGCTTCAGGGTCCCATCCAGCAACGCGCCCAGCGCCGCTGGCGTCGATGCACTCGCCACCACCGCATCCCCGCGGCACACATGCACCACCGTCCCCTCCCCGGACTCAGCCTGACCCTTCAGAAACGGATGCGCCTCCACTAGCAGCTTCGCCGCATCGCTCCCGTCCAGATACATCAGCGACGCATCCGCTCGGTACCACCGCCGCAACACCGCCAGCATCGCCCCGCGATCCGCCGCCTCCACCTTCCCGCTCACCACCACCCGCAACGGTGGCTCCGCCGCAAGCTCCGCCGCATGCAGAAACCTCACAAACGCAATCGGCGTCACCCCGCTCTGCGCCGCAAACCGATCCATGATCTTCCGGCAATGCTCCCCATACTCCACCCTCCCGGTCAAATGCCTCAACCGCATCAGATTCACCGCCGATACCGACCCCGCCGCCAGCTCAGTCGCCTCGTCCATCGACTTGATCCGCTGGAAAATCTCCGCCGACGGCGGCCCGTCAAAAAATCCGGAATCCTCCACGTCCCACAACTCCTTGATCTGCTGATCCTGCAGCTCCGCCGCCACCTTCAGCCACCGACCATTTCCCGTCGACTCATACAAATCCACCAACGCCGCAATCATCATCGCATAATCCTCCGCATACCCAGGCGCAGTCGACGGGCCATCCAGAAACGCATGGATCAATCCCCCATCCTTCCGCCTCAGCTTCGTCAGCACAAACTCCGCCGCTCGCACCGCACGATCCGTCAGCACCGCATCCCCCAGATGAAACCCGGTCCGCGCCAGCCCCGAAATCACCGTCCCGTTCCAGCTCGTCAGCGCCTTGTCCTCCAGCACCGGCCGCGGCCGCTTGTTCCGCGCCTCCAGCAGCTTCACCCGCGCCCCCTCCCATACCCCCTTCGCCTTCTCGGCCGCCATCCCCAGCTCCCCGCCTGCCTCCTCCGCCGTCTTCTGCATCACTAGCAGATTCGCCCGCGGCAGTCGCGACCGCACCGCCGAATCAATCGGCAGATTCCCCCGCTCCTCCAACCCGAACATCAACGCCACCAATGGCGCAGCCTCACCCCCAACCACTTTGTCCACCTCCGCCTTCTCCCAGACATAAAACGCTCCCTCCTCCAGCCGCTCACTCCCAGCCGCAGAACTGCTCGACCCCTCCGCACAGTAAAACCCTCCCCCGGGATGCGACAACTCTTTCATCGTATACTCAAGAGTCCGCCGCGCCGCCTCCGCAAACACCGCCTCCCCTGACAACTGCGCCGCCGCCGTCAGCACCACCGCCATCGACCCCTGGTCATACGCCATCTTCTCAAACTGCGGCACCGCCCAGTACGAATCCGTACTGTACCGGTGAAACCCGCCCGCCAGCTGATCATTGATCCCTCCCGCAAGAATCCGCTTCAGCGAATACACCGTCATGTCCAGCGCCGCTCGGCTCCGCCCGAACCCTCCCCCATCCGCCCGCACCGCATACCGCATCAGAAACTCGAAATTGTGCGGCTGCATGAACTTCGGCGGCTCGCTGAACCCGCCATTCACAGGATCATACAAACTCCTCAACTTCTCAAACACCGCCCCGCGCAGCACCTCCGCAAAATGCCCGAACGCCTTCCCTCGCCACTCCTCATCCTTCAGCTTCGGAAACAGCATCGCCGCAGGCACCGGCCGCAATTGCTCCAGCACCTTCTTCCCACGCCCAGCCCCTAACTCCCGGAAAAGCCGGTCCAGCTCCGCCGCCGGCAGATCCGCCACCAGAAACTGCAGCTCATCCCTCCCAATCTCCTCAAACCTCACCGCTCGCTCCGCCTCAGGCACCGCCATGAACTCCGCCACGCCCTCCAGATTCTCATTCCCAGCCGCATTCGGCACCTGCCACCGCCTCTTGTAATCCGCCAGATAACGCTCCGACCCATCCTTCGCCTGCCGCTCCACATACGCACGATCCGTCGCCCACGTGCTCGCCACATGGTTGATCGTCGTCTCCCACGACGCACTGTTCCCCATCGACTCCTTCGCAAAATAAACCCCCGTATACACAGGCACCCCGTCCGGCGTCAGCCAGATGTGCAGCGGCCACCCGCTCTGCTGCTGCTTCCAGAACGCATAGTGCAGATACGCATTGTTCAAATCCGGCCGCTCCTCACGGTCCACCAGCACATTCACAAAATGCCGGTTCATGAACCGCGCCACCTGAGGATCAGTAAACGAATCATCCTGCATCTTCTGCGTCCACGGACAACTCGCATACCCAATCGACACCAGCAGCAGCTTCCCCTCAGCCTTCGCCTTCCCAAACGCCTCCTCACCCCACGGATACCAGTCCACTGGATCCTTCGCGTGATTCCTCAAAAACGCCGACTGCTCGTTCTTCAACCGATTCGCCGTCCCCACCCCTGGCAATGGCCCAGTCTCCGTCTCCACCTTGTGCTCCACCCCCTCCTTCACCGCCGTCACCGGCTTCCCACACCCACTCAGCAACACCGCACCGCTCCACAGAACAGCACCCATCGATCGTCTAATATACCTGTCGGAAATTCGCATAACGGTAGATCCTCCTTCCGGATCGGGCCCCGACCATGCCCGATCCCCAGCCCTTTTCAATTCAAATCCCTACCCACTCACCCCACCCGGTGTAGTCCGCCTTACAGATGGTGTCTTATGGACGAGGGATTTTTTCCGAGTCCACGGCGCGAGAAGGGCGCGAATCAGGATTCGCAACCGACGAGCAACACAGGAATCGGGAAAAAGACCCGTCACCTACCCCCTCCGCAGTGCGGCTCATTCCTCCTCCCTCCCCACAAAATCAGAAGATTCCATCTGTAAGGCGGGCTGCACTAGTCGCGGGCCGATCCCTCCTCCTCTCCTCACCCCCGGCCCGCGACCAACCTCCCCCCTCACCTCACCACCCGGTACGTCGCCCGCCCCGGATCGTTCAGCTTCGCATTCACAGGCTCCAACCCACCCACAGCCCGCCCCCCAGCACAGGAACTCAGCAGCACGCCAACAATCAGAACAATCATCGTCTTCAGGAATCTCATGGTGTTTGTCTTCGGTTTCGTTGTGTCAATTCGACCCGGTTTCGGAACGACTTCTCCGCCCCGGGTCTCCATTCATTACGACACCACCATCCCAATCGCGCTTCCAAAATGTCGCCTTGTTTGCAGCGGCGGCACTGAAAACAATCATCAGCATCATTCACCCATTCTTTCCAAAGCCCCCGCAGCACACCGCTCGACTCCCCGCCCCATGGCACGCCGCATGCTTCACTAGCCCCGTGACCATCAAGCTGCGCGACGCCCGCACTCTCTCTCCAGAAGCCCTCTTCGAACGCCGCAAGCAGGCCATCCTCCTCTTCCAGCAAGGAGCCAGTCGCATCGCCATCGCCAAAGTCGTCGGCGTCCACCGCACCGTCGTCGGCGAATGGGTCCGCTCATGGCTCTCCGGCGGCGAAGACGCCCTCCGCACCCGCCCAGGCGGCAGACCACGCGGCCGCGGCAAATCCATCCCAGTCTCCGTCATCGCCGACTTCTGGCTCCACGCCCCAGACTCCCTTCCCCCAGACCACGACATCGACAGCCCGCTCTGGTCCATCCGCTCCGTCCGCGACTGGATCCTCCGCCGCACCGGAAAATCCATCCCCGTCCGCACCACCACCAACTACCTCCACGCATGGGGCCTCCGACCCCCAGTCGGCCCCCGCGGCCTCAGCGACGCCTTCCAGGACTGGCTCCGCCAATCCTACCGACGCATGAAACCCCCACTCGGCGGCGGCAAACGCCCAGTCTGGTGGCTCGACTCCATCCTCATCACCGCCCCTGCCACCGCAGAACCCCTCCACGTCCTCATGGCCGCCACCTCCCTCGGCAGCGCCCGATTCTTCCCCCTCCGCAACCCAGCCGACGCACCCGCCATCTCACGCTTCCTCGACGCTCTCCACACCGAAGCCGCCTCCCCTGTCACCATCATCATCCCCCAACCCTGCGCCGCCACCCACCCAGGCTGGACCGCCGCTCGCCTCAAAGACCCTGCCTCCTCACACCACATCATCTGCCCAGCTTACTGAACCCCCCATCCCATAACCCATAATATCTTCCAGAAACCAGCAATTTCCCCTTGCGACCCTCACCCCATGCCTAAATTACCCGCTTTCCTTATACCGACGAACATTTCCTGACACCATGGCCAAAACCTGCTGGATCGAGCGTGAGAAGCGCAAACAGAAGACTGTCAACAAGTACGCCGCGCTCCGCGCCGAGCTGAAGAAAACTCACGACTACGTGGGGCTCTCCATGCTCCCTCGCGATGCCAGCCCAACTCGCCTCACCCACCGCTGCCAACTCACCGGCCGTCGCCGGGGCTACATCGGTCGCTTCAAGCTCAGCCGGATCGCCTTCCGTGAACTCGCCAACGGCGGCATGATCCCAGGCGTCACCAAATCCTCCTGGTAATGCCACCAAGGGTGGTTCTCCCCAAAGTTTGACGAAAGGGCTGGGACGCTTCACCGTTCCCAGCCCTTCTCCTTTTCAGCGCACCCACCCAAAGAGCCGCCACCCATGCCCATCTACGAGTACATCGCCGAAAACCCGGAACAATCCTGCCGGATCTGCGCCAAGGGCTTCGAACTCATGCGCCCAGTCGACCGCGCCCCACTCGAAGTCTGCCCACTCTGCAAAAAACCTGTCCGTAAACTGGTCTCCAGAGTCAACTCCCCCAAAGTCACCAAGCCCATCTCCGTCTCCGACGCCAAATCCCGCGGGCTCACCATCCTCAAACGCCGCGATAAAGGCGTCTACGAAAAACTCTAAGCCTCCAAGGCACCCAGCCCTCCTTTTCCACCCCCCTCCCCATCCCCTCCGGCCGTACCCCGCCTTCGGGCCACCGGCCATGCTATGAGCCCTCTGCTCCACCTCCCCACCCTCCTCGCCGACTCCTCCCACACGGTCGTCAAATCATGGGACCATGTCCACGCCACCGACCTCGCATGGCAAATCGGCCTCATCGTCTTCTTCGTCCTCCTCAACGGCTTCTTCGTCGCCGCTGAATTCGCCATCGTCAAAGTCCGCGGCAGCCAGATCGATGAACTCATCGACGAAAAAAATGCCGGCAAAAAAGCCCTCGAAGCCAAACGCATCGTCGCCCGCCTCGACGACTACCTCGCCGCCACCCAGCTCGGCATCACCATGGCCAGCGTCGCCCTCAGCATGTTCGGCGAACGCTACATCGAGGTCCTCATCCAACCCGCCCTCTGGAAAATCTTCCCAGACGGCACCCCCGTCTGGCTCCCCGTCCCAGTCATCTCCTTCATCATCGCCTTCAGCATCCTCACCTTCCTCCACGTGGTCTTCGGTGAACTCATGCCGAAATCCCTCGCCATCCGCCGCTCCCTCTCCACCACCCTCGCCGTCGCCAGCCCCCTCGCCGGCTTCGAACGCATCTTCCGCTGGGCCATCCTCCTCCTCAACGGAACCGCCAACCGGCTCCTCCGCTGGATCTTCAAAATCGACGCCCACGCCGATCACGCCAATATCCACAGCGCCGAAGAACTCCAACTCCTCGTCGAAGAATCCGGCCGCTCCAAACAAGTCACCCCAACCGAGCGCGACATCTCCATCAACGCCCTCGAACTCAATGACCTCGTCGCTCGCGATGTCATGACCCCGCGCACCGAAATCGTCGCCCTCGACCCTAACGAGGAATTCCACACCAATCTCCGCATCGCCCTCGAATCCAAACACACGCGCTTCCCGCTCCGCGAACGCAATCTCGATGTCTGCCTCGGCGTCGTCCACATCAAGGACTTCCTCCGCATCATCAACGAGCCCAAACCCGATCTCGCCAAAATCCGCCGCGACATCATCATCGCCCCGGAAAGCCAGCCGCTCGACGAACTCCTCAAAATCTTCCTCGCCAAACGCGCCCACATGGCCCTCGTCGTCGACGAATTCGGTGCCACCGTCGGCATGGTCACCCTCGAAGACGTCCTCGAAGAACTCGTCGGCGAAATCGAAGACGAATTCGATTCCCCAGGCCCCGAAAACGAGGGCTTCAACCGCATCAGCGAAGACGAATTCATCGTCGACGGCAAACTCCCCCTCTACACGCTCGCAGAACACACTGACCTCGAACTCGACTCCGACGAGGTCTCCACCATCGGCGGCTACGTCACCTCAGAAATGGGCCGCCTCCCCATCGCCGGCGATACCGTCACCATCGAAGACTACGACGTCTCCATCCTCGAAGTCGATACCCGCCGCATCCTCCGCCTCAACTTCAAACGCACCCGCACCCCGGAAGAAATCGCCGCAGACGACCTCGCCCGCGACTCCTCCCCAGACTCCCCCTGATTCCTTTCCCCAAGATTTCTCCTTTACGCCGCCCATTCCCCGCTTATCTAAACACCACGATTACGGAAGAGTGGCTGAGCGGTTGAAGGCACCTGACTCGAAATCAGACGTAGGGGCAACTCTACCGTGGGTTCGAATCCCACCTCTTCCGCCATTTCCCCCGCAACACACCGGGGAAACCCTTCGCCCTCCAATCAAGGCTTCGCACTTTTGCATCCCGCAGGGATGCCGGCTTGTAGCCGGTGGTCGAGCGAGGCCACGAGCGATACCACCGGAATGCCGGCTTGTTAGCCGTTGGTCCAGCAAGGCCACGAGCGATACCACCGGAAACCGCACCCAATCCTCCAAACACCCACCCGAAGATCCCTCAGAGCAGCCGTGGATCGAATGAAAATGCCACCGGTTCGCCGATGACGATCTTCCTGAAGTCACCATGTCCCGGATTCAAAAGGTAATTCGGCTCCGCAGGCACAATGATGCTAGGAAGCTCCAGTACAGCCGATCGACCCTCCTTCACCCACCGGTCGCCGATGCCCTTCGTCGCCACCGGTGCAGGTGCCTCCGTCCAGTCCGCCGGCAAATCCGTCAGCTTCTCCACCAGCGCATCCTCAAACTGGATGGAGATCAGCACATACTTGAAAATCACCGGCGGATTGAGATGGACTAGCGATTCCAAGACCGCCAGCGCCCTGCTGCCGCTGGCATAAACCACGCTCGTGCCCACCGAATTCCAGCGACCTCCGAAAAGCCGCGCGCCCTCGCCACTGAATGCCGTGCCGGCATGCCTCTCCTTAACAATGCGCCACGCCTGTGTCATCAGGAATAAACGCCATATTCAATGCGCCCCAGCAGATTCTCAACCTCACGCGCTCCGATCTCCGTCTTCGCATACTCAAGCGGCACGGAACCGCCCAGTCCAACCTGAGGAGCATTCAGCCACTGCTTGGCAGCCTCAAGGCCCTCAAACACATTGATAGCCTGCCCCAGCAGAAGCGCATAACGCACCACACGATCCGACACCGCGGGACTCAGCCTCCCCTCATCGCCCCTCCGGCGATGAAACGTAGCCTTGGATAATCCAAGCATCGGTGCCAGCTTCTCAGACGACACCGAAAGTCTCGTCTGCAGCGCCTCAAGCTCCCGAAACGGCAGACCCACCTCTAGAACCGCAACAAGCTCCGAGGGATTGAACCTGATCGCCGTCTCTGAAACAGCCGACCCTTGCACACAAAACTCCACGACTCCTGCTCCAGTCCGCTTCGACGTCACCACCCGTTGCAGCTTCCCCCGGTTGCCAGTCCGTAGCCCAGTAGCCCTTGATTCAGACTTCGCGACAATCGTTCCCATTTGCCAATCTCCTTAGTCTCAATTGAGACGCACGTCAATCCTTCCTTCCTCCTACCAGCCCCCCAACCCGCCATGCCGCAATTCTCCCGCTACCTCGGCATCGACTACTCCGGCGCAAAGACCCCGACACACAGCCTCCCCGGATTGCAGCTCTACTCCGCAACTCCATCCTCTCCCCCAATCGAAATCCCGCCACCCCCAGGCCCACGCAAATACTGGACCCGACGCGGCCTCGCCCATTGGCTCGCCACCGAATTGCTCAATGGCCCCCCGACCCTCGTCGGCATCGACCACGCCTTCTCCTTCCCCATCCGCTACTTCGATACCCACCGTCTGCCCCACCACTGGCCCTCCTTCCTCGACGACTTCCAGCACCACTGGCCAACAGATCACGACCACATCTCCGTCGACTCCATCCGCACCGGCACCTTCGGTCACGGCACCAACCGCACCGGCAACTCCCGCTGGCGCAGACTAACAGAAGAACGCAGCCGCGCCGCCAAGTCCGTCTTCCACTTCGACGTCCAGGGCAGCGTCGCCAAATCAACCCACTCCGGCCTCCCATGGCTCCGCTACCTCCGCCAGCAACTCGGCTCCCAACTCCATTTCTGGCCCTTCGACGGCTGGGAACCTCCTCCCCATCGCTCCGTCATCGCCGAAATCTACCCCTCCCTCTGGAACCGCACCTTCCCCACCGAAGGCCGCAACGCCCACCAGCACGACGCCTACTCCGTCGCCCGCTGGATGCAGGAAACGGACGCCGCCCACCAGCTCCCGAACCACTTCTCTCCCAACCTCAACGAATCAATCCGCTCCCTCGCCCTCACCGAAGGCTGGATCCTCGGCCTTCCCTGAACACCCCCTCACCCCATCCCACCCAACCGCACCTCCCGCGCCCCGAACCCAGCATAATCCGCAGGCGTGCACGTCAGCACGATCACCTGCAACCCGCGCACCGCCCCCAGATCCAGCATCCGCTGCAGCGACTCAATCCGCTCAGGATCCGCATACGCAAAGGCATCATCGAAAACCACCGGCAGGCACCCGTCATAGTCCGCCGCTAGAATCTCCGCCAGCGCGAGTCGCACCGCCGCCGCCGTCTGCTCGCGCGCCCCGCCACTCAGTGCCACAAACGGCACCGCCGCCTCACCCGCCCTCACTAGCTCTAGCTGCTCGATCCCCCCCTCCGTCAGCGCCACCCGAACCTCCGTCTCCGCCCCGAAAACACACCGCAGATAACCCCCGATCCGCTCCGCCAGCGGCTGCACCAGCGCCCGGTCAATCGCCTCGCGCGTCGAACTGAACAATTCATGCAGCAGCTTCACCGCCGCCGCCCGTCTCACCTCAGACGCCAGCACTTCACGCGCCGCCGCATGCCGCGCCTCCGACGACCGCAACTCCGCCCCAGGATCCGTCCCGCCATCCAGCGTCAACCGGTCGCCCGCAATCAGTCTCAGATTCTCCGCTTCCTTCAGCCTCGCTTCCTGCGCCCCGATCGCACGCTCCAGTCGCTCCGCATCCGCCCGCAGCAAATCCGGCTGCAAACCCCCTAGCGCTTCCCTGACTTTCTCCAGTCTCGCCGCCGCCTCACCTTCGCTCGCCCGCGCCGCCTCAATCAAAGCCGCACGCACCGCGGCATCCCCGTGCGCCTCCTCCAGCGTCCGGATCGATGTCTCCAGATCCCGATGACTCTGCCGCCTCGCCGCCGTGTCATCCCGGTGCCCGCTCAACGCCGCGACCGCCGCATCCCATTGCCCGCGCAATCTCTCACCCTGACGCAACGCACTCGCCTCCGCACCCTCGGCCGCTCCTAGCACTTCCCTCGCCTTCTCCACCATCGCCCGCGCCGCCGCCAGATCACCCACCCCACTCCCGCCACCATCCCCCGCCAGCTCCACGCGCCGACGCCACTCGCCACGTGCCGCATCCCGCTCCACCGTCGCCCTACCAAGCTCACCCGCCACCTTCTCCCCGCCCAGCGTCCGCCACCGGGCCTCCAATCCCTCCATCCGGTGCCCCAGCAACTGCCGCCGCTCCACCACCGCCCCCGCATGCTCCACATCTCGCAGCGCCAGCGCCTCCAACGCCCTCACCAGCCCCAGTCGCGCCGCCTCAGCACGTTCCCGCGCCGCACTCAGCGAATTCCCACCTCCCGGCCGAATCCGCACACGTGTCCCGTCCCCGACCACCAATTCCCCGGTCTCCGTCAATATCCGCGTCTCCCCAACGCCCAGCACCACGCCATCCACCCTAACCGTCTCCACCGCTTCCACCACCTCCACCCCCGTCGCCATCGCCTCCAGCGCCGCCACCGCCTGCCCACTCTCCGCCTCCAACCGCCTCAGCCGCACCAGATCACTCGCCGCCACCACCGGCAGCTCCGCCAGCTCCAGACGCAATCCCTCCAGCTGCCCGTGCAGCGCCGCCGCCTCCTTCTCCCGCGCCGTCACCCCACTCAGCACATCCTCCTTCTCGAAAAACACCACCGCCGCACTCGCCATGTCATAACCCTGCCGCGCTCGCCGCACCGCTTCACCCGCCTCCCGATGCCCCACCTCCGCCGCCTGCGCCACCCCGCGCGCCGCCGCCTCCGCCGCCACCAGCGCCACCAATAGCTCTTCCGCAGGAGCCAGCTCCGCCGCCAGCAATCCTAACTTTTCCAGCCCCTCGCGGATCCCCCGATCATTCGCCTCATGCCCCGCTCGCACCCCACCAGCCTCCTTGACCGCCCGCTCCAAACCCGCCGCCTCCCCACGAAACCGCTCCGCATCGCCCAACCGCACCACCACCGCCGCCCGTTCCTCCCGCAACTTCGGCAACCGCACCCCGATCTCCCCAATCTCCCTCTCCGCCCTCGCATAGTCATCCACCGCAACCGCTAACCGCTCCGCCGCCTCCCGCGCCCTCACCACCAACGCCGCCGCTTCCTCCACCTTCAATCGCGCCAACTCCGGCCTCGACCCAGCCCTCATCTTTCCGGCCGGCGTATGCACTTCATCATACGCCTCCGCCACCAATCCCGCCACCCGCTGATCGTTAGTCGACTGCAAAACCGCTCCCGCGCCACTCTCCTGAAGATGCCGCACCAATCGGTCCCGATGCGGCCCCGTATGCTCCGACGCCGCCTCCCCGGATCGTCCCTGCCAAACCCACAGGTGCGACCACAAATTCGGCAACTGCCCGGCCGCCCCTCCACCGCCCGCCGTCTCCACTCCCAGCATCTCACTCAGCTTCGTCTCCGCTTCCGCATCCCTCAACGCCACCCCGCCCGCCGCCCTCAGCTGCGTCGATCCCCGCGCATTTCCCCCGAACCGCTTCTCCAGCTCCCACCTCACTCCCCCGCACTCAAACACCAGCTTCACCTCCGGATCCCCCGGATGCACACTCGACAGCATTTCCTTCTGCGTCTTCCCCCCGGTCTTCGCCCGCAGAAACAACACCCGGTGCGCCGCCTCCGCCAATGTGCTCTTCCCCGATTCATTCGGCCCGCCAATCACCGTGCGCGACCGGTCGAACTCCACCGTCACTTCCTTGTGAACCCGGTAATTGCGGACAGTTAGTGAATGCAGTCGCATGGCAGCAGTAAAATGTCAGGACAGTCTCCCGTATAGCTCGCGCAGCGCCAGCCGAGCCACCGCCGCCTCCTCGCTCTCCCCGCCGCACCGACCCACCAGCGCCGACGCCACCGCCGCAATCAGTGGATCCTCCACACGCTGCGTCAGCTGCCCTATCTCCTCCGCCGACGGCGCAATCATCACCCGGTCCTCCAGCTTCAACCGCGCCAGTCGCGCCTCCCACGACTCCAGCACGCCCTCCAGCCGCCCCGCCGCATCAATCCCCAGAGATCCCTCCAGCACCAGATGCAGCAGATGCTCGTTACGCGGCTCCCCGATCCATTCATCCACCCGCGCCGCAAACAACTCCAGACTCGCATCATCCGAAAACCTGAACGCCCCGCGCTTCCACACAAACCGCCCGGTCGCCACCTTCTCCACCACCGGCAACCTCCCGCGCCCCGCCTCCACTACTAGCACATTTCCCGGATCATTGCCCTCCCCCTTCGGAAACCGGTCAATCTCCGGCGTCCCGCTGTACCAGGCCACCGGCCCCACCTGCTTCGTCCCGTGCCAGTCCCCCAGCGCCACATAATCCACCGCCCCCTCCGGCAGGCTCCCCAGATCAATCCAGTTCGCCACCCCCGCACCGCCCTCCTCATCATCCTCCACCCCGCCAAACCCCTGCACCGTCCCGTGCGCCACCACAATCCTCGGCAATTCCCCCGGCACGCCCGCATCGTCCAGCCCCTCACGCACCCACGCCACCGGATTCCCCGCCTCATGCCGTCGCAGCAACGGAGCCGGAAACACCACCGCCGTCTCCAGCACCACCGGCTCCCCCCTCAGCAGCACCCTCAGATTCGGAGCCAGTTGCTCACGCTCCCGCCGGAAAAACTCCTGCTCCCAGATGCTCCCAGGCCCCCCGTGATCATGATTCCCAGGAATCACCAGCACCGGCACCCGCATCAACCCCACCGCCTCGCACGCCGCCGACACCGTCGCCTTCGTCACATGCGGCGAATCAAACAAATCCCCCGCCACCACCACAAAATCCAACGCCCGCTCCGCCACCAACGCCGCCATCCTCCGAATCACCTGCACCCGCTCCACCTGCAACCGATGCCGCTTCACCTCATCACCCACCGTCGCAAATGGCTTGCCCAGCTGCCAGTCCGCAGAATGAAGAAATCGTGTCGTCATGCAGCTCATTCCGGCACCTTCTCAATCCAGGGCACCCGAACGAAAACTGCACACACCCACTCAATTTGCCAATCGTTAATTTCAGAGTTTCCACCCCCTCTGTCTCCCTCACGGCTTCGCCCGGCTCCGCCCCGACCCGACCACCTCATCCAGCCGCCTAACCATCCGCTCCACCACCTCCGGATGCTCGCCCGACACATCACGCCGCTCCCCCGGATCCTCCCCAAGCCGGTACAAAGCATGCAACCCACCCGGCATCACGCCCTCCTCCCGGCTCACCTTCGCCTGAGTCTTCCCTCGCTGCTTCAACCGCACCAGCTTCCAGTCACCCTCACGAAACCCGAAATTCCCGCTCCCGTTGTCCTGCTGCACCAGATGATCCCGTCCCTTCGCCCCGGCCTTTCCCAGCAGCGCCCCTGACAAATCAAAACTGTCCAGACACCCATCCGCCGCCAGTTCCTGTCCCGTCAGCGCCGCCAGACTCGCCGCCAGATCCACCGTGCTCACCACTTCTCCCGATTCCCCCGGCGCAATCCTCCCTGGCCAGCACGTGATGAACGGGGTCCGCGTCCCGCCCTCCCACACGCTGTACTTCCCCCCACGATAAGGCCCCGCCGGCCGGTGATCCCCTAGCTTCTCCACCGCCCCGTCCCGGTAACCGTCGTCCAGCACCGGCCCGTTGTCCGAACAGAACACAATAAGCGTCTTCTCCCGCAACCCTAGCCGCTCCAGAGTCTTCACCAGCTCCCCGACACTCCAGTCCAGCTGTACAATGCAGTCACCCCGCGGCCCCATCGTCGTACGCCCCTGAAACCGCTCATGCACCACCCGCGGCACATGAATGTCCTGCGGCGCATAATACAGAAAAAACGGCCGCTCCCGGTTCATCTCCATCCACCGCCCAGCCTCCGCCACCCAAGCATCCGCCAGATCTTCATCCCGGAACCGCGCCGCCTTCCCACCCGTGTAAAACCCGATCCGGCTCACCCCATTGTGAATCGTATCATTGTGCCCGTGCGACCAATCCATCTTCAACCCGTCCCTGTGCGTCAGTCCCGTCGCATGATCCGGCGAAGGCTTCTCGCTCCCCACCCACAACGGATCCGCAGGATCCAGTCCCTTCACCCGCCGATCCTCCACAAACACCTGCGGCACCCGATCATTCGTCGTCGGCAGCAGCAGGCAATGGTCAAACCCGATGTCCAGCGGCCCCGGCCGCAACTCCCCATTCCAGTCCGGCGCACGATCCCCTAACCCAAGATGCCACTTCCCGATCACCGCCGTCGCATACCCCGCACGCTTCAAGATCGACGGCAGGGTCTCCGTCCCCGGCCGGATGATCGCCGGCCCGTTCGGCGGCGCAATCCCCGTGTTCTTCTGCCGGAACGCATACGTCCCCGTCAGCAGCGAAAACCGCGTCGGCGTGCACGTCGACGCCGTGCAGTAACCACTCGTGAACCGCACCCCCTCCCGCGCCAGCCGGTCAATCGCCGGGGTCTCCACCGTCTTCGCCCCATAACACGACACATCCCCGTACCCAAGGTCGTCCGCCATGATCACAATCACGTTCGGCCGCTCCGCCGCCCGCAGCACCCCGCCCCACCCTGACACCATCACCAGCCCTATCACCAATCGCAGCACGTTCATCAGCATCTCCTCCTCTCTGGTTCACTTCGCCTCACCACCGCTCCGCAACCGCACCATCGCCTCCGCCAGCCCTTTCCCAACCCCACCCAGAATCTTCGCCGACCCCAGATAGTGAAACTCCAGATTCGAAATCCCCTTCTCCAGAATCGTCCGCTCCCGCTCACTCAACTTCTCCTTCAGCAGCGCCTCCACATCCACCGTCTCCCCCGCCGCCCCACGACGCTTCGCCTCCCCTCGCACCATCTGCTCCTTCGCCTTCGCCGCACTCAACTCCTGATCCCAGTAAACCTCCGTCCGCACCGCCGCCACATTCCCCGCAAACTCCGGCAACGCCGCCGGTGCCGCCATCGCATCCCGGAAATGCTGGTGCACTCCCTTGTACCTCGCCTGCTCCGCACCGTACTCACTCGTCGGCCCGCCAATCCCCATCACCCCAATCACAAACGGCAGCCCCGGCGACTTCAGATCCTTCCTCACATCCCGGATGAATTGCGCCAGCACCGTGCCGTACGCATCATAACCTCCCGGCTCGTCCCGCCGAGGATACGTCCCCGAATCCACCATGTCATTCCATCCCTGAAACCAGACAAACCCCGCAAGGTCATACCCCCGCGCCGCATCATAACCCGGCACCACCTTCCCAATGTCCCCCAGCACTTTCCTCACATACTCCACCATCAGCCGGTAATTCACCCCAGTCTCCGCCGCCTTCGCCGCCCGCATCGCCTCCACATCCTTCCCCGCCTTCCGAAACCCCTCCAGCTGCGCCTCACTGAACGGATACGGCCCCGACCCCGGCGGCCGGAAATCCGTGTTCAGACTCTTCCCACCCCACGCCGTCTTAATCAGCAGAATCGGCGCTTCCGTCAGCTCCTCCATGTACAGCCCGAACGTGAACTCCGGCCCGATCTTCGGCCCGCCCTGTGCCGCCCCGTACCCAGCCGTCAGCTTCCCCGTCTGCTCCGCCTCCGCACTCCCTAACGACGCAATCCAGACCCGCTCGCACACCTTCGGCCTCCCGTCCGCTCCCGTCATCTTCGCCAGCATCGGCATCGTCGCCGGATCCATCCCAATGTGCTCAAACGTCCGCACCTGCGCATGCCCCTGCATGTTCGACTGCCCAGCCAGCACATACACCTGCAACCGCCCCTTCGCTCCCTCCAACTCCTCACCCCTCACTCCCCCCGCCACCCCACACCCCAGCAAAGCCAAACCCCGCAACACCAGTCGTCGATGAATTGATCTCATATATTTTCTCAGAAATTCCTCCCTCCCCCTCCCGCAATACCCCCACCCCCGCCACTCCGCGTACCCGGTTCCCCCACCACCCGTTCCCTCCGCCCGCCCCCTCCGTCAATCAGGTCAATGACGTCACCTCCGTCCCACCTCGTCCATCGCCTCTCACCCGGAAGCACGTTCCCCCACCCCGCCATACCATCGCCGTCCCGGCCTTGTCGCTCCCCCAGCAATGCACGATCCACAATGCTCCAGCACTCACTTTTCAAGGCCCCCACCCCAATAACCACCCCGGCCCTTTCACCCTCCGACCCAAAATCATGCAGCAAATCTCCGCTCATGAAACTCAAGCCCCGTCATGCCTTCATTGTGATAGAGGGGGATTCATCACTCATCGCGCCATACCACCTCAAACTCCAAACCTGTCCAGCCCCGCCAGAAATACTCTTGAATCAACGACTGGCAATCCGACATGAGCCAACTCGAAGGAAGCCGGTCGTTACGCTCCAGACCACCAAGCGCCGACGGCAAGTCCTCCAATCTTTGCTTCAGAAAAATGTGTGTTTCATTGCAGCCGACGTTGGTGCAAAGTTCCGGCCCGGGCCCTATGCGATGCCGGATAAAGTGAGGCGTCAGCAATCGCCCGTGCTTCCATCCCCTGGATGGATCAATGGCATTACCCGCCGACAAAGTATGGTATAGCAAATATCCGCCTTCGTCTGTCTGAACCGGAAGCAAATCGATCCCGCAGTCCATATACCGCAACAGATTGCAATCTCGCAGATCAAGCAGATCACCTGGAAACGCCAGCAAATGTGGCTGATCGCGCACTCTTGCGAAAGTGGTAATCTCCCCAGTCGTCGTTGGAACAATCTCACCCTCTACCAGTCCCCATTCATTTTTGCAGGGACGACACTTCGTTGTGGACGATAGCAACTCAGGTGACGCACCGCTGGTGAAACTCAATTCCGATGCCGAAAGCGATGCGCGCACCTGAATAACGACGAGTGTCTCACCGGGCAGCGCCATCACGAATCCTCCCTCCACATTTGCTCAAACTTAAGCCCTGTATATCCCTTGAGATGATACCACTGAAAAAAGTCCCGATCCGGAGGCATCGAGGGATCGTGCACGGCAAAAACGTCGATTTCCCCGGGAAGATTGAAGCATCCGCCGCTCCGAAGTCGATCCGGGAAAAACACCAGCTGCAATTTGAAGTAATTCTCAGTGACTGACCTCTCATTATCTAGCACTTCATGGCGAAGCCCTTTTGATGTAATTCTGTAACAGAACACCGTGCGGCTTTCCTCAGAAACCACCAGAGGAAGCAACTCCCCCGCCTCCTGCAGCAGATTTCGTGCAGTCTCGTCCTCAAAAACCCGATCCGAAACCCCGAACAGCCCTATTGTCCCTGCAGTGAAGAAATCCCCCGCCTCAGTCATCGGATTCTGAGGAAAGCATGGCACCGGCGTCCACCAGTCCGAAATGGACTCCCGTTTCATTCTCGCCGGATGCTCACGAGCCATAAGCGAATGCTCATCAATTGCATTGCAGTCGTAGCCATAGCTTCGAAACCGCAGATCCTTCCGCATGCGAAACACAGACACGCTCATCGAGTCCCCTCCCCCGCAACACAGATCGCCAACCGCCCCTCAGCCACCACAGCCCTCAGACCAGCCATGCCCAACCCATCCCCAATAAACCGCCACACGTCCCCACCACCCAAGCGAACCCGCTCCTCAATCTGATCCGGTTGGTCGCAAATCTTTAGATTCTCCAGCATGGCTCCCAGACCATGCCGCACCGCCCCCGCCCCAGCAAGGCTGTTTTCACCGCACACGCCCCGCCATCCGCCCGATCAGCCCCCTCCGTCAATCAGGTCAATCAGGTCACCTCTGTCCCAGCTCGTCCACCCCGTCCACCTCGTCCACCCCGTCCACCTCCTCACCAACCAGCACATTCCCCTTCCCCTCGAGCCTCGAAGACCACCTTGTCCACAAAGACCCAGATGCCCCTCGCCGGCGTCATCAATCTCATGCCTTCTCAAAGCTCCTGGCCAGCGGCACTCGCTCGGGATACGGGCCCAGAAACTCCTCCCAAGGATTCGTCCACAGCGGTTCACCCGGCTCCTTAAGCCACACCGGAGCATAAGCCACTCCAGGAACCTTGAGTTCCGTAAGCACCTGACGAAACCGCTGCGACACGACAATCGGGGGAAACCGATCGTTGTTTCCCATCCCAACATGTTCCTGGCAGACCGCGATGTCGAATTCTCCAAGTGCCTCGACTTCGGACCGCAAAAACACCTTTTCCTCCGAAATGTAGGGCCCGCATTCGTAATGACACCCCCGATTCTTCGTGAGTTCCGGCCCACACGGTTCACCCCAGTCATCGTGGAGCGGAAGGCAGCATCGCGGCATCGTCACCGTACTCCATGGCTCCCAGATCTCCTGGTGCTGCGGTTTCCGGTTCAGTATCTCAATCTCACGAACGGCAAATCCCCTGAGATTCCGTTTTGTCAGTTCCTCCTTGAGCCAGTTGCTCATTCCCCGCACTACATAGGGATCAAGCCTCCCAAACGGCTTCGGCTCTTCCAAGAGCTTGTTCCCGATCACTTGAAGAGGTCCGAAATCCTCCCTCGGCCCCATTTTTGCCAGCCGCTTGGTTCCATACAGTGATAGGAACGGAGCATTCTCAAAGTCGGCAGAAGTGTATTCTCGACGGAGGCTTTGAAAAAAGTAGCGGTCGAGCAACCTCCGGTTCCAGGCCCTGTAGGGTGTCGGCAGACTGCGCATACGACTCCTGATATACCGGAGGATTTCTTGTGCCTTGATGTCTCCAAGTTCGTATTCGAACACACGCGCGCGGCTGCCTCGTGGTTGTGATTCCCTTATCAGGGCCGAATCAGGCTTTTGGGCATCCCCCATCAGGTTCACCAAATCGTCCATTGTGTCGCACGGCACTACCAGACTGATATCATCATGCGGGTTTTTCTTCTCCGTTATGATCAAATCTCCGCAGAGCTTCATAAGCTTAACTGATGATGATGCACGCCGATGGGTTCCGCCACCTAAATTTCCCCTCTCCCACCGCCGCCCTCAGACCACCAACGCCCATCCCTTCCTCAATAAACCCCCACGCGCCCCCACCACCCAACCGAACCCGCTCCTCAATCTGATCAGGTTTTCCGCAGATCTTTACATTCTCCAGCATAGCACCCAAACCCTGCCGCACCGCCCCCGCCCCAGCAAGGAAGTTTTCACCGCCCCCGCCACACCCTCCGCCCGATCAGCCCCCTCCGTCAATAAGGTCAATAAAGTCAATAAGGTCACCTCTGTCCCACCGCCAGCCGTCCCGTCCGCCAACCTCGGCCCGCTCACCCCCCCACCCGAACTCAATCTGCCGCCAAAAAGGGAACGAAGACACGGCCCCCGCCCTCAACATACTCCCACTCACATCGTCTCAGGTGACCTGAGTCACCAGAACCACTTTGTCGAAACTCAATGCTGCCAGATGCTGCGGTCGTATCATGAAGTGCCCGCGCCCTCCATAGAGCCAGGAGAAATCAAACCCGTCATCCGAATCAATCTGCAATAGCTGAACCCAATCCTTATCGTTTCGAATTGCAGCTACCCGATCCCCGGGTGATAGCTTTTCGACACCCTCTGGCGGCAAGTAATCTCCGCAGCCCTCTATCGGTGACTGCAAGGTATCCGGAAACCCGCCCAAAATGTGATGGGGATGCGGTGATTCCATTGTGCTGGACAAATGCGGCAGCTTGTACCGAAGGGTTGCATTCACACTCCACCCCACGGACATGCGCAACCCTCGGCATGGCAGCACAAACCTTGACTCACCGATAACCTTCTCCGAGAACTCCGCCGGCAGAATCGGCGGGATCGCCGGAGCAAGAGGGCATCGATTCGGTAGATACTCAACCAGCCAATCCGGACCAACGGATCCCGTATGCGGGTGATCAACCTTCTGCGGCGTCGCGAAAAACAGAAGCAACCCTTCAGCCGGGAGCGGCAACACACGCCCAGCCAATGAAGACACCTCTTCAAGATCGATCTGCGCAATGAAGGTCAGCGGCCCAGCCAGATACTGCTCCTCGGAATATCGCACCTTCTGCTTTCTCCTTTCCTCACTCGAAAACGGCCACCGGAACCCATCGGGCACTAACGGCACGCCGCCAAAATACGACCTGCCTCCCGACGCGACACCAGCCGGATGTAAGTGCACGCATCGCACGCAGCTCGCCTCAATCGTCTTGATCTCTTCGGCACTTGCGCCATCAGCCTTCGCTTTCTCGAGTATCGGATTCATGTTGGTTATTGCAGACCCGGACTGGAAACCTCGTTTTCTCTATCAATTCCTCAGCAATGCCCGCACATCCTTCAGAATCAGACACAGGCGAAACGGATTGTCCGCGAATGCCTCAAAGTGAAACTTCTCGTAGAACCGCTTGGCCGCTTCATCCTTTGCGTCCACCACCACCGCCCGCAGTCCCGCTATGTCTGCCGCCGACAATGTCCGCAGGAGGGCATCCCGCAGAAGCTCCTTGCCAAGGCCCTGCCCGGCGAATTTCCGACCGACCCCGAGCCTCGCCAGCAGCATCACCGGAACGGGATGCCGAGCCAATCCCTTGGTGACACGGCGGGGGGCCGCGCCAAACTCAACCGAGCCGTAGGCCAAGGTGTAGTAGCCCGCGATCTCCCCTCCTGAAAGCGACACATAGGAGCGGGCCCCATCGCCCGCCTGTGCCTGATAGGCGTGCTTCTGAAGATACCAGTTCAACTCCGCAACGCCGCAGTCAAAGCCCGCTACAGGGTCAGACGAGGCCAGCAGGCGAGGCCTCAGAAATGGGAAATCAGCCATCCTGGAAGCGGCTTTCCCTGCCCAATAATTCCCGCAGCGCAGGGAGGTCTTTCGGTGGGGCATCCAGACGAGCCACGAACTCATCCCAATCCCGCCGCGTGAGCTTGATCCCGTAATTCTCGGCCACGCGTCTCTCGGCATCAGGCCACACAAGCCCCATCACATATTGCGTAATGGTCTGCCCAGCAAGCTCAGCCGCCGCCGCAATGACCCGCTTCTTCTCATCATCCACCCGGATGTCAATTCTGGTAATGGTTGCCATGTTGCCTCCTTCTCACCAACCATACCACCGCCGTGTGGGCGTTGTCCACACGAATCAAACTCGTTGGACCCCTGACCCACAGAAACTCAAAGAGATCACTTTTCCCAGGAGCCCCCCCGAAGCCGCCCGCCCGATCCGCCCGATCCGTCCTATTCGTCCTATTCGTCCTATTCGTCCCATCCGTCCCATCCGCCCTATTCGTCCCCTCCCATCCCACCCCACCCCACCTCCCTTTCGGGTTGCCCCCACATCCCCCCCGTGACAGCACTCACGATGCTCTTTGCCGACTACCTGAACCGCCTCAACCCTGTCCTGCTGCGCTTCACCGACAGCATTCAGTTGCGCTGGTACGGCATCGCCTACGTGCTCGGCTTCTTCGTCGGCTACCTCATCCTCCAGCGCTGGGCGAAACGCGGCCGCGGCGAACTCCGCCCGGAAGCCACCGCCGACTTCATCACCTATGCCGCCCTCTTCGGTGTCCTCCTCGGCGGCCGTCTCGGCTACATGCTCCTCTACAACCGCGCCGAATTCTTCGCCAATCCCCTCTCCATCCTCAACGTCGCCGGCGGCGGCATGGCCAGCCACGGCGGCATCGCTGGACTCTTCTTCTTCACCCTCTGGTGGGCCAAACGCCACCGCTGCTCGTGGACCGGTCTTGGCGACAACCTCGTTGTCGCCGCCCCCGCGGGCCTCTTCTTCGGAAGAATCGCCAACTTCATCAACGGTGAACTCTACGGCCGCGCCACCTCCGTCCCATGGGCCGTCCGCTTCCCCGACGAAGCCACCCGCTGGGCCTCCGATCCCGACGCCACCGACAAATACGCCCAGCTCGTCTCCCTCCTCAGCCCCTTCAACGTCCCGCCCGCCGCCGACGAACACAGTCTCATCCTCTCCCTTGCCCGCACCGACGACGCCTTCGCCGAAGCCCTCCGCCCGCTCCTCACCCCGCGCCATCCCTCCCAGCTCTACGAAGCCGCCCTCGAAGGCCTCCTTCTTTTCGCCATCCTCTTCACCGTCCGCGAGAAATTCCCTAACGCCCCGCACGGTCTCCTCACCGGTCTCTTCTTCATCCTCTACGCCGTCTTCCGCATCATCGGCGAACAATTCCGCGAACCCGACGCCCTCATCCACGGCTTCACCGAAGGCCAGTTCTACTCGCTCTTCATGATCGTCGTCGGCATCGCCTTCCTCATCTTCGCCGCCACCCGCCCACGCAAGGCCTCCACCGCTTCCTCTCCGTCCTGACAATCCCTCACACCCGGAAATCCCCGCCCAGCGCCAGATGCAGCGCAATCCGGTTGTCCAATCGCAACCGCCTCACCAGCACCAGCTGCGCCTTCGCCTGCAACGCCCGGTTCTGAGTCGCCAGCACCGTCAGAATGTCCCCGATCCCCTGCCGGTAATTCGCACGCGCCTCCGTGTCCGCTTCCGCCGCCAGTCGCAGCGATTCCGCTAGCGCTTCCTCCCGCCGACCCAGAATCCCCTCCAGCTGCAGCGCCTCCTCCACTTCCCCGAACGCCTGCAGCACCGTCTTCTGCAGCGCCGCCTGCGCCTCGTTCTGCTCCGCTCCCCTCCGCCGGATCTCCGCCAGCACCTGCCCGCCCGTGAAAATCGTCTGCGTCACCCCAGCCCCCAGACTCCACACGCCGTAATCACTCGCCAGCAGGTTCTTCAACGCATCCGTATTCGTCCCGTTGCTTCCCGTTAGCGCCAGTCTCGGAAACACCGCGCGCTTCGCCTCCCTCTGCCTCATCCCCTGCGCCGCAAACCGACGCTCCGCCGCCAGAATATCCGGCCGCCGCTGCAGCAACTCCGACGGCAATCCCGTCGGCGGCCGCCCCGGCACATCCGGCAACTTCACCTCTCCCTTCGCCTTCCCCTTAGGATACCGACCCAACAGCAACTCCAGCGCCCGACTCGTCTTCGCCAGCGCCTCCCGCCGCTGCTCCAGCGCCGCCTTCGCCGCCGCCACATCCGACCTCGCCAGCCGCAACTGTGCCCCAAGGCTCCCCTGATCCCCAGCCTGCCCGCTCCGAAACCGCTCTTCCAGCGCCAGCTGCGTGTCGTCCGTCGCCTTCAACGCCAGCTCCGCCACCCCCACCTGCTCCGCCGCCTCCGTCATCGCAAACCAAGCCCGTGCCACCCCCGCCGCCAGCGACGCCCGCGCCGCCCGGGACTCCGCGCCCGCCGCCTCCGCAGCCGCCACCGCCGCCGCCGTCCCCGCCCGGATCCTCCCCCACAAATCAATCTCCCACTGCAGGTTCAACCCGGTCGTGTACGTCGTCACCTCAAACGGCGTCACCGTCGGCTCACCACCGCCACCACCGCCATCCCCACCCGTCCGCCCAAACGGAAACCCAATGAAATTCCGGCTCGTCTTCGTCCCCCCAGCCGTCCCCTCAATCTGCGGCAACCCCTGCGCCGCCGCAGCCTTCACCAGGCTCGCCGCCTGATCCCGCCGCGCCGCCGCCACCTTCAAATCAGGATTGTGCTCCAACGCCTCCCTCACCAGCCCATCCAGCTCCGCCGACTTGAACCTCCGGATCCACTCAAGATCCACCCCTGCCCGTCCCTCTGCACTGTCCCCCCAGCTCCCCGGCACCTCCACCCCCGCCTCTCCCATCCTCGACCGCGGCGAATACGCACGGCAACCCGGCATGGCTACTACCAGAAATAAAGCGCGACGGCGGCTGAACATAATCGTGAATTCTCCCCCTGCCCTTGCACAGGTTGCCCAACCCGCGCAACCCCGCGCAACGAGAACACCATTGCACCACCTCTCACCCGAATGCCATCATCCCCAACCCATGCGTCTCCTCGCCCTCCTCCTCATCCCGGCCCTCGCCTCTCCTCTCGCGGCTCAATCCAAATCCAAATCCCCCCAGCGCAGCACCGCATCTCCCGAAATCCCCAAGCCCGATTCCTCCGTCCCCAAACGTTCCTCCTCCTCATCCTCTTCCCAGGACCTCGACGCCGCCCTCAAGGCCCGCATCGAATCCTTCTTCTCCCTCCTCCGCGAAGAACGCACCTCCGCAGCCTATCAGAAACTCTTCGAAGGCTCCTTCGTCGGCGAAGAAGACAAGGAACTCCTCCAGCAGCTCACCGACGTCACCGACGATATCCTCGAAGCCTGCGGCAAACTCGACAGCACCGAACTCCTCTCCGTCAATTCCGCCGGCCGCACCGTCCGCGAAATCGTCTACGCCGTCAATTTCCGCAAACGCCCCGTCCGCTGGCGGCTCTACGCCTACCTCTCCGAGGGCCGCTGGCAGATTATCGACACCTCCGTCAACCCGGACATCACCGCCTTCTTCCACGACGAACTCGACCCTCCCCACCAGCCCGTCCCTGACAAATCCGAGAAATGACCCGCCCTCGCTTCATCGACCTGTTCTGCGGCATCGGCGGCTTCCGTCTCGCCTTCGAACAACTCGGCGGCCACTGCGTCTTCTCCTCCGACTGGGACCGCTGGGCCCGTGTCACCTACTCCGCCAACTTCGGTGAGGAACCAGCCGGCGACATCCACCTCGTCCCCTCCTCCGACATCCCCCCGCACGACATCCTCTGCGGCGGCTTCCCCTGCCAACCCTTCAGTCTCGCCGGCGTCAGCAAGAAAAACTCCCTCGGCCGATCCCACGGCTTCGATGACGTCCGCCAGGGCAATCTCTTCTTCGAAATCGCCCGCATCATCCAGCACCACCAGCCCGCCGCCTTCATCCTCGAAAACGTCAAGAACCTCACCAGCCACGACAAAGGCCGTACCTTCGCCATCATCCACCGCACGCTCACCGAAGACCTCGGCTATCACGTCCACTCCCGCATCATCGACGCCCGCCACTGGCTCCCCCAGCACCGCGAACGCATCTTCCTCGTCGGCTTCCGCCAGCCGCATCCCTATCAGTTCCCCAGCCCTCCCGACCACCACCCGACCCTCGCCTCCATTCTCGACCCGGCCCCGCCCGCAAAATACACGCTCTCCGACAAGCTCTGGACCTACCTCCAGAACTACGCCGCCAAACACAAAGCCAAAGGCAATGGCTTCGGCTGCAGCGTCTTCGGACCCGACGGGGTCGCCCGCACACTCTCCGCCCGCTATCACAAAGACGGCAGCGAAATCCTCATCTCCCAGGGCCCCTCCCGCAACCCGCGCCGCCTCACCCCGCGCGAATGCGCACGCCTCATGGGCTACCCGGATTCCTACCAAATCACCGTCTCCGACTCCCAGGCCTACCGCCAGTTCGGCAACTCCGTCGCCGTCCCCGTCGTCTCCGCCCTCGCCCAATCCGTCCTCAACGCCCTCAACTCCCCTCCCGCCATCAACACGCCCGCTTTCACGCTGGTGTAAGGACGGCCGGATCTGGAACCATGACCCCGCCCCGCCGCATCCTCGCCGCCCGCGGCGGTGCCCTCGGCGATTTCATCCTCTCCTTCCCCTCCCTCGCCGCCCTCCGCCTCACATGGCCCGACGCCGAGATCCGGCTCCTCGCCAGCCCCGCCCACGCCGCCCTCGCCTCCGCATGGCACCTCATCGATTCCTCGCGCGACCCTAACGCCTCCAGCGCTTCCTTCCTCTTCTCCGACGCCCTCCCGCCCGACCCCGCATGGCAATCCTATATCGCCGACTGCGACCTCGTCGTCTCATGGCTCCCCGACCCCGACCTCACCTTCCAGCAACGCACCCGCTCATGGGGCATCCGCAACTTCCGCCAGGGTCCGCACTCCCTGACATCTAGCCTCCCCGCATGGCAGCAGCTCGCCGCCGCCCTCCCCGACGGTCTCCACGCCGCGCCTTTCCAGCGCCCCCACTCACCCTCCTCCAACACCCTAGCCATCCACCCCGGCAGCGGCGGCCGCTCCAAAATCTGGCCGCTCGCCAACTGGCACCACACCATCCTCCAGCTCGCCGCCTCCCGCCGCTTCTCCTCGTTCCTCATCGTCACCGGCGAATGCGAACTCGGCACCCCCGCAGCCGACTTCGCCGACCATCTCCGCCAATCCGGCATCGACGCCGCATCCGCTAGCAATCTCCCGCTCCCCGCCCTCGCCGACCGTCTCTCCACCTGCGCCGCCTTCGCCGGCCACGACTCCGGCGTCAGTCACCTCGCCGCCGCCACAGGTCTCCCCTGCGCTCTCCTCTTCGGCCCCACCAACCCCGCCATCTGGGCCCCTCCCAACGCCCGCACACTCGTCGCTCCCCACACCAATCTCGCCGACCTCCCCACCGACGCCGTCATCCCCTTCATCGCCAACACCCCCACCACATCGGCTTGATTCCACGCCGTCCCCGTCCATGGAAACGCTCATGTCCACTTCATGGTTCGTCGTCCCAGCCCATCAGCACCACGCGCTCATCAAGGCCGCCTACCTCCACCGCGGCTACACCGCTCAGGAAAGCGATGACGCCGCCCGCTTCTGCGACATGGCCTCCACCCACGGCATCCGCACCCACAACGGCATCAAAGCCCTCCACCTCGACGAACACTTCGGCAGCAAAGCCGGCGGTTGCGTCCCCGGAGCAGTAATCGAAGCCCTCCCATCCCGCTTCGGCGGCTCCGCCATCTGGAACGCCAACCGCAAACTCGGCCAAAGCACCGCCTTCGCCGCCATGGACGAAGCCATCCGACTCGCCGACCACTACGGCATCGGCCAGGTCAGCGTCGACAACGCCTTCCACTACCTCTGGGGCGGTGGCTACGTCATGGAAGCCGCCCGCCGCGGCTACATCGCCTACACTAACTGCACCGCCGCTCTCGCCGAAGTCGTCCCCTTCGGCGGCCGCTTCCCCACCCTCGGCACCAACCCTCACAGCTGGGGCTTCCCCACCACCGACGCCCTCGGCTACCCCATCGTCATCGACTGGGCCACCAGCACCGTCGCCATGGGCCGCGTCCAGCAACTCAAACGAGAAGGCAAACCTCTCCCGCCCGACGCCGCCGTCGACGCCGCCGGTCAACCCACCACCGATCCTAACCAGGTCGCCGCCCTCGTCCCCTTCGGTGCCCACAAGGGCTACGGGCTCTCCCTCATCAACGAACTCGTCGCCGCACTCATCGGCGGTTCCCTCCCCACGCTCCGCAGCCGCCCCATCCCCGACGGCGAAAAACGGACCTGCTGCTTCTACTTCCAGGTCATCCACCCGGACGCTCTCTCCAGCGGGCTCTTCGCCCAGCACCGCACCCAGCAGGAGAACCTCAAAGCCGTCCTCGCCGATGTCTTCGGCCACGGCAACGAAACCTGCACGCTCCCCGGCCAACCCGAAGCCCGCGCCGCCGCAGCCACCGCCAAAGCCGGCGGTCTCCTCTTCTCCGCCGCAGAAATCTCCGAATTCAACACCATCGCCCAGGAATGCGGCCAGCCGGAATGGGACCTCAGTTCCTTCGCCACCGCCTGACCACACCTCAGCTCGCTAGGCAGTGTTTGAAAAGTCCCTGTCACCAGCGGATACCGCCGTAGCAATGCCGTCCCGGCCTTGTCTCCACCTTAGGCCGTGTTTGAGATATCCCCGCCACTACCGGATTCCAACCTGACAACACCGCCCCGCCCTCGTCTCCCCACACGCCCCCTCTTCCGGCCCAACGGGCCCCAAGAACCCAGAGCATCGTGGGACTTCAAACGTGCTTCGGTGCGTGTCCCAACGGGACACCGTATACCCGCCCAGAGCATCGCTCTGGGTACCACCCCGCCCGAGCCAGGCGTTCTGTAGGAACGCCGTATAACCAGGCATCCCCAACCGCCCCGTTCCTCCTTCCTCCTTCCTCCTTCCTCCTTCCTCCTTCTCACTTCTCCCTTCCCCCCCAGCCCCGCCCTCACGAAAACTCGGTCGGCTTCCCCACCGCTTCCCACGCCTCCAATTCCCCCCGCACCGCCTCTAGGTGCTTCTTCACCTTCCCAGTCGCATACGTCCCCAGCACCAGCCGGAACGGCGGCCGCTCTTCCTCACTGATCCGCACCATCGCCGCCGCCGCCTTGTCAGGGTCACCCGGCTGCTTCCCATCCATCCCCTTCAGCAACGCCCCGAACTTCCCAGCCGTCCGCGCATACGCCTCCATCGGTTCCTCCGCCCGATCCAGCGACCTCCGGATGAAATCCGTCCGGAATGGCCCCGGAATCACCACGGTCACCCGAATCCCCAGCGGCCCCACCTCCGCCGCCAGCGCCTCACAAGCCAGCTCCACCCCGGCCTTCGCTCCGCCATAGACCGAAAACCCAGGATAATTCGACACCGCCGCCGCCGCGCCCACCTGCAGGATCCTCCCGCCCCCGCGCGCCCGGAACCCCGGCAGCACCGCACGAATCACCCGCAGCGCCCCGGTCAGATTGACCGCAATGCATTCCTCAATCTGCGCCTCGCTCACTTCCTCCAAGGCCCCGTGCAACCCGCGCCCCGCATTGTTCAATAACACATCAATCCTCCCGAACTCCCCCTCAGCCCCTGCCACCGCCGCCGCAACCGACGCCCCATCCCGCAGCTCCATCGCAAACGCCCGCGCCTGATCAGGATATTCCGCACACAACCCCTCCAGCACCCCCGGATCCCGCGCCGTCAATGCCGCCCGGTGCCCCGCCGCAAGCACCCGCCGCGCCACCGCCAGCCCAAACCCCGACGACGCTCCCGTAATCAGCCACACCTTCGATTCTGCTTCAGTTGTCATTGCCCCCAGCTACGCCCCTCACGCCCTCCGCGGGTGCCTTCTTCTCCCTCCTCACACATCGATCACATCCGGCAGCACCGGCTTCCGCCGCGGCGCATCCTCAGGTGCCTCCAGATACCTTCCCGGCCGCGGCCCCCGCGGCAGCGTGATCGCCACCCGCGTCCCCTTCCCTTCCTCACTCTCAATC
>JAIXVE010000141.1 GCA_027483175.1 Verrucomicrobiaceae bacterium | reverse complement strand
GCTCCAGCACCGTTTCCAGCGGCAGATCAAACCCCTCCGGCCGACGCGGCACCCTCAGCAGAATGTGGAAATGATTGCTCATCACGCAATACGTCAGGATCTCGACCCCGTGAAATGCGGTCAATGACCGCATCATGCGGACAAATTCCTCCTTCTCAGGCTCCCCGAAGATGTACCTGCCGTCCACCACCCGCGAACAGACGTGGTAAATCCCGGCTTCAGTCTCCGGCTCAGTGTAGACGCGTGGCTTGGCCATAATTTCTGCGGCTCTTCTGTATATACGGCAAACACAAAGTCAAGGATTTATCCGCTTTAGGGCCACTCAAAAAGGTCTGTCACCTCGTCCCATCCTCCTCTTCGGGAGACCCCTGACCTGAATGGCGCTAAGAAAAGGCGGTTAACGTCCCTTGCCATCCTTCTGAGGGCTCTGTCTGATTATCCCGGCGGCCAGTCGCCGCGCCGGGCCTCGCGGCTCCGATCACTCCGCAGCAGGCTCCCTCCGCACCCACCCTGGTGCCCGTTTGGCATGAGTTTGAACAAAGCGGCTACCAGTTCAGTCGCGGGGCATTTTTTGCGATCACCCGCCCAGTCTTGGCACCATTCAGTTCTTTCCTCCCGCGAACTCTGGCGCATCTCACGACATCCGTTAGCGCCGCACCCGGAAGGCCAACGTTGAAGCCCTAAAGTCCCATGGAGAGGTCCGTTCTTGCTCCCCACCACACCTCTCGCGCGGCCGCACTGCCAGTCACCCCGTGCGGTCCGGTTCGTGGTTCCCACCGCGGGAGTTCCGGCTGGGGTGTGAACCGTAGACCCCGCGTGCGTCCGGTTTTTCTTCCAGGCACGCGCCCGCGACTCCGAGTAGTTCGGCTTCACGGACCCAGCCCATCAATCCACCAAGGCTGAGCGGCACCCTCACCCCTCCGCATTCCCGAAATGCCGGAGCGACTCCGGCACAAAACTCAAATCACTCGCCTCAGAAACCGCCAACCCCACCTGAAACTCCATCGTCTCCCGCGACACCGCCGGTTGGTACGTCTCCAACGCCTCCGCTAGCGCTGCCTGCGGCGTCAACTGCTTCGTCTTCACCATCCGATACACCTTCACTGCCAGCGCCTCCGCGGCCCCAGGCGTCAGCCAGTCAGGAATCCGCGCCCGCAACACCTCCAGATCCCCAGCCTCCAGCACCATCCCCCGCCGCTTGCACAACGCCCGGATCAACTGAAACCCCTCCTCGGGCGTCGTCGTCGGAAAAATCGGAATCTTCACATCCACACGCCCAGGCCGCTTCAAATCCACCTCAATCAAGTCAGGCCGACTCGACGCCAGAATCCACACAATCTTCCCGCGATTGCTGCTTTCGCTCATCTCCTTGGCCATCATCGAATAAACGCGACCGCCCACCCCGCTGTCGCCATCCTGATTCCGTTTCCCTAGCGCCTGGTCCGCTTCATCAATGAACACATAACATCTCCCCAGCGCATGCAGCAGACGGAAGATCTTCTCCAGATTCCCCTCCGTACTCCCAACCCACTTGTCCCGGAAATTCTTCATCTTCACCACCGGCACCCCTGCTTCCCCTGCCAGACATTCCACCATGAACGTCTTCCCCGTCCCCACCGGCCCGCACAGCAGATAACCCATCGGCATCGCCTCAAGATCACCCTGCCGCCACAACGCAATATCCTGACGCATCCACTCCTTGATCGCTTCCTGCCCGTGCAGATCATCCAATGTCCGCTTCGGCTCGATGAACTCGATCAACCCCTGACTGTCCTTCTCCACCAACTCTTTCTTCAGCACCGCCAGATCCTGCTCCGTAATCGCCTCCTTCCGGTACTCCTTCGTCCTCAGCAACGACTGAATCGATACCAGACTCGCTCCCGCCAACTGCCCCGCCGGAACCTCCAGCTTCCCCGCCCACGACCCTAACGCCACCGGATACTTCGCCGCCAATGCCGTGAACACAGCCACAAGCTCCTCAGGCCCCGGCAGCGGTACCCGGATGTTCGCCGACCGCGGATCCCCCGCCACCAGCGGATGCAGATCATTCAGATTCTCCGTGATCAGAAACGTCGCCAGCGGATGCTCCGTCAGCGCCGTCTCCGATGCCCACGCCCGCACCAGCAGCGCCATCGCATTCAAATCATTGTTCAATCCCCCCGGCGCAGCAGGAATCGACAGCGCCGCTTCCCTCAGGATAAACGCTGCCTTCACCGTCTCACCCTTCACCCGCCGCACATTCGAAAGAAACCGCGCATAATGCGTCAGCAGATCCACCGCCTCCCGCGGCACCCTCGGCAACGCCTGCCCTGCTCCGTACGTCGGCCACAACGCAAACACCTTCTGCCCACGCACCACCCGCAACCCATTCCCTAAATCATACGTCAGCACCACATCAAATCCCGTCAGCAGGGTATCGAGCAGGTAATCCTCCAGCCCAGCCAGCCTCACCCCACCGCTGTCAGGCAGCGCAAACAGATCACCCACATTCCCATGCAGCACAAACTGACTCGCCGCGTGGCTCTCGTACTGCCCCGCAATCTCACTCGTCCATTCAGGTAAATTCGCCATCAACTCAGCTTCAGTTCAATTCTAAATCCCACTCCATCCTTCAGTACAGCGGCTTCACGTCTCGATAGTCCCGCCGGACGCGTTGCTTCGCCATCCCGGGATTCTGCCGCTCCCACGCCTCGTGCGGCGTCAACGGCTTCCCAATCATCGCAAGGATCAGAATCCCCGGCAACGTCAGGCTCCCTAGCAGCAGCGATAACCACGGATTCACTCCCCTCACTCGCCCGAACATCAACGCCCCGTACAACCACAACCCCGCCCCCAGCACCAGCAGCGCCCACGGCCCCATCTCCCCAATCCCACCAGGCTCCGCCACCGCAGGCCTCACACCCTCCGGTCCCAATACCCCATAGACCCCACCCGCCAGCAGACAACCTCCCAACGCCAGCAAAAAGGCACACACCCCCGGGTGCGGTCCCACAATCTGATTCATGTTCATAGGCTCGTCGGATTCATTCGCTCAATGGTCCGACCCGCAAGGCCAGCCACCCACGCTCACTCCGCAGTCGCCTGCGGCCCGCTCATCGTCTTCGCTGGCGCTTCACCTCCCGTACTACCGGACGCCGAAGCCCCCTCGATCGCAATCCCCTCCATCGCCGCAAAATCCGCCAGCGCCAGATCCTCAAGCGCCTTCTGCTCCCCAGCCTTCATCGCAATCCCAGTCATATCAATGCTGTCACGCGCCACCCGCGCCACCCCGGCCGCCTTCTCCTTCTCCTCCCGCACAATCTCCTCCAACCGCCCCAGCGTCTCGCCAGCCGCCCCAATCTCCGTCACCATCCCCGCAGCCATCTGATTCAACTCCGCCGTCGCCTTCGCCACCTTCGCCTCGTTGATCCCACGCGCCACTTTCTCAATCTTCTCACGCGCCGCCTTCACACTCACGTCACGCGCCGTCACCAGTTCCTTATACGTCCGCTCCGATTCCTCCAATTGCCCGCGCACCGCCACATGCTCCGTCTTCACCTGCTGATGCCTCAACGCAAACTGCGCCGCCGCTTCCTTGTTCCCAGCCCGCAGATTCGCCAGCACCTTCGCGTGCAGATCCTTCTCCTCCGCCTCCAGCGACCGCACCCGCGAAATTAACCGCTCCACCAGCGCCGCATGCCCAGTCAATCCCTTGTTGTACTCCCCAATCTGCTTCCGCAGATTCTCCTTCTCCAACTCGAGAAGCGCTTCCGGATTCTTGCGCTCAAGGCCGCCAACAAAGAGGCCGAAGAATCCTTTGATGAGTCTGCCAAGTCGATTGAACATGTTCGTAGTGGGCTGGTGATTGTCAGGCCGATTTCCGGCGGTCGGCTCTTTAAACCATCCCATCCCCCCTGGCAACCCGTTTGCTGCACCCCCTCCCAGCCTTTCCTTCCCAGCCTTTCCCTCCCTCCACCACCCTTCCGGGTTGCCAACCCCCAACGCGCCGTCTAAGGCCCTCCCCAAGCCCGCATGAAAGCCATTCTCGCCCTCGAAGACGGAGTCCATTTTTTCGGTGAATCCTTCGGCGTCACCGGTTCCTCCACCGGTGAAGCCTGCTTCAATACCTCCATGACCGGGTACCAGGAGGTCCTCACCGACCCCTCGTACCGCGGCCAGATCGTCGCCATGACCTACCCGCTCATCGGCAACTACGGCGTCAACCCAGCCGACGACGAAAGCTCCCAACCCCACGTCCGCGGCTTCGTCGTCGGCGAACTCTGCCGCACTCCAAGCAACTGGCGCGCCTCCATGAGTCTCGACGACTACTTCAAAAAATGGAACCTCCTCGGCATCGAAGGCATCGATACCCGCCGACTCACCCGCCACCTCCGCACCCGCGGTGCCATGCGCGCCTTCCTCAGCACCGAAATCCTCGATCCCGCCGAGGCCACGGCCCGAGCCGCCTCCAGCTCACCCATGGCCGGCAGCGACTTCGTCCGCGAGGTCTCCACCCCCGCCAACTACTCGTGGGACCCCGATAACTCCCTCAGCCGCGACTGGGTCCTCCCCAACGGCCAGGGCCGTCCCGACCCGGTCCTCGTCCCCGCCAAATACAAAATCGTCGCCTTCGACTTCGGCATCAAATTCAACATCCTCCGCCGTCTCCGCCAGGAAGGCTTCGCCGTGGAAGTCGTCAACGCCCGCACCTCCGCCGCAGACATCCTCGCCCTCAACCCCGACGGCGTCTTCCTCTCCAACGGCCCCGGCGACCCCGCCGCCCTCGACTACGTCCACCACGAGGTCCGCCAACTCCTCGGCCGTAAACCCATCTTCGCCATCTGCCTCGGCCACCAGATCCTCGGCCACGCCTTCGGCGGCAAAACCTTCAAACTCCCCTTCGGCCACCGCGGCGGCAACCAACCCGTTAAAGACCTCCGCTCCGGCACCGTCGCCATCACCAGCCAGAACCACGGCTTCGCCGTCGACCCCGATTCCCTCCCCTCCAACGTCGAGGTCACCCACATCAATCTCAACGACCAAACCGTCGAAGGCCTCCGCCACCGCGACGCCCCCGTCTTCTCCGTCCAGTACCACCCGGAAGCCGCCCCAGGCCCCAACGACGCCCGCTACTTCTTCAGCGAATTCGCGGAACTCATCGAGGCCGCACGCTGATCCCATCGTGAGCAACCCCATCGCCACCCTCACCAACGTCTCGCGCGACTTCCAATCCGCGCCCGGCGCCCCCATCCAGCACGTCCTCAAAGACGTCTCCCTAACCATCCTCCCCGGCGAAACCATCGCCGTCACCGGCCCCAGCGGCTGCGGCAAAAGCACGCTCCTCAACATCCTCGGCACCCTCGACCAGCCAACCTCAGGCACCGTCTCCCTCTTCGGTCAGAACCCGGCCTCCATGGACGAATCCAGCCTCAGCAGGCTCCGCGCCCGCCACCTCGGCTTCATCTTCCAGTCCCACCACCTCCTCCCTCACCTCTCCGCCATCGAAAACGTCCTGCTCCCCATGCTCGCAGGCCACGATGCCCCGGACCTCCCCGCCGCCCGCGCCCGCGCCACCGACCTCCTCGCCCGCGTCGGCCTCGCCGACCATCTCTCCAAATTCCCCGCCCAACTCTCCGGCGGTGAACGCCAACGCGTCGCCGTCGTCCGCGCCCTCATCCGCCAGCCAGGCCTCGTCCTCGCCGACGAACCCACCGGTGCCCTCGACGCCACCTCCGCCGCCTCCCTCACCGACCTCCTCCTCGAACTCAACGCCGCCACCGGCAGCGCCCTCGTCCTCGTCACCCACGATCAATCCACCGCCGCCCGCATGCAGCGCCACCTCCGCCTCCACCAAGGCTCTCTCAGCTGACCCCCCTCCGCCGCCATGCCCTCCGCGATCCTCCTCACCCACTGCCCGGACCAACCCGGCCTCGTCCGCGCCGTCGCCTCCTTCATTGCAGAAAACGGCGGCAACATCATTCAGTTCGACCAGCACGTCGATACCCAGGCCGGCATCTTCTTCATGCGCGCCGAATGGGACCTCGAAAACTTCGTCATCCCGCGCACCGATCTCCCCGTCTTCATCCGCGCCCTCGCCGAACCCCGTCGCATGACGTGGAGTCTCCACTTCAGCGATCAGCGCCACCGTCTCGCCCTCTTCGTTAGCAAGGACGCCCACTGTCTCTACGACCTCCTCAGCCGCCACGAGGCCGGTGAACTCGAAGCCGATATCCCTCTCATCGTCTCCAATCACGAAACGCTCCGCCCAGCCGCCGAACGCTTCGGCATCCCTTTCCACGTCATCCCCGTCACCTCCGCCACCAAAGCCGAGGCCGAAGCCCGCCAGCGCGCCCTCATCGACGATCACAACATCGACACCATCGTCCTCGCCCGCTACATGCAGATCCTCTCGGACGATTTCGCCTCGGCCTACCCTAACCGGATCATCAACATCCACCACAGCTTCCTCCCCGCCTTCCCCGGAGCCAAACCCTATCACTCCGCCCACGCCCGCGGCGTCAAAATCATCGGTGCCACCAGCCACTACGTCACCGGCGATCTCGACGAAGGCCCCATCATCGAACAGGACGTCATCCGCGTCACCCACCGCCAGACCGTCGCCGACCTCGTCCGCCAGGGCCGCGATCTCGAAAAAGTCGTCCTCTCCCGCGCCGTCCGCTGGCACGCCCAGCGCAAGGTCCTCGCCTACAACAACAAGACGGTCATCTTCGTCTGACCAGGCCACCCCGCCCGCTCCCGCCTCCCACCGCGCGGCCCCCCAACCCGCTCCCAACCCCGCCAACGCGCCACTTTACGCGCCCCGGGGATTCAGGTATGCCCGCACCCATCCCTCCCAATCTCCCCCCACATCCCCGCATGAAACGCTTCCTCCCCCTCCTCGCCGCCCTCCCCGTCGCCTTCCTCCCTGCCTGCTCCAAACCCGCCGCCGGCACCTCCGCCTCAGGCACCATCACCGCAGGCAAATTCACCATCGTCGCCACCATGACCGACGGCGCGGACACCGTCGCCGCCAAATCCAACGCCGAAAACGCCCTCCGCCTCCACCCGGACCTCGCCGCCATGGCCGGCCTCTACGGCTACAACCCTCCCGCCTGCCTCGAAGCCGTCCGCGACGCCGCCAAAGCCTCCGGCAAACCCGCCTCCGTTCGCATCTTCGGCTTCGATGGCCTCGAACCCACCCTCGCTGGCATCAAATCCGGCGAAATCACCGGCACCATCGTCCAGCAACCGTTCGAATACGGCTACCAGTCGATGAAATCCCTCAAAGCCCTCGCCGATGGCCAATCCGTCACCTCCAGAAACGGCACCATCGACATCCCCGTCAAGGTCATAACCAAAGACAACATCGCCCCGCACGAGGCCGCTCTCGCCGAACTCATGAAGTCCGCCGCCGCCGCCAGCCCTCCACCCGCCGGTGCCCCACGCTTCGTCTTCATCACTAATAACAATTCTTCATTCTGGGACGAAGCCCGCGCCGGTTGCCTCAAAGCCCAGGCCGAACTCGGCATCACCGTCGACTTCCAGATGCCCGACCGCCAGGAGGTCTCCGCCCAGAACGCCGTCATCGAGAACGTCCTCAACAAACCCGACACCAAAGGCGTCGCCATCACCGTCATGTCCGCCGACGCTCAGGCCGATGTCCTCGCCGCCATCGCCGCCAAGGTCCCTCTCGTCACCCACGACAGCGACGCTCCCTCCAGCCCCCGCAAGCTCTACCACGGCATGGACAACTACTCCGCCGGCCGCGAACTCGGCAAACTCATCCGTTCCTCCCTCCCCGACGGTGGCAAAATCGCCGTCTTTGTCGGCTCCATGGACGCCCAGAATGCCCGCGAACGTCAGCAGGGCATGATCGACGAACTCTCCGCCAAACCCTGACAAGTCCCGCCCGCGCCACGGCATGTCCGCACCCCTCCTCAGCGCCCGCGGCATCTCCAAACGCTTCGCCGGGGTCCGCGCCCTCGACAATGTCAGCGCCGACTTCTTCCAAGGCGAGGTCGTCGCCGTCATGGGCGAAAACGGCGCAGGCAAAAGCACGCTCATGAAATGCCTCGCCGGGGTCCATCAGCCGGATTCAGGCACCCTCACATGGCAAGGCAAAGACCTCCGCATCACCTCCACACGCCGCGCCGAACAACTCGGCATCGCCTTCATCCACCAGGAACTCAACCTCTGCGACAATCTCGACGTCGCCTCTAACGTCTTCCTCGGCCGCGAACTCAAAAAAGCCGGCTGCTTCCTCGACGCCGCCGCCATGCGCGCCCGCACCGCCGCCCTCCTCGAACGCATCGGGCTCCGCATCCCCACGAACACGCCCGTCTCCTCCCTCTCCATCGGTCAGCGCCAGCTCGTCGAAATCGCCCGCGCCCTCTCCCTCGATGCCCGCATGGTCATCATGGACGAACCCACCAGCTCCCTAACCGCTGGCGAAACCGCCACGCTCTTCTCCGTCGTCCGCGATCTCCGCACCGCCGGCATCTGCGTCGTCTTCATCTCCCACCGCATCCCCGAAATCACCGCCATCGCCGACCGCGTCATCGTCCTCAAAGACGGTCGCTTCACCGGCACCCTCACCAAATCAGAACTCGCCCCCGACCGCATCGTCAGTCTCATGGTCGGCCGCGATCTCCCCCCGCCAGAACCCCGCCCGCTCCGCCAGCCCGGCCCCGTCCGCCTCGAGGTCTCTAACCTCCGCACCGCCGCCTTCCCCGCCCGTCAGCTCTCCTTCTCTCTCCGCGCCGGCGAAATCACCGGTGCCGCCGGCCTCGTCGGCGCAGGCCGCACCGAAGCCGCCCGCGCCATCTTCGGCATCGACCGCCCCATCGCTGGCACCATCTCCATCGACGGCAACCCCCTAACACACGGCAACCCGCGCCTCGCCATCCGCGCCGGGCTCGCCCTCGTCCCCGAAGACCGCAAGGAACAGGGCCTCATCCTCGACATGGCCATCCGCGACAATCTCTCCCTGCCCCGCCTCCGCCACTTCGCACCCTCAGGCTTCATCAGCGACGCCGCCATCAACCGCTCCGCCGAAGATCTCTCCGCCTCCCTCTCCATCCGCTCCACCGGCATCCACAAGCTCGTCGGCGAACTCTCCGGCGGCAATCAGCAGAAGGTCGCCCTCGGCCGCTGGCTCGCCCTCTCCCCAGGCATCATCATCCTCGACGAACCCACCCGCGGCGTCGACGTCGGCGCAAAACGCGAAATCTATTCCCTCATCGAATCCCTCGCCGCCTCCGGCACCGCCGTCCTCGTCATCTCCAGCGACCTCGAAGAAATCCTCCGTCTCTCCGACCGCATCCTCGTCCTTCACGAAGGCCATCTCGCCGGAACCCTAACACGCCAGGAGGCCTCAGAAGCCTCCGTGATGCAACTCGCCACCGGCAGCTCCCCACGCCGCCCCGCCGCATGAACTCTCTCTTCGCCTCCCACCAGAAAACGCTCGTCATCGCCGCGCTCCTCGCCGTCCTCACCGCCGTCTGCGCATGGCTCGAACCCCGCTTCATCAGCGTCGACGGCATCGGCCTCATCCTCAAATACGCCGGGCTCTACGGGCTCATCGCCCTCGGCGTCAGCTTCGTCATCATCACCGGCGGCATCGACCTCTCCATCGGCTCATGGATCGGCCTCTCCGCCGTCCTCTTCCCCGTCCTCCTCCGCGACTACGGGCTATCCACCACCTCCGCCCTAGCCGTCATCATCCTCCTCTCCGCCGCCGCCGGCGCTCTCCACGGGCTCCTCATCACTCGTCTCCGGCTCCAGCCATTCCTCGTCACGCTCTGCGGGCTCTTCATCTACCGAGGCCTCGCCCGCATCATCGGCGGCAATCGCGAACAAATGGTCCCGCAAGCCCAGCAATGGATGCGCTCCGCCTTCGTCAAAGCCCAACCGCTAGGCGATCTCCCCATCCCCTCCGTCTTCCTCCTCCTCCTCGTCGCCGCCGCCCTCTCTGCCGTCTTCCTCAACCACACCGTCTGGGGCCGCCACCTCATCGCCACCGGCCGCAACGAACAAGCCGCTCGCTTCAGCGGGGTCAATACCTCCGCCGTCCGCATCACCGCCTACATCCTCTGCTCCATCTTCGCCGGCCTCTCCGGCGTCCTCTTCCTCCTCGAAGTCAATTCCGCTCAAGGCTCAGGCTTCGGCAACTTCTACGAACTCTGGGCCATCGCCGGAGCCGTCCTCGGCGGCTGCTCGCTCCGCGGCGGTCAAGCCGGAGTCACCGGGGTCCTCCTCGGCATCCTCATGGTCGCCGAAGTCCGCCAGGCCGTCGGCCTCATCGTTCGCGACGAATTCAAGGAATTCGTCATCGGCTCGTTCATCCTCATCGGGGTCGTCGCCGACGAACTCCTCTCCCGCTTCCTCTCCAGATCCCGCTGACCACCACCCGCCGCCTTCCCGCTTTCCCCCACCGCTTTCCCGCCCACCTTCACCAGCGTGAAAGCCACCGTCGTCCTCTCCCTCGCCATCATCTCCGGCCTCGGCATCTTCGCCGCATGGCAGCACGATCTCATCGTCCGCCAGAACACCAAAATCGAATCGCTCAACAATACCGTCGACGCTCTCGAAAAAGCCGCCCGCCTCAAGGTCTCCCTCGCCGCCGGCTCCGAAGTCGACCCCAAAGGCCCTCGCGGTCTGGGCGATCTCGTCCCCCCGGACGCCTCCCCCGATGCCTCTCCTGACAAATCCAAGGACAAGGCCCCCGACGCCTCCCCAGGCGGCGTCATGGCCGAAATGATGAAAAACCCCGCCGCTCGCGACGCCCTCAAAGCCCAAACCCGCGCCCAGCTCGAAAACGAATACCGCGACCTCTTCGACTCCCTCGGCCTCGACGAAGCCACCGCCGACGCCGTCATGAAAATCATCGCCGACCGCGCCATCTCTCAGATGGACTCCGCCTTCGCCATGTCCTCAGGCTCACCAGAAGCCAAAGCCGCCGCCGCCGCCACCATCAAAGCCGAAGCCGATAAAGCCGAAGCCGCCCTCAAGGAAAAGCTCGGCCCTAACTACGCCTCTCTCGAAAAATTCGAAAAGTCCGCCCCCGAACGCCAGCAGCTCAAAATCGTCAAATCCGCCTTCAAGGACAAGGGGCTCGACTTCGACGAAGCCACCGAGGCCAAGCTCATGGACAGTCTCTACGAAACCCGCTCGAACTGGAAATTCGAACACGACTACTCCAACCCCGCCAATCTCTCCCCCGATTCCCTCAACGAGGAAGCCCTCAACCGCTACGCCGAGGAAAACGCCAAAATGCAGGAATCCGTCGAAACCAAGGTCCGCGAATTCCTCTCCCCGGAACAGTTCGACGCCTTCCGTTCCGCTCAGAAACAGCAGCAGGAAATGATGCAGCTCGGCCTCAAAATGTCCCGCGGCATGTTCGGTGGCGCACAGCAGCAAAAGGGTGACTGATCGCCCCATGGCTTCGCCCGTCGAACTCCTCCCCAACGACTACTTCCGCCGCCTCGACCGCTCGGATATCTTCCCCGATCCCTCGCGCCCGCTCGAACTCGACGTCGGCTGCGGCGACGGCACTTTCCTCCTCGAAATGGCACGCCATTTCCCGGAACGCGACTTCCTCGGCATCGAACGGCTCGCCGGCAGGGTCTCCAAAATCACCCGCAAGGCCGAACGCATGGGCCTGACAAATGTCCGCGTCCTCAACCTCGAAAGCTCCTACGCCCTCGCATGGCTCCTCCCCCTCGGCTGCGCCTCACGAATCCACCTCCTCTTCCCAGACCCATGGCCCAAAAAACGCCACGCCCGTAAACGTTTCGTCCAGCCCGACAACCTCGCCGCCATCCACCACGCCCTCGCCCCGAACGGTCTCTTCCTCTTCAAAACCGACCACGCCCCCTACTTCGAAGAGGCCGTCGCCACGCTCGCCCTCTCCCCGCTCTTCTCCCCGCTCCCATGGCTCAAACCTGAGGAATTCTACCCGCTCACCGACTTCGAACAGCAATGGCTCGCCCAGGGCTGCGCCATCAACGCCGCCCGCTGGCAGCGCACCGATTGACCATTCCCACCGCTCCCCAGCCCCTTTTCAGACAAGATCCCCAGCCCCTCCGCCTCCATCATGTCACCCATGTTCCCCCGCCTCGCCCTCTTCGCCGTCCTCGCCCTCGGCCCCATCCTCGCCTCCCCGGCTCTCGCCCAGGGCACCAAGGCCGAATACGAAAACGCCGCCAAATTCGACGAGCGCTTCAACGGCAAGATCTTCCGCCAAAGGGTCGACCCCCAGTGGGTCAACAACGGCACCGCCTTCTCCTACCGCGTCGACTCCGCCCCAGGCCAGCACGAGTTCTTCTGGGTCGACGCCGTCTCCGGAAAACGCGAGCCGCTCTGCGACCTCGCCGCCCTCGCCACCGCCTTCCGCGCCGCCGGTGTCACCGACGCCAATCCTAACCAGCTCCCGCTCGCCGCCATCGAACGCGACGGCTCCGGCATCATCCGCACCAGCGCCTTCGGCCGCCGCTGGCAGTTCAACCCGGCCAACAACACGCTCGAAGCCCTCGCCAAAGACGACACCAAAACCTCCGCCCGTCGTCTCCCCCTCGGCCGCCGTCTCCGCTCCGGCCCCAATGGCCCGGAATCCGCCATCATCCTCAAAAACGATACCACCGAAACCCTCAAAATCGCATGGATCGACAGCCGCGGCACCCGCACCGAATACGGTGAACTCAAACCCGGCGAATCCCGCGAACAACACACGTTCGCCGGCCACGTCTGGGGCTTCATCCGCCCCGATGGCCTCCTCTTCGCCGCCGCCGCCGCCGAACCCCAACCCGTCCTCTTCGCCGTCAATGACCTCCAACCCGGCCCGCTCCAGGGCCGCCGCCCGGAATCCCCGCGCCCACCCGAAGGCAAACCGCTAACCGAAGTCTTCCTCCGCGACGGCGATCTCTTCGCCAAATCCCCCGACGGCACCGAAAAAGCCCTCTCCTCCGGTGCCACCAAGGACTTCCACTTCACCGACGCACGCTTCGTCTCCCCAGACGGCCGCTGGCTCATCGCCCTCAAAAAACGCGAGGGCCAGCACCGCATCGTCACCATCGTCGAATCCACCCCCAAGGATCAGAAGCAACCCAAGCTCATCCAGATCCCCTACGACAAACCAGGCGATGCCATCGACCAGCTCTGGCCTCACCTCTTCGACCTCAAGGAACTCCGCGAGGTCCCGCTCGACGAATCTCTCTTCCCTAACCCATGGGAGGTCTCCGACTTCCTCTGGCTCCCCGACAGCTCGGCCTTCCTCTTCCGCTACAATCAGCGCGGCCACCAGATCCTCCGGGTCCTCAAGGTCGAACCCGCCTCCGCCAAGGTCTCCGCCATCGTCTCCGAAGAATCCAAAACCTTCATCGACTACAACGCCCGCGCATGGCTCCGCTACCTCTCCGGCGGCCGCGAATTCCTCTGGAGCAGCGAACGCTCAGGCTGGCACCACCTCTACCTCGTCGACTCCATCACCGGCACCATGTCCCCCGTCACCTCCGGCGACTGGGTCCTCCGCAGCATCGCCGACATCGACGAATCCAACCGCTCGCTCCTCATCAGTCTCTGCGGCTTCCACAAGGACCAGAACCCCTATCACATCCACTGGGCCCGCGTCCGCTTCGACGGCTCCGGCTTCACCATGCTCACCGAAGGCGACGGCACCCATTCCCTCTCATGGGCCCCCGACCGCAAGTCCTTCATCGATTCCTACTCCCGCGTCGATCTCCCCCCGGTCCACGAGCTCCGCCGCGCCGCCGACGGCAACAAACTCACCGATCTCGAAAAAGCCGACATCTCCGCCCTCACCGCCGCAGGCTGGCCCGCCCCGGAACGCTTCACCGCCAAAGGCCGCGACGGCAAAACCGACATCCACGGCGTCATCATCCGCCCCTCCACATTCGACCCCGCCAAACGCTACCCGATCGTCGAAGACGTCTACGCCGGCCCCCAGGATAACTTCGTCCCGCTCGAATGGCGCACTTCCTTCGGCAACATGACCCGCATCGCCGAACTCGGCTTCATCGTCGTCCAGGCCGACGGCATGGGCACCGCCAACCGCAGCAAGGCCTTCCACGATGTCTGCTTCAAAAACCTCGGCGACGCCGGCTTCCTCGACCGCATCGCATGGATCAAAGCCGCCGCCGCCTCCAGACCTTTCATGGACCTCGACCACGTCGGCATCTTCGGCGGCTCCGCCGGCGGACAAAACGCCATGCGCGCCCTCATCGCCCACCACGATTTCTACAAGGCCGCCGTCGCCGACTGCGGCTGCCACGACAACCGCATGGACAAAATCTGGTGGAACGAACAATGGATGAGCTGGCCCATCGACGCCTCCTACGACGAATCCTCTAACTCCGTCCAGGCCCATCGCCTCGAAGGCAAACTCATGCTCGTCGTCGGCGAAATCGACCAGAACGTCGACCCGGCCTCCACCATGCAGGTCGTCGACGCCCTCGTCAAAGCCAACAAAGACTTCGACCTCCTCGTCATGCCAGGCACCAACCACGGCGCCGCAGAAACCCCCTACTCCTCTCGCCGCCGCGCCGACTTCCTCGTCCGCCACCTCATGGGCACAGAACCTCGCTCCCGCTGACTCTCCTCTCTCCAATCTCACCACCTTTTCCAATCACACACTAACACTAATATCATGAGCAACTCCCCCTACTGGTCCGGCGTCTTCCCAGCCATCACCACCCAGATGCACCAGGACGGCACCCTCAATCTCGAGGCCACCGCCGCCCACGCCGAAACCCTCATCGCCTCCGGCATCAAGGGCCTCATCTTCCTCGGCTCCCTCGGCGAAAACCAACCCATGACCGGCGACGAAAAACGCCTCGTCATCTCGGAAATGGTCAAAACCGTCAAAGGCCGCATCCCCGTCCTCTCCGGCGTCGCCGAAACCAGCACCCCGGAAGCCCAGCGCTACGTCCGCGACCTCGAAAAAATCGGAGCCGACGGCTTCATGCTCATGCCCGCCATGCTCTACAAAGGTGCCCCGGACGAAACCCTCGCACACTTCCGCTCCGTCGCCCGCAGCACCGCGCTGCCCATCATGATCTATAACAACCCGATCAGCTACGCCAACGACATCACCCCGGAAATGCTCCTCCAACTCTCCGACGAGAAAAACCTCGTCGCCCTCAAGGAAAGCGCCGGCGACACGCGCCGCATCACCGACATCCATAACATCGTCGGCGACCGCTACGCGCTCTTCACCGGCGTCGATAACCTCATGCTCGAAAGCGCCATCCTCGGCCTCGACGGCTGGGTCGCCGGCTCCGGCATCGCCTTCCCCATGGAAAACCAGTACCTCTGGGAACTCTCCCGCGTCGGCAAATGGGCCGAAGCCCTCGCCATCTACCGCTGGTTCACCCCTCTCCTCCACCTCGACGTCAGCACCAAATTCGTCCAGTACATCAAACTCGCCGTCCAGGAGGTCGGGCTCGGCAAGGAATGGACTCGCGCCCCGCGTCTCGCCCTCACCGGCGCAGAACGCGAACGCGTCCTCAAAATCATCCACGACGGCATCGCCGCTCGCCCCACACTCCCGTCCGACTGGTCCCCAGGCGCTCTCGCCTGAACCTCCCATGATCGGGCTCTTCCTCGCGACTTCGGCGGCCGCAGCCGTCTCCTCACTAGCACTCCTCTGCCTCAATTGCTCCGGTACCATCCGGGCTGACTGGCTAGGCGTCGCCGTCTGGATCCTGCTGCTCGCCGCCGTGTCGTGGGGTTCCCTCTCCACCGCTCACCAAATCTCCGCCTCAGGCTGAATCCCCCCCATGCACCGCGTCCAGATCATCGACAGCCACACCGGCGGCGAACCCACCCGCATCGTCATCTCCGGCGCTCCCGATCTCGGCTCGGGCTCCATCGCCGACCAGCTCGAGGTCTTCCGCTCCCAGCACGACCACTTCCGCTCCGCCGTCGTCAACGAACCCCGCGGCTCGGATGTCCTCGTCGGCGCTCTCCTGACAAAACCCTCCGACCCTTCCTGCTCCTGCGGGGTCATCTTCTTCAATAACGTCGGCACCCTCGGCATGTGCGGACACGGCACCATCGGTCTCATCGCCACCCTCGCCCACATGGGCCGCATCGGCCCCGGCGATCACCGCATCGACACCTCCGTCGGCGTCGTCACCGCCACTCTCCACACCGACGGCTCAGTCTCGGTCCGCAATGTCCCGTCCTACCGCAAAGCCAAGGACGTCACCATCGACGTCCCCGGCCTCGGCCCCATCACCGGCGATGTCGCATGGTCCGGCAATTGGTTCTTCCTCGTCGCCAACCACGGGCTCGACCTCACCCTGGCCAATGTCGACGCCCTCACCGACGCCTCATGGCGCATCCGCAACGCCATCAACTCCCAAGGCTTCCCCGAAGTCGACCACGTCGAACTCTTCGGCCCACCAGCCGACCCCGCCAATCACAGCCGCAACTTCGTCCTCTGCCCAGGCAAGGCCTACGACCGCTCACCCTGCGGCACCGGCACCAGCGCCAAACTCGCCTGCCTCCACGCCGACGGCAAACTCCCCAAGGGCCAGATCTGGCGTCAGGAAAGCATCATCGGCAGTGTCTTCTCAGGCTCCGTCGAACCAGACGGCGACTCCGTCATCCCCACCATCACCGGCCGCGCATGGGTCAACGCCGAAGCCACGCTCCTCCTCGACGACTCCGACCCGTTCCGCGACGGCATCCGCTCGGCTTCCTGACTTCGCGCCCCTAACTCTCCGCCCTCCCTCCTCCCATGCCCCCCAGACACACGCTCATCATCGGCAGCGGCGTCATCGGCCTCAGCACCGCTCACTACTGCCAGAAGCGCGGTCACGCCGTCACCATCATCGACCGGCTCCCCGCCCAGCGCGACGGCTGCTCGTTCGGCAACGCCGGCATGATCGTCCCCAGCCACTTCATCCCGCTCGCCGCCCCTGGCATGGTCAAACTCGGGCTCAAATGGATGTGGAACCCGGAATCACCCTTCTACATCAAACCTCGCCTCTCATGGGACCTCATCACATGGGGCTTCCGCTTCTGGCAGGCCGCTAACAAACAACACGTCGCCCGCTGCGCCCCGCTCCTCCGCGACCTCAACTTCGCCAGCCGCGCCTGCTACGAAGCCCTCGCCGCAGATGGCCACGAGTTCAGTCTCGTCCAGAAGGGGCTCGCCATGCTCTGCAAGACAGACCACGCCCTCCACGAGGAAGCCGCCACCGCCGCCCGCGCTAACGAACTCGGCATCCCCGCCGAGGTCCTCGACGCCCGCGCCATGGCCGCGCTCGACCCCACCGTCTCCATGGACATCAACGGCGCAGTCTACTTCCCCAAGGACTGCCACCTCTCCCCCGCCCGCTTCATGGCCAGTCTCGAAGCCAGTCTCATCGCCGGCGGTGCCACCTTCATCCGCGATACCGAGGTCTCCGCCTTCGCCACCGAAGGCTCCCGCATCACCGCCGTCCAAACCTACAACGGCGACTTCTCCGCCGACGAATTCGTCGTCGCCGGCGGTTCATGGTCACCCAAACTCGCCGCCGCCCTCGGGCTCCGCCTCCCCATGCAGGCCGGTAAAGGCTACAGCCTGACCGTCACCAATCCCCGCGAACTCCCCCAACTCTGCTCCATCTTCACCGAAGCCCGCGTCGCCGTCACCCCCATGGACGGTGCCCTCCGCTTCGGCGGCACCATGGAAATCGCCGGGCTCAACGAAGATATCACGCCCCGCCGCGTCAACGGGATCATCAAAGCCGCTCCCAAGTACTTCCCTGCCTTCCGCGAATCCGACTTCGACGGGATCCTCCCATGGCGCGGGCTCCGTCCCTGCTCGCCAGACGGCATGCCCTACATGGGCCGTACCTCCCGCTGGAAAAATGTCACCATCGCCACCGGCCACTCCATGATGGGCCTCAGTCTCGGCCCAGGCACCGGCAAACTCATCGCCGAAGTCGTCGACGGCACCAAACCCTCCATCGACCTCTCTCTCCTCTCGCCTGACCGCTACGCCTGACTCCCCTAACCCGAAATCACCCTATCACGGCCGCCCGCTCCGCACCCGCTCCACCGCATCCCGCTCCGCCGCCGGCAATTGCTCCACCCCCGGAGCCCGTAACAGCACCCACCCGGTCAGCAGCACCCACGCCCCCACCAGCACCACGGCCGCCGCAATCCCGCGCCCGTTCACCGCTCGGTGCCGCACCTCCGCACGCGTCGTCCGGTCCCACAGGGTATCCCCATGCTTCAGATACACATGGAACCCCATCGCCCATTGCCCCACCGGCAGCAGAAACCCGGCCGGCAGCCCGAACCCCGCTCCGGCCGCCCACACCAGCACCGCCCGCTTCAACGCCACCGTAAATCCTAACCGCTCCCCATCCGCACCCGTCACCCGCAATCCCAGCGCCGCCTTCCCCGGCGTCACCCCCAACCACGCCAGCAGCGCCGCCTCCACCAACACCCAGATCGCCGGCCCCGCCAGCACCACCACCAGCCCCGGAAACACAAACTGCCACACATCCACCCGCCCCATCCCCACCAAGACCCCCGTCACCGCCGCCCGCGCCACCAGCAGATCAATCTGCCGCGCAAAAAACCGCCGCCACCCCAGCGTCCGCCGCGCCCGCAACACCATCACTTCCGGCCCGCGCTCATCCATCGGCACCACCCCCTTCACACTCTCCGCCACCCGCATCGCCTCCACATACCCCTCAGGCAACGGCGGCGGCCCAGCCACCACCGGCCCCAACCTCAGCGAGGTGTTCAGCGACTCCTCCTCACCCAGCGGCCGCCACGCCCCCATCCCCGCATGCCACACCGGGGTCTCCGCACTCAATTCCCCCTCATCAAGCATCTCCTGAAGCCGGAAAACCGGAAACGGTCCGCTCCTCACGCCTTCCTTCAGCACATATACTTCCATCCCCCAAGCCAACGGACTCCTCCGCCCTCACGCAACGGAAAATCATCCTGCATTCCGCGCTCGCCTCCCTCCCTCTCCAGCATTCCATTCCCACCCTCATGCAGCTCGACGACCTCTCTCTCTTCGACCGGATCACCGAACGCCGCGCCACCGGCAGCCTCAAATGGGCCCGCTACGAAAACCGCGACATCCTCCCCATGTGGGTCGCCGACATGGACTTCCCCTCCCCGGCGCCCATCCTCGACGCCATCCGCCAGCGTCTCGACCACGGCGTCCTCGGCTACAGCGTCGCCACCCCAGACGTCGCCGACGCCGTCCTCAACTACCTCCTCGAAAAACACAGCGTCCGCGCCGACGCCTCATGGCTCACATGGCTCCCCGGCATGGTCCCAGCCCTCGCCCTCTGCGCCGCCATCTCCGGCGACCCCGGCGACGCCGTCATGACCTGCACGCCCGTCTACCCTCCATTCCTCAAAGCCCACCGCGACGCCGGCCGCGAACTCATCACCGTCCCGCTCGCCATCGACGACTCCGGCCGCCACACGTTCGACTTCGACGCCATGGAACGCGCCGTCACCCCGCGCACAAGGCTCCTCATCCTCTGCAGCCCTCACAACCCAGTCGGCAGGGTCTGGTCCCGCTCGGAACTCGAAGGCATCGCCGCCTTCTGCGAACGCCACGATCTCCTCATCTGCTCGGACGAAATCCACTGCGACCTCCTCCTCGAACCCGACGCCGCCCCGCACACCACCGCCCTCCGACTCCCGGACGCCCTCCACCGTCGTCTCATCGTCCTCATGGCCGCCAGCAAAACCTACAACGTCGCCGGCCTCGGCCTCGCCTTCGCCATCATCCCCGACGCCTCCCTCCGCCGTCGCTTCCAGGCCGCCAAAAACACCTTCGTCGCAGAAACCAACCCGCTCAGCTTCGCCGCCACCGCCGCCGCCTACAACCACTGCGAACCATGGCGCCTCGCCCTCACCCGCTACCTCCGCGGCAATCGCGACCGCCTCGCCGCCTTCCTCGCCGAACGCTGCCCATCCGTCACCATGCCCCACATCGAAGCCACCTACCTCGCATGGCTCGATGTCCGCTCCCTCGGCCTCGAACACCCAGCCGCTCACTTCGAAGCCCACGGCCTCGCCCTCAACAACGGCGCTGACTTCGGTGCCCCAGGCTTCGTCCGCCTCAACTTCGGCTGCCCTCGCCTCACCCTCGAAGCAGGCCTCTCCCGCTTCGCCGCCGCCCTCCCCTAAAAAGCAACGTGGCACGGGCGTCCCGCCTGTGACCCCAATGCCGAAGCATCAATGTAGCACAGGCAATCCTGCCTGTGCCCCCAATGCCCAAGCCAAAGTGGCACAGCCAATCCCGCCTGTGACCTCAATGCCCAAGCATCAAAGTCTCCATATTACTGCCCCGCCCGCCCCATCATGCCCGCCCCTCAAAACCACAACCCACCCGCCGCGCGCAGTCACCCCCTAACTTTCAACGTCGACTCCGTCCGATTCCATCACGCATGGATCCGCACGCGCTTCCCCTTCCGCTACGGCATCGCCAGCATGACGCAGGCACCTCACGTCCTCGCCGAAGTCTCCGTCACCTGCGCCAACCGCTCATGGACCGGCCTCTCCGCCGAAACATGGGTCCCCAAATGGTTCTCCAAACGCCCTGACACCTCATACGACGAAGACCTCCCCGACCTCTGCCGCGCCGTCTCCTCCGCCGCCTCCGCCGCCCTCCAGCCCCACCGCTCCTTCGCCGCATGGTGGCAACACCTCTACGCCGCCCAGTCCGACCTCATCTCCCCGCCAGCCATGCCCGCCCTCCTCGCACAAATGGGCACCGCCATGCTCGAACGCGCCGTCCTCCACGCTCTAACCCAAGCCTCCAACTCCACCTTCTCCTCATTCTTCTCCTCCGGCATCTCCGGTCTCTCCCCCGCCTCCCTCCGACCAGACCTCGGCGCCACTTCATGGCAGCAAATCCTCCCCGCCCAGCCGCTCGGAACCCTAACCGTCCGCCACACGGTCGGTCTCTCCGACCCGCTCGACGCCTCCGACGCCACTTCCCCGCCCGACGACGATCTCCCCCACTCGCTCACCGATAACATCCGCGCCTTCGATCTCACCCACTTCAAAATCAAACTCAGCGGCCACCTCGAAACCGACACCCATCGTCTCCTCCGCCTCGCCGCCCTCCTCCCGCCCCGCGCCCGCTTCACACTCGACGCCAACGAAAACTTCCCCGACATCCGCGTCTTCCACGACCACTGGAACCACTGGAACTCCCACCCCACCCTCGCCCGCTGGCTCAACCAAGGTCTCCTCTTCATCGAACAACCGCTCCACCGCGACCACTCCCTCACCGACGCCACCGGCCAGGGCCTCGCCGCATGGGACCACCACCCGCCCGTCATCATCGACGAAGCCGACGCCTCCCTCGATTCCCTCCCCCGCGCCCTCGCCCTCGGCTACTCCGGCACTAGCCACAAAAACTGCAAAGGTCTCGTCAAGGGGCTCGCCAACCTCGCCTCCACCTCCGCCGCCGGAGCCATCCTCAGCGGCGAAGACCTCTCCAACATCGGCCCCGTCGCCCTCCTCCAGGACCTCGCCGTCATGAACGCCCTCGGCATCCCTCACGTCGAACGCAACGGCCACCACTACTTCCGCGGCACCACCATGTTCCCACCCATCACCGGCCAACACCTCATCTCCTCTCTCCCCGACCTCTTCTCCGCCTCGGGCGATTCCGGTGCCGTCCTCCGCATCCACCACGGCGCCCTCAACACCGCCGCCCTCAACCTCCTCCCCCTCGGCCTCCCCTGCCACACCATCCCCGCAGGCTTCTCCCCCGGCCTCCCCTGCCCCATCCCACAAACACCTCCCAGCTAGCCCGCCCCCTCACAGGTAATTAGCCCCTTAGCTTCCGTGCCGGACGGCTGCTCGCACCACAATTGAGGAAACTCACGACACCGGTGAATTACCCTGATCCCCTAAATCCCTACAGTCCAGCTTCCACCAATTTGAATCCCATTCCGCATAACTAAACACTTCTGCACTTCCCTGTATCTCCATAGTTTCCCACGGCACCTGAAATCCGAAGGCGCAACTTGAACTCCAGATGGTTGCGCTCTGGCCGCAGGCCAGGCTCCTCCGAAAACCCCGATCTACTACTCGCGTCATTGAAGCAATCACCGAATGGATCGCCGCTTGCGACGACCATTGAATCGCAAGTAGGCAAACAGCGCACCGCCGCCTAAAAAGCCTACCAGCCACCACAGAGCATCCGTCAATTGATGTTTCCCATACTCCCTTTCATGATTAGCCTCGTTTCCTGTTTCCACGCGTCGTGGTGAAGAGTCAAAGAGATTAGCGCGCTTTCTACTCGTGATCTGCCCGGGAATCGAGTCGACCCTTTCGGCAGAATTCCCGGCAAACAACCAGTCCGCTGCGGGATGATCTGAGTTTAAAAAGGAACTCGAAAATATATCTACGGGATTATGCCCATACGCACCTGCTGCCTGACTTTCCTTGTCCCTGACCATTACATCAACCAGTTTTGAACGCGAGCTACTCTCGATGTTTTCGATCAGACCATCAGCATCAGTCATCAAGTCCAAATCTCCTAAACTGATTGTTGGGTCCTCCAGCGTGCCAGTCCATTCACAATCAAGCAGAAAGCGGGAGTTCGGAGGGAGTCGTGGAACCTTGGCTACAAAGGCAATCGCCTCGCCGGATTTAATCGGCACAACCGCAGCATTGCCGAATAACGGTGCCTGCCGCCCTGCGGTAAAAACGGCGGCTTGTTTGTCAACCGTCGCAATCTTGATAAAAAATCCATTTGCTTCAGAAAACGCGCTCGCACGTTGATAGGCAAACGAGGCCCCCTGATTCAATACGCGAACTTCAATCTCGCTGATAGTGTCTTCATTATTGTAAAACAGAACCTCCCAACTGAGCGTCCAGTTGCTTTCGTTCTTCGCGAAGGCCGGAGCTGCCATAATTAGACCTAAGCTTGCCATCAGCAGCCTCACAATCTGTATTATCGGATAAACCATTTCTCGCCACGGCTTAAGGGACACCTTCCAGTTCGCATTTGCCACATTAGCATTCCAAAGAGGATGTGAATATTCCATCGCATTACATCCAGCCGCCGGTGCCACGGATCGTCCAGTAGCTGCACCACGACTGAGGAATGTTCCCGTCGTCTGCCCGATCGGCTTGATAGCCGATCTCAGCTTTCGCTCAGCTTGACTCTGAGCAATGCGGGCCAAGGCGGGCTGCTTCATAACTTCCGCCAAGGCTATCATTTTTGACCGGGTCGGCAACAGAATCCTTCAGTCCGGGCAGGGGCTTCTGTGATCTGCAGCGATAGGAAGCAGCCAACTGCGGGCGAACCTCAGCTTCCAGCGTGTCTGCTCCTCCTTCTGCACAAACCACCACCCGCCATGTCACCAAAACCATCGCCCGGGACCCGGCGAAGTCCTCCGGCAGCGCCGTTCGGGAATCCTCCTGGGAAGCCGTTCCGCGCGGTCGTCGATCGCCGCGGATTTGGTGATCTTCCGGAACACGGAAGCGCCTTTGTTCTCACTGGAGCGGTCAGGGCGGAGTCTTTCCACGAGGCGATGATGGAGTGGAAACCGATCGACATCGAACGATCAGCTAGCCAGCCCCCTCACTTCCCCTTCCCTTTCGCTTTCCCCTTCCCACTCAGTTCTTCCGCCGTCCACGGCAGCACGCGCTCCCGATTCGCCGCCCGCACCGCCGCCACCTCCGCCACCCCCACCGGCGACGCCCCGTGCTCCCACTCGCGCCGCAGATACGTCAGGACTCCCGCAATGTCTTCGTCACTCAGCTGCGGCAATGGCGGCATCGCCAGATTCCACGTCTTCGGCCCCACCTTCACCGGCCCAGCCAGCCCGTGCAGCACAATCCGCGCCGCCACCTCGGGCTTCCCTAACACCCACTCACTGTCCACCAGCGGCGGCGCCAGTCCGTCCAGTCCATACCCGTGCGGCTGATGACAAGCCCCGCACAAGGTCCCGTAAATCACCCGTCCCTTCTCCGCCAGCGCCGTCTCCTCCGCCGTCAGCGGCTTCACCACCGGCGGCGCAGCCACCCCCGGCTTCCCCGGCCAACCCACTCGGCCCTCCACCACCGCTAGCGCTTTCCCCGCCCCACCCGTCAACGCCCCTCTCATCTTCACCAGCACCCCCGGTTCCTCCCCCACCCACACCATCTTCGCCACTTTTCCATTCCCCGCCGACCCCAATCCCTTCAACAGCGCCACCTGCACCGCATCCCCAGCCGGTCGCGACGCCGCCAGCTCCAGCATCGCCGCAAACGGCCCCGCCTTCCCCGCCGCACCCCCCGCCCCCGCCAGCATCTCCCCCATCGCCGCCGCCGCAATATCCCCACCTGCCTGACCTACCAGCAGTTTCGCCAGTTCCACCTCCCGACCCCGCAACCCAGTCATCGCCGCCTCCCGCACCAGCGCCACCTCCGCACCACCCGACACCAGCAACCGCGCCAGCGCCGCATCCGTCTCCGGCAGCGACATCGCTGACAATTTCAACGCCAGATGCGCCTCCACCAGTCTGTCAGGATCCGCCATCGCCGCCAGTTCCGCCGCCATCTCCCGCCCCGCCATCCGCACCGCCGCCGCCCGAATCCTCGCCTCCCCGTCCCGCATCGCCGCCACCAGCATCTCCGGCGCCACCGACCCTAACCCATCCAGCACCCACAACCCATGCAGGCGCGCCAGCGCCGGCTGTCCCTTGTCCTCCACCACCGCCTTCACCGCCGCCACCACTTCCTCCCCGCCCGTCTCCACCAGCAACCGCTGCGCCGTGTCCCGCACCCATCCATTCGCGTGCCCCAGCAATGCCGCCCGCTCCCGCGCCCCGACCGGCACCGTCACCGGCTTCCGCCGCTCCGCTCCCTCACGAACCACCCGCCAGATCCGCCCGCCATCCAATGGAGCCAGCAGTTGCCGCGCCTCGATGTTCGCCACCAGATAATGCGTTAGAAAACCCGAATGCTGCAGCACGCCGCGATACAGATCCGCAATGTACAAGGCCCCGTCAGGCCCATCCACCGCCTGCACCGGCCGGAACCGTTCATCCGTCGACACCAGAAACTCCCGCCCGCGCTCCGCACTCTCCCCGCTCACCACGCCGTCCTTCTCCTTCAGCACCGCCCGCTTCACCAGATTCCCCGACGGCTCCGGAATAAACGCATTCCCACGGAAATCCGGCAACGCATCCCCGCGGTATATCAACGCCCCGCACGCCGCCGTCGCCGACGTCAGTGACCCGTCCTCCCTCAAAGTCTTCGGCTCATAACCACGATTCACCCCCGGCGTCGGATGCCCCGGCCACACGCTCTGATCCGCAATCACCCGGTAATTCACCCCCGTCGTGCTCCGCAGCATCGGGTTCTTCACAAACGCCTCGGCCGGCAGCAGATCGCACCGCAGCAGATCCGAATTGTAATTGAAGAACAACCGCCCCGCATCGTCCTGACACAATCCATACTGCCCGCGCCCCAGTCCGCTGTCTTTGCTCCAGACGCCTCCCCGCAACTTCAGCCGCGTCCCCCAGCCCGCCACCCACACCGCATTGTCCATCGCCCACACCGGCGTGTTCGCCATGTGCTCCGGCTGCCCCGTCCGGCTCCCGAAATCATCCGCCACGGCCTCCTTCCGGTCACTCTTCCCATCCCCGTCATCATCCTTGCAGAACCACAGCTGCGGTGGCTCACCCACCAGCACCCCACCATTCACCGCCATCACCGCACGCGGCAGCACTAACCCATCCAGAAACACCGTCGCCTTGTCCATCCGCCCATCCCCATCCGTGTCCTCCAGCAACCGAATCCGCCCCTTGGGCTCCAGATCCTTCGCCCCCGTCACATCCTGCATGTACCCACGCATCTCCACCACATAAAGCCGCCCGCGCTCATCCCAGCTCATCGCCACCGGCGCTTCCACCAACGGCTCCGCCGCCACCAGTTCCACACGATACCCAGCCTCCACCCGAAACGCCTTCAGCGCTTCCTCCGGACTCAATGGCTTCGGCACCGGCAACTTGAACCGAATCTCCACATCCTTCGGCCCCGCATTCTTCTCATGAATCGCCACCGCAGGCACCACCATCGCCAGCAGCACCGCCAGCACTTCTGTTCTCTGTTTCACGTGATACTTCATAGCTCCTGGAAAATCTCTCACTGCAGGCAGCACGCCAGCGCCCGATTTCAAGCCCGTCCCTCCCACGGTCCCGCGGATTCAACCCAACCCTGCCCCCGCGTCAGTACCCACGCGGATGCCGCGCCGTAAACCCGCGCACATTCCTCGGCTTCGTGCTCCACCTCGGCCCCGCATGCCCGTTCCCGCTGTTCGACGTGTCCAATCGCAACCCGCACACCGTCATGAATACATGCCCGTCCCGCCCATACACCGTAATATACCGACCCACCCCACCCGTCCCATACTTCCGAAACTCCCCGCTCGTCAGCGGCGACGCCAGCAACCCGCTCGCCTTCAACACATACGACACCGACCCCGAACAATCCAATCCCCGCGACGGCCGCCCATGCCCGCCCCCATATTGATACGGCACCCTCTGAATCCGGTTCCCCGCCGCAATCGCCGCACGCACCGCCCTCGGCACCCCCGCCGGTGCCACCGCCCGCCCGTTCACCAATGCCGCCCGATTCCCCCGGTAAACCGCCGTCGTCTTCGGTTTCGAGGCACATCCCACCGCAAGCAGGGACAGTCCAGCAGCAGCGAGCAGGCGTATCGTGAAGCGCATCATTGCCTTGCGTTTACCCGCCTCCGCGAATCCATGCAAGCCCCGCCTCGCCTCGCCGCCGTCCACCTTCTCTCCACTTCCCCATGATCTCCCCAAAACCTTCATCCGCTCTCATCCTCGTCGGCCACGGCTCCACGCTCAATCCCGATTCCTCCCAGCCCACCCACGACCACGCCGACACCATCCGCCGCACCGGTCTCTTCTCAGAAGTCCACTGCGCCTTCTGGAAGGAAGAACCCTCCATGCGCGAGGTCCTCCGCATGGTCGATTCCCCGGAAGTCTACATCGTCCCCAACTTCATCAGCGAGGGCTACTTCACCCAGAATGTCATCCCGCGCGAATTCGGCCTCTCCGGCCGCACCACCGACCTCGGCCACACCGTCGCCCACTACACCGACCCCGTCGGCATCCACCCTTCCATGACGCGGCTCCTCCTCAAACGCGCCGCCGAAGTCGCCGAAGGCATCCCTCTCACCGAGTGCAGTCTCATCATCGTCGGCCACGGCACCGGCCTCAATGACAACTCCACCAAGGCCATCAAGGACCAGGTCGAAATCATCCGCGCCATGAACTGCGGCTTCGCAGAAGTCATCGACGCCTACATGGAAGAACCACCACTCATCGCCGACTGGGCCACTCTCACCTCCGCCCCTAACGTCATCGTCGTCCCCTTCTTCATCGCCGACGGGCTCCACTCGTTCCAGGACATCCCCGTCCTCCTCGGCATGGAATCCGAACCTACCGCCGCCGCCAGCCAGATCGAGGTCTTCCGCCGCAACCCCTATCACCTCCACGGCCGCCAGATCTACTACTCCAGCGCCATCGGCACCGAACCTCTCCTCGCCGAAGTCATGCTCGACCAGATCGCCGCCTTCGACACCAATCACAAACCCGCCGCCTGACCCTCCCTCATGCCCAGCTCCATCAACTCCGCTCTCGCCTCGTGGCTCGCCGCCGGCGGCGCCTCCATCGGCGAAATCTCCATCACCCCGCACGGCTCAGGCTGGCAACTCCGCCACCACGCCGATTCCTCCGCCGACCCCGCTTCCCTCAAACCACTCGATTCCCCGGAAGCCCTCCGCGAACTAGCCAAATGGGACGCCGCAGGCAACTACCGCCCGCTCCACTCCGCCCCTAACCTCCCCTCCGGCTGGATCGCTTCCCTCCCGGACCTCGCCTCCCTCCGCCTCGCCCTCGACTTCCTCTACCCAGCCGCCCTCGCCAACTGGCTCCGCTGGCTCGACGGCACCGCCTCCGCCTGCTCCCTCCGCGACACGTTCAACCGCCAGTCCGGCATGTACCGCGTCACCGGGCTCATCCGCGACTCCGAAGCCGAATCCCTCGTCACTTCCTCCTGCCACGACGGCAATTGTCTCCGCAAGGTCCTCTGGAATCTCGACGGTACCACCCCATGGGCCGGCTTCCCGCCTGACAAAACCTCCGCCCCATCGTCCGCCCCGGAACTCGGCCAGCCCATCCCGCTCCTCTGCCTCGACCTCTGCCCCATCCTCCTCGGCGCAGCCCGCGAAACCGTCAAAAAACGCATGAAATCAGAGAGCGATGCCGCCAAAGCTGCTGAAGCACAAGCCTCACCAGCCTGATTCCCGCTCCACACACCGCCATGAACCGCCGTCATCTCCTCCGCCTCGCTCCGCTCGCCGCCCTCGCCGCCTGCTCGGACCCCGCCGCCTCCTCCAAGGCCACCACCGGCACCCCCGGCACCAAGCCGCTCATCATCGGCATGGACATGACCTACCCGCCCTTCGAATTCAAAAACCCCAAGGGCGAACCCGACGGCGTCGACGTCCGCATCGCCGAAGCCCTCGCCGCTTCCCTCAACCGCCCGCTCACCCTCGAACCCCTCCCCTTCGAAGGCCTCATCGCCGCACTCAAATCAGGGAAAATCGACTGCGCCATCTCCGCCATGACCGCCAGCGATGACCGCCGCAAGTCCATCGACTTCTCCGATCCCTACGCCTTCACCGCCATCGCCATGCTCGTCGGCACCAAAACCCCTATCCAATCCGCCGCCGACCTCGCCAAACCCGGCACCCGCTTCACCGCCAAACTCGGCACCACCGGCGAATCCTTCGTCCGCGCCACCTACCCGGACGCACCCCTAACCTCCCTCGACGACGAAAGCGCCTGCGTCCTCGAAGTCGCTCAGGGCCGCGCCGACGCCTTCATCTACGACCAGCTCTCCATCCTGTCCTATCACCTCAAAAACAAGGACACCACCCGCGCCCTCCTCCAGCCCATCCGCGAGGAAGCATGGGCCATCGGCCTCAAAAAAGGCAACGATTCCCTCCTCACAGGCGTCAACGCCTTCCTCAAAACCTTCCGCGAATCAGGCGGCCTCGCCAAACTCGGCGACCAATACCTCGCCTCCGAAAAGAAACTCATGGAATCCATGGGCATCCCCTTCATCCTCCGCTGACACCCCCTCCGTCGCAAGCAAAGTGGCACGGGCATCCTGCCTGTGACCCCAATCCCAACGGGATTGCGCCCCTAGCCGTATCCGCCCCGCCCTCACCCTTCCCGCCCCGCCATCACTCGCGTCCCCTCCTCCCACTTCAGCCCCCAGTCGCGCATCGCCCCCAATATCGGAATCAGTTCCCGCCCTTTCTCCGTCAGCCGGTAAGCCGGGTGCCTCGACCCATCTGCCGCCGCCACCTGCACCACCACCCCGCTCTCCAGCAATCGCCCTAACCGGTCGCTCAGGATATTCGTCGGAATCCCCTCCGGCGACGCCGTGAACTCCTTGAACCGCTCGGCCCCCATCATCAGATCCCGCACCACCAGCAGGGTCCACCGGTCCCCCATCAGATCAAGACAGCACGCCACAGGACAAGGCGAACGTCGGCCGCTCGCCCCCTTCACCCCCTCCTTCTCCCCCACCGCTCGATTCATGGATCTCTGATTCACTACCCCTCGCATACATCAGGGATTTCATACTTGCAATCCACAAGCATCATGCTTTCATTTTGCAAGCATGATGGCCGTCACCCAATATCCCGCCCGACCCTCCCCTTTCCTCACCACCTACGGCCCATGGGCGCTCGTCACCGGCGCTTCCTCCGGACTCGGCCTCGAACTCGCGAAACTCCTCGCCGCCCAGAGCTTCGATCTCCTCCTCGTCGCCCGAAACGCCACCGCTCTGTCCGCTCTCGCCACCGACCTCACAAAACAACACGGCTCCCATCGCTCGTTCATCGCCCACCCCGCTGACCTCACCAGCACGGACGACATCGACAAACTCCTCGCCGCCACCGCCACCATCGACATCGGCCTCGTCGTCACCGCCGCCGGTTTCGGAACCTCGGGCGACTTCCTCACCTCAGACGCGCAGAACGAACTCGCCATGCTCCACGTCAACTGCCGCGCCCCCCTCCTGCTCGCCCACCACTTTGCCACCCGCCTCGCCGCCCGCCGCCGCGGCGGCATCATCTTCTTCGGCTCGCTCCTCGGATTCCAGGGCGCTCCCCGCGCCGCCCACTACGCCGCTACCAAAGCCTACATCCAATCCCTCGCCGAAGCACTCCACCTCGAACTCCGTCCCCACGGCGTCGCCGTCCTCGCGGCCGCCCCAGGCCCCGTCCACACCGGATTCGCCGCCCGCGCCCGCATGGTCATGTCCGGAGCCGACAACCCAGCCACCGTCGCCCGCGCCACCCTCGCCGCCCTCGGCCGCCGCATGACCGCCACCCCCGGCCCACGCTCCAAATTCCTCACATGGTCCCTCATGACCGCCCCCCGCTCCCTCCGCGTCCGCATCATCGGAAAAATCATCGCCTCCATGACACCCCCCACCCCCTGATCCCCACGCCCCCTCCAAGAGGCCTGTCCACATATCCACTCCCCCGCCCCCCTCCAAGAAGCCTGTCTAATTGTCCACCACCACTCGGCCTCCCTTCCGCGCTGCCTCCAAGAGCCCTGTCCACTTATCCACTCACGCCCCCAGAGGGGCCTGACCGCTCATCCACTCAAGAAGCCTGTCTAATTGTCCACTCCGCGCATGGTCCCTCATGACTGACACCCCCCACCCTCTGAACCCCCACGCCCTCCAAGAGGCCTGTCTATCTATCCACTCCCCGCTTCGCTGGCCCGCGCCCCAGCTCCCTCGTCGCCCCCCAAGAAGCCTGTCCGCTCATTGTGTCCCAACGGGACACCGCATACCGGCCCAGAGCAACGCTCTGGCTACCACCCCGCCCAAGCCCGGCGTTCTATAGAAACGCCTCATACCCTCGCCCCCATGCGCGCCGCCGTTCCCCGCACGACCCGAAAACCCGGATTCCTTGGCATGCTCAGTCTAAGCAACCTCGCCGACATCCTCACCAGCTGCGCCTACACCGCCCGCTATAGCCCCACCACTCTCGCAACGGACGGATCGCTCCCACCAGACCACCTCGCCATCGTCACCATCAGCGCCACCGAACATCGCCAAAGCCAGCGTCGCGCGTTCTTCGAAGATACCCGCAAGGTCCTCGCCGACCTCCCCTCACAACCCGGTCTCCTCGGCCACGCGTTCCGCTTCGAATTCATCGGCAACAAGGCATGGACCATCACCGCATGGCGCGACATGGCCTCCCAGGACGCCTTCGTCCGCTCTCCCGCCCACCGCACCGCCGTCCGCCGCAGCCCCGAAACCACCCGGAACACACGCTTCGTCACCCTGCGCCGGCCGCTCTCCTCCCTCCCGCTCCGCTGGACCGAAATCCTCGCTCTCCTGTCCACCGCGCCCGTCCACTCATCCCGCGCCCCGCTCAACCCAGCAGATTCCGATCAAGCGACCGGTACCCCAGCGCCTCCAGCATGTGATCACCCGTGATCACCCGTGACCCCTGCAAATCCGCAATCGTCCGGCACACCTTCAGAATCCGATCGTGCGCCCGCGCACTCAGATTCTGCTGATTCATCGCCGTCTCCAGATACCCTGACGTCTCGTCATCAATCGCACAGTGCTCCTTCAGCAACCGCGGCGTCAGCGCCGCATTGCACGTGATCCCCGTCCCTCGATACCTCATCTGCTGAATCCCCCGCGCCGCCTCCACGCGCGCCCGCACCGCCGCCGACGTCTCCCCCTCCCGCGCCCGCGCCAGTTGCCCGTACTCCACTAGCGGCACCTCCACATGCAGATCAATCCGGTCCAGCAACGGCCCACTGATGCGCTGCCGGTACCGCTGTATCTGCGACGCCCCGCACCGGCACTCCCGCTTCAAATCCCCGTAATACCCGCATGGACACGGATTCATCGCCGCCACCAGCATGAACCTCGAGGGAAACGTCATGCTCCCCGACGCCCGCGAAATCGTCACCCGCCCGTCCTCCAATGGCTGCCGCATCACCTCCAGCGTCGACCGATTGAACTCCGGCAGCTCATCCAGAAACAACACGCCGTGATGCGCCAGTGATACCTCCCCAGGACTCGGATTCGTCGACCCGCCTAACAACCCAGCATCCGAAATCGTATGGTGCGGAGCCCGAAACGGACGGTGAATCAGAAACTGCCTCCGCGCCTCCAGCATCCCGCAAATGCTGTGAATCTTCGTCGTCTCGATCGCCTCCTCCTCCGTCATCGACGGCATGATCGTCGCCAGCCGCTTCGCCAGCATCGACTTCCCCGTCCCCGGCGGCCCCACCATCAGCAGATTGTGCCCGCCAGCCGCCGCCACCTCCAGCGCCCGCTTCACATTCTCCTGTCCCTTCACATCCGCAAAATCAATCTCCCACTCCTGACCCACCGCAAAATCCGCCATCGTCCGCCGCGCCATCGGCAGCAGCGGTGCCCGGCCCGTCACATGCTCGAACGCCTCCCGCAGGCTCCTCACCCCGATCACCGTCACCCCCTCCACAATGCTCGCCTCCTCCGCATTCTCCCACGGAACGATCACCTCGTCCCGCCCGCACGCCCGCGCACACAACGCAATCGACAGAATCCCCTTCACCGGCCTAACCGTCCCGTTCAGCGCCAGTTCCCCCACCATGCAGAACCGGTCAAAACCACGCCCCTCCGCATAGTCCACCCGGTTCGCAATCATCCCCACCGCAATCGGCAGATCAAAACTCGGCCCCTCCTTCCTCAAATCCGCCGGAGCCAGATTGATCGTCGTCCGGCACGCCTTCGCCCCGGGATAGCCGGAATTCGAGATCGCCGTCCACACCCGGTCCCGACTCTCCCGCACCGCCGCATCAGGCAACCCCACAATCACCGTCGTCCCCGTCACCTCCCCGGAATCCGCCTCGTTCACCTCAATCTCCACCTCCAACGCATCCACCCCATGCAGGGCTGCAGAAAACACTCGCGACAAATCAGCTGACATAATTTCCCTCCACCAAACATGCGGCCTCACCCAATCGCAAGCGCGTCCCCTCATTTTCGCGCTGGCACCTGCCCCCGCCCCACTTTCCACATCTCCTTCCCATGACCCCACCAGAGATCACCATCTCAACCCACCGCGGCGCAGACATCCTCCCGTTCCTCCACGACGCCGCTCGCCTTCGCATCTCCGTCTTCCACGCATGGCCCTATCTCTACGAGGGCACCATGGAACACGAAGCCGAGTACCTCCGCACCTACGCGGCCGCACCCGACGCCGTCCTCGTCGTCGCCCGATCCGCCACCTCCGTCGTCGGCGTAAGCACCGCCATCCCCCTCATCCGCGAACCCGATTCCGTCCAGGCGCCCTTCCGCAACGCCGGCATCCCCCCGGAATCCGTCTTCTACTTCGGCGAATCCATCCTCGACCCCGCATGGCGCGGCCGCGGCATCGGGGTCCGCTTCTTCACGGAACGCGAACGCTGCGCCCGTGCCACCCCCGGCATCCAGCTCGCCGCCTTCTGCGCCGTCGACCGTCTCCCCTCCGACCCCCGCCGCCCCACCGACTACCAACCACTCGACTCCTTCTGGCAAAACCGCGGCTTCTCCAAAACCCATCTCCAGACCCATTTCACATGGCTGGAAATCGGCAGCCCAGCCCCCACCTCACAATCCCTCACCTTCTGGACCAAACCTCTCCCTAACCCATGAAGGCCGCCCTCTGCCGCTACCCCATCGACCGCCTCGAAAACTTCGACGCATGGCTCGCGAAACTCGACCGCCTCACCCGCGACGCCGCCGCCTCCGGTGCCTCCCTCCTCGTCTTCCCGGAATACGCCGCCATGGAACTCACTAGCTTCCAGCCCGACGACCTCCGCGCCAACCTCCACGCCAGCATCGCCGACCTCCAGCAATGGCGCGATCCCTTCCTCGCCGCCCACTCCCACCTCGCCACCTCCCTCGGCATCACCATCCTCGCCGCCTCCTTCCCATGGCGTCAACCAGACGGCTCCTACACCAACCGCGCATGGCTCTGCACCCCCGACGGCCAATCCCGCTTCCAGGATAAAATCCAGATGACCCGCTTCGAACGCGAACAATGGCTCATCTCCGGCTCCCGCTCGCTCAACGTCTTCGACATCCCCGGAGCCCGCGTCGGCATCCTCATCTGCTACGATTCCGAATTCCCCCTCCTCGCCCGCCAACTAACCGAAGCCGGGGCCTCCATCCTCCTCGTCCCCAGCTGCACCGACACCGACGCCGGCTACCATCGCGTCCGCCTCAGCTGCCGCGCCCGCGCCCTCGAACAGCAATGCTTCGTCCTCCAGGCCCCCACCGCCGGCTCCGCCCCATGGTCCCCCGCCCTCGACATCAATACCGGCGAACCAGCCGCCTTCTCCCCCGTCGACATCGGCTTCCCTAACGACGGTATCCTCGCCTCCGGCCCCCTCCCCACCGACTCCCCATGGCTCTTCGCCGACCTCCCCCTCTCCCGCCTCCAACGCGTCCGCTCCCGGGGCCAGGTCACTAACTTCACCGACTGGCCCCACCAGCTCCTCGTCTCCTGCTCCATAAACCCATCACACCACACCCCACCTCACCTCACCTCACCAACGTAGAACGGACTTTCCAGTCCGTTCCCTCCAAACCAGAAACCCCTCCACTTCCCCCCACCACCCCACCTCTCCCTCCACTCTCCCCTCCACCACAATCCACCGTCCGCCCACACACATGAATCGCCGCGTGACTGCCTCAGCATCAGCACCCTCACCCCACTCCCGAACCATTAAAAACCCCGTTGACGGGCCCGCGCACCACTGCTAGCGCGCCGCATCCTTGGGTGGATTTCTCGAAGACACCGAAGGCCATTCCGACTGTCAGCTTCGAGCTTAAACACCAATCCAAGAAACTGTGAATTCGTCCCTGCACAAATCCCGCCATTTCTTCTGCGCCAAATATGCGGCACTCCTCCTCGGCTCTCTTTCAATCTCCGCAAACGCCGCAGTCCTCACATTCGGTAGCAGCAGCCAGCACAACTTCGCCTCTTACTCGGAAGCTGGTTTCGTGGTAACCCCATCGAACTCCGATGTTGGAATCGAGGGCCCCGTGGGTAATTTCTCCTCCCTTTACTTGGACTTCAACGCCCCCTACACGACCGTCACGGTTACCAGCGCCGACAGCTCACCGTTCGATCTCACCTCCCTCGACATTGGGACGTATCCGTGGTTCTTCTTCATGCCTTCCAACGTCACCATCAACGCACTTGTTTACGGAGGCGGGACCCTCAGCACCACGTACAACAACGTGACGGCCTTGCAGAATGTGACGCCGAACTGGTCCAACATCACGAGCTTCACGATCTCTTCAGATATACGTACAGCGGTCGACAACATCGTCGTCAGCCCCTCCGCCGTCCCCGAGCCCGGCTCCGCAGCCACCGCCCTGGTCCTCGCCTCCGGCATGATCGGCCTCGTCACCCGCCGCCGCCGCCGCTAATCATCCCTCATCCGTTTCCTCACGGGGGCACGAGCAATCGTGCCCCCTTTTTCATTGCATCCCCCCTCCCCATCGCTCGCCGCCTCACCTCACCACCGTAGAACGGACTTTCCAGTCCGTTCCCTCCAAGCCCGAAAGCCCTCCACTTCCACCCCATCACCCCATCACCCGACCTCTCCCTCCACTCCCCCCCACCACAATCCACCGTCCGCCCACACATATGAATCACTCCGTGACTGCCTCAGCATCAGCACCCTCACCCCAGTTCCGAAACATTAAAAACTCCGTTGACGGGCCAGCACATCACTGCTAGCACCCCGCACCCTCGGCTGGATTTCTCGAAGCCACCGAAGGCCAGCCCAACCGTCAGCTTCGAGCTTAAACAACACTTCGACAAACCGTGAGTTCATTCCTCCACAAATCCCGCCAGTTCATCTGCGCCAAATATGCGGCACCCTTCCTCGGCTCCCTTTCGATCTCCGCAAACGCCGCAGTCATCACTTTCGGTAATTCCGGTCAGAATCCGGGAACGCCCTTCTCAGAAAACGGTTTCCTGGTGACAGCGAGCGATGACTATACTGTGATTCGCGCCCCAATGGTTAGTTTCGCATCCCATTACTTTGCCTTCAATTCGCCCTATACCACTACCACAGTTTCCAGCGCCGACAATGGGCCGTTCGATCTCACCTCCTTGGACATCGGGGGAGCTTTCGGCAACTCCGTCAACATCACTATTAACGCCCTTGTTTTCGGAGGCGGATCACTCAGCACATCCTACAACAATGTGACGACTGTGCAGACTGTGGCGCCGAACTGGTCCAATATCACAAGCTTCACGGTCTCTGGGGATGCCAACATAGGGATCGACAACATCAACGTCAGCCCATCCGCCGTCCCCGAGCCCGGATCCGCAGCCACCGCCCTGGTCCTCGCCTCCGGCATGATCGGCCTCGTCACCCGCCGCCGCCGCCGCCGCTAACAATCCCTCATCCGTTTCCTCACGGGGGGCACGAGCAATCGTGCCCCCTTTTAATTTCATCATACCGCGAGTGGATTCCAGACATTGACAAAACCCATCCCTTGAATGGCTTTGGTATTCACGGTGGCGAAATCGGTTACACCGCATCTCACCAGCGAAAGCCCAAGACGCAGGTCCACGATCCTTCTAATGGCCAAATCCCGCCTCGCCGCCTGCCGCCACACCAAGTCTATTTCAGCACCTTCATTGACTAGCTCCCAATTCGCGTTGGAACGGAATCCCTGACACACTTCCACAGCCTCAGATGCCGTCATTGGCTCCCGGAAGATCTTCGCATTCCGCAGCTTCAGATACAGCTCGACCAGCATGAACTCCGAGATCACCACATATTGCCTCAGGGCGAGCGAACTCAAAAACTCGATAGCCGAAGGCTGCTCCTCAGCTCTCATTGCAGGCATACACCGCAATGCTGGTGTCAAAACTAATCTTCATGCGCCGCTTCCGTCCATTGATTCTCGGGAATCAGCGGCAAACCCATCGCTTTACCCTTCGGCACCTGCCAACCCCCGGCAGACTTCCGACCCAACGGCCGCGCCTTCAACACCAACTCCAACCCGAGCCTCACAACGTGGGCAAAACTCATTCACTCCCATCCCATAGGCTTCTGGACACGGGGGTGCCGCCCCTTTAGAGGCCGCCGCTGATCAAGTAAATCCGTTGGGGGTCGAGTTGAGTTAGCAGCCCTGTTTCCGGTTATTCCGG
>JAIXVE010000164.1 GCA_027483175.1 Verrucomicrobiaceae bacterium | reverse complement strand
TCCCGTCTCCGCCACCAGCAGCGCTTCCCCTCCAGGATGAAACGCCAGCACCGCCGGAGCCCGACTGAACGTGTCCATCGACGACGGCCGCTCCTTCCCGCGCTCCTGCACCAGCACCCGCGCCCCGCTCCCCGGATGCACCCACGCCCCCGCCGCATACTTCCCATCCCCGCTCACCGCCACCCGCACCAGCCGCCAGTGCCGGAACGCCATCGCCGCCGTATCCTCCCCGCGCAGCAGCACCGCAAATTCTCCTAACGTCCCCCCCGTCCTCAGATCCCACAACCGGCACCGATCCTCCCCATGCGCCGCCGCCGCCGTTCCCCCGTCCGCACTCACCGCCAGCGGCGCATGCACCTCCCCCGTCAACCGCTCCATCGCCGCCGCCCCGCCTAACACCAACTGCCACACTCCCCCGCTCTCCCCACCAGCCTCCGGCCTCGCCACCAGCACGCGCTTCCCATCACGCCACGCCGCGTCACGCCCCTCCCCATCCTCCCGGAACACGGTCCGCCGCCCCTTCAACTCCTCCACCACCACCCCGTTTTCACCTAACAGCAGCACATGCTCCCCATCCGGACTCATCAGCATCCGCTCCCACGGCCCCCCGTCCACCCGCCATTCCCCGGTAATCTTCAAGCTCTGCGCATCCCGCACCTCCAACCGCCCGTCCGCCATCGCCAGCACCAGCTCCGCACCACTCGGCGACCACACCATCGCCCTCGCCGCCACCCCGCCCTTCATCTCATGGACTTCCTCCTCGTCCCCATGACACAACCGGCTCAGCAACGCCCACTCCAACCCGCGTCGGTCCTCTTCCCCAGGCCCAGGCTTCACACTCTCCAGCAACTTTCTCGCCCGCCCGAAATCACTCTGGCTCCGCGCCAGCACCACCTGGTCAATCGTCGAAAAATAAAGGTTAGACGCCAGTTCCATCGCGTGCCGGTCCGCCTCCACATGCGCCGCCTCCGCCTCCCGCCACTTCCACCAAACCCCAGCCACCCCGGTCACCGACGCCATCAGCGCCGCCGCAATCCACACTGACAACAGCACATTCCGCTTCGACCACCGCCACAACCGAACCACCCCAGGCACCGGCCGCGCCACCACCGGCTCCCCACGCAGATAACGCTCCAGTTCATCCGCCACCTCCGCCGCCCCGCCATACCGATGCCCCGGATTCTTCTCCAGACACTTCAGACAGATCACCTCCAGATCCCTGTCAATCCCCGCTCGCACCGCACGCAACGGCCTAACCGGCGTCTCCATCACCTCCCGCAGCGTCGCCAGCGCCGTCGCCCCGCGAAACGGAGCCCGTCCCGTCAGCAGTTCATACAGCACCGCTCCAATCCCGTACACATCCGCCGCCGTCGACACATCCCGCGGATTCCCCGACGCCTGCTCCGGCGCCAGATAACTCGGACTCCCCAGCACCGCCATGCTCAGCGTCAGCCGCGCATCCGTCTCCTGCGTCAGCTTCGCCAGCCCGAAATCCGTCACATACGGCTCCCCATCCCCGCCCAGCAGCACATTCCCTGGCTTCAAATCCCGATGCAGCACCCCATGCGCATGGGCATGCGCCACCGCCCGAGCCACCTTCGCCATCGCCTCCACCGCCACCCGCTGCTCCTCCCGCGTCGCCGCCTCACTAACCACCAACTCACTCACCGTCCGCGGCGGATCAATCAGCCGCATCGTGTAATACAGAAACGTCTCCCGCTCCCCGGTCTCATACACCGGCAGCACATGCGGATGCTGCAATCGCGCCGCCGCCTCCGCCTCCAGCCGAAACCGCTGCACGCTCTCCACCGTCGCAATCTGACCCCCTAGCAGCATCTTCAGCGCCACCGGCCGACTCAACGACTTCTGCCACGCCCGGTACACCACCCCCATCCCCCCGCGCCCAATCTCCCCACGAATCTCATAATCCCCGAAATCCGTCACCGCCATCCCGGCATCCTCCTCCCCCCATCCCCCTTCCAGCAACCTCAGCGCCCCCTCCAGCGCACAACGCGGACACGCCAGGTCCTCCCATCCGGCAGAAATCACTCCACCGCACTCCTCACAGCATCCATGGGCTTCCCATCCGCCGCTCATATTCATCCATTCGCAAACAGCGACAGAAGATAACGCACTTCCTCCCGTACCTCCCCCGCACCCCCCACCGTGTCCGCCACCCGCTGCGCCACCAACTCCCCAAAACGCTCCCGCAACCGCTTCACCGACATCGCCACCGCCCCGCGCGACATCCCCAGCGCCGACCCCATCGACTCATACCCGCCCTCCCCTGCCGCCCCGAACAACACCGGCCTCAGCACCCGGAACAATTCCTTCCTCCCCGCCGCCACATAATTCGCCTCCAACTCCTCCAGCGCTCCCCCGATCACCGCCCTCGCCCAGTTCCGGTCAAACGCCTCCTCCGGCGAATCCCCCTCCCGCGCACTCGCCGCCAGCGCCTCCCCCATCTCCTGATCCAAAACCACCATCACCACCCGCCCACCACGCTTCTCCGCCCGCCGCTTCCGATACTCATCCACCGCCCGGTTCTTCGCCAAGGCAATCAGAAACGACCGGAACCGCCCGCGGTCACGATCCAATCCCGCCAGCACATCCCCGCCAAGTATCTCCTCGAACAGCGACTGCACCAGATCCTCCGCATCATGCGCCGAATGCCCCTGATGCCGCAGCCACGCATAAATCGGCGGCCAGTACCTCCGGCACAATTCCTCCATCGCCCGCCGCCTCTCCTCACCATCCCCAGCCCCCCCTGCCTTCAGCACCACACTCCACCGCGTGTTGCTGAAATCCACCCGCAGCCCACTGCCCGCACCCTTCCCTCCCAGCCAAACCGCCGGTTCAGCATCCCCTTCACCGTCTCTCGCATTCAACTCCAGCATGCTCGGAAAACATTCAACAGATCCACAACCACATTCCCGCAGCCATGGACCATCCCGTTATCCCTGTACCAGAATCCCCTGCAACTCAAGCCATTAACGTAACCTCACTTTCCGCCCCAGCCCTGCCGCAGCCTCTGCTTCCTCACGCTCCACCACCCCCTCGGCACTTCCCCCAGAACCACCAGCAAAACCCCGTACCCCACCGTCAGCACCGCCAACCGCAGCAAAACAGGCATCACCGAAGGCACCACCATCCCACCCGCCGCCGCCACACCTCCCGCCACCACCACCCGCATCACCGTCCGCCACGGCAGCACCATCCCCAACCGCCGCGCCGCCCCACGCAACGACACCCCTGCCGCCACCGCCGCCAGCACCACCGACACCCACGCCCCCCCCACAGCCCCATACCACGGCACCACCACCACATACGCAATCCCTCCCACCACCGATACCACTGCAAGGATCACCACCTGCATCCCATCCTCCCCAGCCACCGCCAGCAGCACCCGCCCCGCCACCCCGAGAATCCGCAACGCCGCCGTCCCCAACAACACCGCCAGCAACTCGCCTCCACCCCCAAACCCTCGCCCGAAAAACATCAGCATGATCTCCCGCGCATACACCGACGACGCCACCACCAGACCCCCGAACACCAGCGCCACCCTCACAAACCCACTCGCCGCCGCCGCCGCCTCCCCGTCCCGTCCGTCCCTCCGCGCCGCCGCCACCACCCGCTGCACCTGCCCCCCGATCGGAAAAAACAACATCACACACGCCGCCCCAATGTTCTGCGCCCCCGCATACCAACCCGCCACCTCATCACTCCCGCAACCCCGCCGCACCGCCGGCAGATCAAGGCTCTGCAGCACCCGCGTCATCAGTTGCGCTCCCGCCATCCTCCCCGTCCGCCGCCACAACTCCACAAACCTCACCCCCTCGCTACCCGTCAGCCTCACCCCACTCACCACCCGCCCCATCACAAACTGCACCACACTCGACGCCGCATACGCACCCACCGCCCACTCCGCCCCTCCCCCAGCCCACACACCTAACATCACCCCAGCTAGCTGCACCACCACCCCAATCAGCGGAATCCCCGCACCCCAACCCCCCTCCCCCCGCGCCACCACCACCCCATGATGCACCAGCGCCGCCGCCCCAGGCACCGCATCCAGCGCCACCACCCGCATCATCGACCCCAACCCCCGGATCCCCACCACCCGCTCCGCCCACTCAGCCGCCAGCACCAGCACCAGCGCCAGCACCAACCCAGCCCCCACCGCCGCACGGTACATCGTCACCGCATAACGATCCCCATCCCTCCGCCCCGCCACCAGCGGCACCACCGCACCGCCTAGCATCATCATCGCCACCCCAGCCGTCCAGCTCAGCACCACCATCCCCACCGCATACCGACCGTACTCCGCCGCCCCAAGATGCCTCGTCAGCACCACCATGATCCACAACCCCCCGAACAACCCCGCCAGCCGCGACAACACCATGAACGCTCCCCCGGCCACCAGCCCGCCCTGCTTGCCACTCAACCCCGACCGCTCGTTCCCATCATCCCCGCTCATCACCTCAGTCGGCGCGCCCCCAGTTCAATCTCCACAAACCGCCGCGGCGCATCGCCCGCTCCCCACAACAATCCCGCCGCCTCCCCCAGCACCGTCGCCAGCGTCCCTGCCACCACCACCGGAAACGCACTCACTAGCCGACCCACCCCGCCAAACCCCATCGCCCGGCCCAGTCTCACCCACGCCAGCGGGGCTACCAACCCCAACCCAGCCAGCCGCACCAGCCGCCACCCCCAGCCCCGACCCCCTAACCGCCTCCTCCCCTCCACCAGCAATCGCGCATGCGCATACGCCGCCGCCATCATCGCCCCAATCCCCGCAAACGCCAGATGCCCCACCCTAGCACCATCCACCACCCGCATCCGCAATCCCTCACATCTCATCATCTCCTGAATCGTGAAATCCACCCCCGCCACCTCCAGAATCCTCTCCCGATTCCTCTCAAGACACCCCCGCTCATACGCAATGCAGCTCCCCGCCAGCCACCCCTCCTCACGCCCGCCAAACGGAGCCAGATAATGCCCGTAATCCGCCACCAGCGCCGCCCGCGTCCACCACGAATCCTCACTCCCATTCGTAAACACACTCCCCAGCGCCACCCACCGCCCATCCCGAGCCGCCTCCATCAGCGCCGCCGCCCATCCCGGCTCCGGCACAAAATGATCCCCCAGAAATCCCACCCACGCACCCCTCGCCGCCCCCACGCCCGCCATCCGCGCCTCCATCCACGTCGTCTCCCCCGCCACACGCACCACCCGCCACGCAAACCGCCCCAACTCACCCGCCACCATCTCTCCCTCCCCACCCACATCCACCAACACCACCTCCATCTGCCCATCCTCACAACTCTGCCGCCCTAACCCCGCCAGCACCGGATCCATCACCCCGCACTTCCCACCCGTCACCACCACCACCGACAAAAGCGGCCGCCTCTCCTCGCCACCAGCCCGCTTCACGACAGCAACAGCGCCCTCTCCGCCGCCCCCACAAATCGATACCTCCTCGTCTCCAGATCCGCATTCCGCCGCGCCGCATCCCCCCTCCCGAAACAACTCCCCCAACCCTCCCCAAAGGCATGCACAACCGCCAGCAACATCGCCACCACCACATTCGCCGCCCATTCCCTCACAGGCCCAGCCGTCAGCTTCCCCATCGCTCCCGCCACCCGCAAAAACGCCACCCCAGGAAATCCCACCACCCGCAACGCACGCTTCCACCACGCCCCACTAACGCCTCCACTCAGCCATTCCCCGACAATCACCCCGCCGTAATACGCCATCCGCAGCGCCGGCCACAGACGCCCCATGTAAAGATGCCCGATCACCGTCCCGCCATCCAGCAGCAGACTCCCACCCGGATAAACCCGGCACAACTCCTCCTGCAACGCAGCCTCAAACTCCAGCATCGCCTCGTCACCCACCACCCTCCGCACTTGATCCGTACGGTACGCCGTGTTGTGCCAAGGCAACCGCCCCACCCGCACCGCTCCCGTCTCCCCGCCCCTAGCCACCGCACCAGCATTGAAAAACGCATACTGCACACGGCTCACCGCTGTCCTCTCACTCGGATTGCTCAGACACGGCGACACCGCCACCGCCTC
>JAIXVE010000071.1 GCA_027483175.1 Verrucomicrobiaceae bacterium | reverse complement strand
GCGGACGATGGTGCGGCTGTATTCACGGCTGCGGGTGATGTCGACGCTAGGGATTGTGCCGCCGGGGCCGTGTCATTTTCCGCTGATTGGGTGGGCGGAGATTGCGAATCTGGTGCTGCCTTTGATGGAGCGGGATCTGTATGGGAAGGTTCCGGCGGGGTCGGTGACGGCACCGGATCTGGTGAGGGCGGTGGTGTCGGGAGGCGGGAAGGATGAAGTGGTGCTGGAGTTTGATCAGGCGGTGGAGTGGCGTGATGAGCTGGCGGGGGAGATTTATCTGGATGGGGAGAAGGGTCTGGTGCTGGGGGGAACGGTGGAGGGGAATAAGGTGAGATTGAAGGTGAAGGCTGGGACGACGGCGAAGACGGTGACTTATCTGAAGGAGAAGTCGTGGGATCAGATGCGGTTGCTGCGGGGGAAGAATGGGATTGCGGCGCTGACGTTCTGCGAGGTTCCGCTGGTGGCGGAGTAGGAACGGGTGGTAGAGTGAGGGATGGGCGAAGAGATCTCTGGGAGCGGAGGGGAGAGGCACCCTTATGGGGTGTTTCTGGAAGGCATGGGTGTGAGGACGTGGAGTGGGGCGGGAGCGGTGTGGGCGGCGGGCGGGAGGTTTTCGCTGTATGCGGAGCCGACGGCGGCGGGGGTGGGGGCAGGTCGCGGGGAGATGGAGCGGTTGCTGGAGGAGAGCGGGAGACTGGTGGCGCTGGCGGTGGTGGAGCGGCCGACGGGGCGGGAGGTGGCGACGTACTGGTTGCGGGACCGTGGGTATGGGATGCAATCGCTGCAGCGGCAGTTCCGACAGCAGGTGGCGAGGGCGGCGGAGCGGTGTGAGGTGAGGCGTGTGGGTTGGGAGGAGCTGGGGGCGCGGTCGGCGGGGATATATGAGGGGTTAGGGCGGCGCGGGCGTGACGGGATGGGATTGCGGGATCCGGCGAGGCGGGAGCGGTTCTGGCGTGCGGCGGCGATGGTGAGTGGTTTTGAGGCGTGGGGTGTGTTCAGTGGCGGGGAGATGGTGGCGTATCTGACGGTGCTGCGGTGGCGGGGGTGTGCGTACGGGATGCACATGCACTGGGGAGGTGCGCATGCGGAGAGGAGGCCGACGCATTTGCTATATTATGAGACGGCGCGGGCGATGATGGCGGATCCGGGTGTGGAGGCGTTCACGACCGGGCGGCAGACGGTGCCGGCGTGTGGAGAGCTGGATCGATTCAAGCGGCATGCGGGGTTTCGTGTGGAGATGAAGCCGGTGGCGGTGGTGATGCATCCGCGGTGGCGGGCGGTGATGCGGGTGTTGCCGGTGGGGTGGATGGGGAAGGGGGCGCGGTGGGTGCGGGTGCTGGGGCATGGGGAGGTGATTGCGGTGGCGCGGGAGATTGAAGCGGGCGGGTGGTGTTGAGGAGGGGGGGAGGGTGTGTGGCGTGAGGTATCCGTGTTTGCGGGTGGCGAATGCGATGCCGGGGAGGCTGATTGTGGTTAGCGAGCGGTCAATGAATGCGAATGACGAGCGACCATCGGGAGAGCGGGTGCGGCCGATGGTTTCGGTGGTGATGCTGGTGGATACGAGTCGGGAGAATGCGCAGGGGGTGCTGGATGCGCTGGATCGGCAGACGTGTGAGGCGGGGGTGATGGAGATTGTGGTGCTGGACATGGGGGAGGCAGGGGCGGTGACGTTGCGGCTGCCTGAGCGGTATCGGGTGAAGCTGCTGCGGCGGCCGGGGAAGGAGTACTGGCGGGTGGCGCGGGCGCGAGCGGCGCGGGAGGCGGAGGGGGAGATTGTGGCATTTCTTGAGGATCACTGCAGTCCCGAGCCCGAGTGGGCGGAGGAGTTGGTGGCGGCGTATGCGGATGGGCGGTGGGCGGCGGTGGGGTATGTGTTCAAGAACGGGAGCCGGGATTCGTGGTGGTCGCGGGCGTGTCTGGCGACGGACTACGGCGTGTTCATGCATCCGCGGGAGGGAGGGCCGGCGCCGTTTCTTTCGGGGAACAACGTGTCGTATGCGCGGTGGTTTCTGGAGGAGTTAGGAGAGGCGTTTGAGAATGAAGTGGTGGTGGATTACAACATTCAGGTGAGACTGCTGGCGAGCGGGCATGCGATGAAGGTGGCGTCGCGGGTGGTGGCGGCGCACCGTTGTTACGGGTCGCTGCTGACCCTGTGTGCGGCGAACTATGAGTATGTGAGGATTCTTGGAGCGGCGCGGGCGGGGGCGGCGGGGTGGGGAGTGGTGATGCGGGTGGTGCGAGCGGTGGTGGCTCCGGTGCTGGTGCCGCCGCTGCGGGTGTGGCGACTGGGGCGGGAGATGGTGGGGAGGCCTGGCGGGTGGAGGAGGTTCTGGTCGGCGGTGCCGGTGGTGTATCCGGTGTATGTGGCGGCGGCGATGGGAGAGGCGAGCGGGTATGTGTGGGGTGTGGGTGATGCGGAGGAGCGGTTTCTGTTCTGGGAGCTGAACACGGCGAGGATTCCATGAAGGCTGAGGGAGGCGAGCGGCCGAGGGTATCGGTGGTGGTGGCGGCGTATTATTCGGCGCGGATGCTGGGGGCGTGTCTGGAGTCGCTGAGAGGGCAGATCTTTCGTGATTTCGAGGTGATCGTGGTGAACAGTTCTGCGGAGGAGGAGACGCGGGTGGTGGTGGAGCGGTTTGAGGAGGTGGTGTTTGTGCAGAGTGCGGAGCGGTTGCTGCCGCATGCGGCGAGGAATGCTGGGGTGGGGTTGGCGCGCGGGGAGTATCTGGTGTTTACGGATGCGGATTGCTGTGCGGCACCGGACTGGCTGGCGGAGTTGGTGGCGGCGCATGGGAGGGGCCATGAGGTGGTGTGCGGGGTGATTGATGTGAGGCGGCCGACGCTGAGCGGGGCGGCGTGGCAGCTGGTGAAGTATGCGCCGTATCAGGAAGGATTGCCGTCCGGGGAGGTGGCGGTTGCGGCGACGGGGAATTGTTCGTACAGTCGGGTGGCGTGGGCGGCGGCGGGGCCGTTTGACGGGGCATTGATTTGCGGGGATGCGGTGATTTCGTGGCGGGCGCGGGATGCTGGGATGGTGCCGTATTTTCATGCGGCGGCGGTGGTGTACGATCAGGATGACGGGTTTCGGTGGGGGATGCTGCGGCAGCGTTATGAGCGGGGGGATGAGTTTGGTTGGATGAGGTCGGGGTATGAGCGGTGGAGTCGTGGGCGGACGATGTGGGCGCTGCTGACGGTGGCGCTGGCACCGGTGGCGGTGCTGGTGAGGACGGCGGGGCTGTGCTGGCGAGCTGGGCGGGTGGGGCGGTATGTGGTGACGCTGCCGTATCAGAGTGTGGCGGTGCTGTGCTGGTGTGCGGGGGAGGCGCGGGCGTACTGGAGGCGGTGGGGGAAGTGAGAGGTGAGAGGTGAGACGGAAGAGGGATGAGGAATTGTTGGGGAGCGGGCATGTTTTCCGCTTGTGGGGACGGAGTAATCCTTGCAACTAGCGGTGAAATTTGTGATAACGCCTTCATTTTCAGAGATTCCAGAGGAATGGCCGAGCATTGTGATTGGTGCTGGTCCGGCTGGATTGACGGCGGCGTATGTGTTGGCGCGGGAGGGGTTGAAGCCGCTGGTGCTGGAGGCGTCGCCGTGGATCGGGGGGATATCGAGGACGCACGAGTGGGAGGGGAACCGGATTGACATAGGGGGGCACCGGTTTTTCACGAAGAGCGTGCTGGTGCAGGAGTTGTGGGGGGAGATGATGGATGAGCCGATGCTGAAGGTGCCGAGGTTGTCGCGGATTTTTTACCGTGGGAAGTTTTATCAGTATCCGCTGAAGATATTGAACACGGTGGGGAATCTGGGTGTGGTGGAGAGTGTGAGGATGCTGATGAGTTACGTGAAGGCGAGGGTGTTTCCGGTGAGGCCTGAGGAATCGTTTGAGGACTGGGTGAGGAACCGGTTCGGGGACCGGTTGTACCGGACCTTTTTCAAGACGTATACGGAGAAGGTGTGGGGGATTCCGTGCACGGAGATTCGGGCGGACTGGGCGGCGCAGCGGATACACGGGTTGAGTTTTGTGAGTGCGGTGATGAATGCGTTGAGGAACAGCGGGAATGTGAAGTCGCTGATCACGACCTTTGATTATCCGAGATTGGGGCCGGGGATGCTGTGGGAGAGTGCGGCTGGGAAAGTGGTGGAGATGGGGGGAGCGGTGGTGACTGGAGCGCGGGTGGTGAAGGTGGAGCATGAGGGCGGGCGGGTGAGTGCGGTGGAGGTTGAGAGTGGGGGTGAGGTGAGGCGTGTGCGGTGCGGGCAGGTGATATCGTCGATGCCGTTGTCGGTGCTGGTGAGGCAACTGGTGCCGGGGCCGCCTGAGGCGGTGAGGGAGGCGGCGGCGGGTTTGCGGTACCGTGATTTTCTGATTGTGGCGCTGAGGTGCCGGCGGGCGGATGTGTTTCCTGACAATTGGATATACATTCATGCGGCGGAAGTGCGGGTGGGGCGGATTCAGAATTTCCGGAACTGGTCGGCGGAGATGATTGCGGAGGGTGGGGGGACGACGCTGGGGATGGAGTATTTCTGTTCGCGCGGGGATGATCTGTGGGAGATGAGGGATGAGGATCTGGTGGCGCAGGCGCGGCGGGAGATTGTGAGCCTTGGGCTGGCGGAGGAGGGGGATATTGGAGAGGAGGGGCATGTGATCCGGGAGTTGAATGCGTATCCGGTGTACGATGCGGAGTATCGAGCGCATGTGACGACCCTGAGTGAGTGGTTTGGTGGATGTGCGACGCTGCAGACGGTGGGGCGGAACGGGATGCACCGGTACAACAACCAGGATCATTCGATGCTGGCGGGGTATTATGCGGCGATGCGGCAGCTGGGACGGCCTGGGGAGGATCCGTGGGAGGTGAACACGGAGCGGTCCTATCATGAGGAGCAGGTGCTGGCGGAGCGGAAGGATACGGATGTGACGGAGATTCTTGCGAGCGAGCAGACTCCGGTGGAGTGAGCGGGATGGAGAGAACACCATGATGAAGATGAGCCGATGAAATTCTCGATTGTGATACCGACCTACAACCGGCCCGGGCATGTGGCTGCGCTGCTGGAGGCGTGGGAGCGGGTGGACTATCCGAAAGATGACTATGAGCTGATTCTAGCGGATGACGGCGGGAGTGAGCCGCTGGATGGGGTGGTGGGGCCGTGGGTGGGGCGGGTGCCGGTGAGACTGCTGAGGCTTGAGCATGTGAGTGCGTCGTCGGCGCGGGCGTCTGGTCTGGCGGAGGCGGTTGGGGAGCTGGTGTTGTGTTCTGACGATGACTGCCGGCCGGATCCGGGGATTTTGAGGGCGTATGCGGAGGCGGCGCGGGAGCATCCAGGTGCGGCGCTGGGCGGGCCGGTGGTGAATCTGCTGGTGGACGACGTGTATGCGACGGCGACGCAGGAGATGATCACGTTTATCGGGGAGGAATGGAACCGTGTGGGAGCGTGTTTTTTCACGTTTAGCAGTCTGGTTTTTCCGGCGGGGGCGTTTCGTGCGAATGGCGGGTTTGATGCGGGGTGGTTGTGGCGGACGGGGGAGGATCGGGATGTGTGCCGGAGGTGGTGTGAGGGTGGTGGGGAGATGGTGCCGGTGCCTGGGGCGGTGATGGGGCATGCGCATGGGTTGACGCTGCGGAAGTACTGGCGGCAGCATTTTCATTACGGGCAGGGGAATTATGCGTCGCGGCGGAACCGGCGGAATGAGGCTGGGGCTCCGGATTTCAGCGGGGTTGGGTTTTACTGGCGGCTGCTGACGCGGCCGTTCCGGGGGTATGGGTTCGGGAGGGCGGTGGTATTGCTAGGGTTGATCCTGCTGGCGCAGGTGGCGAATGTGTGGGGGACGATGGATGCGGCGAGGCGGGTGGCGGGAGGACGAGCGAGCTGAGATGCGGTGATGGAGACGTATGATTACATTGTGATTGGGGCTGGGACGGCGGGCGGGTGGCTGGCGAGGCGGCTGGTGGAGGGGAGTGATGGGACGGTGCTGGTGATTGAGGCTGGGGGAGGGTATCCGGGGTTGGTGTTTGGACCGCCGCTGGCTGGGATGAGATTGCGTGGACCGTGGACGTGGCCGGTGGAGACGGTGGAGCAGGAGCAGTTAGGCGGGAGGACGGTGAAGTATCCGATGGGACGGGTGGTGGGTGGGACCTCGTCGGTGAACGCGATGATTTTCAATACTGGGGCGGATGCGGATTATGACGAGTGGGAGGCGGCGGGGTGTTGCGGGTGGGGAGGGGCGGCGGTGCGGGAAGTGTTTGGGCGGCTGGCTGGGCCTGGGGGGTGGTTGCCGGTGAGCGGGCCGCGGCATCGCGCGGAGTTTTCGGAGGCATTTCTGGGGGCGTGTGAGGGGGTGGGGCTGAGGAGGCGGGAGTTGCTGACGGGAGCGGAGGCGGAGAGTTGCGGGTATTTTCCGGTGATGCAGAAGGATGGGAGACGGGCTGGGGCGGCGACGGCGTGTTTAGGGGAGGTGAGGGGGCATCCTCGGCTGACGGTTTGGAAGCGAGCGGAGGTGAGGCGGCTGGTGGTGAGCGGGACGAGAGTGACTGGGGTGGAGCTGAAGGATGGGCGGCGGGTGGGAGGTGGGGAGGTGGTGATGAGTGCGGGAGTGTTTCTGAGTCCGTTGATTCTGCAGCGGTCGGGGATCGGGGATCCGGCGTGGCTGGAGCGATGCGGGGTGCGGGTGGTGGCGGGTTTGAGCGGGGTGGGCGAGAATCTGCATGATCATGTGAGGGTGCCGGTGCTTTATGAGGCGGAGCGGCGGTCGCCGGGGCGGCGGAGTCGCTGGGTGGCGGCGGCGGTTCGGTATCTGATGAGACGGGATGGGGTGATGGCGTCGAATTGCTGTGAGGCCGGGGCGTTTTTCGGGTCGGAGAGGGGAGCGGCGCGGTCGGATCTGGAGATCATCACGCATTTTCAGACGGCGATGGATGTGAGGGCGGTGGACATGGAGTGTCTGCTGCTGCAGCCGGAGAGTCGGGGGAGTGTGCGGATGAATCCACGGGATGTGGAGGGGATGCCGCTGGTGGATGCGGGGTTTCTGCGGGAGAGTGGGGACGTGAGGCGGTTGATGGCTGGGGTGGAGCGGGTGCGGGAGATTGCTGGGGTGGCGGGGGCGTGGCGGGAGTTTCCGTTGCGTGGGGAGATGCTGCCGGGGGGAGAAGTGAGGACGGCGGCAGGGATGGAGGCGTATGTGAGGGCGGAGGCGTCGACGGGTTACCATCCTGGGGGGACGTGCCGGATGGGGGAGGATGAGCTGGCGGTGACGGACAGTGTGTTGCGGGTGAGGGGAGTGGAGGGTTTGAGGGTGGTGGATGCGTCGGTGATGCCGAGCGGGCCGACAGGGAGTACGGCTGGGGCGGTGTTCATGATTGCGGAGCGTGCGGCTGGGATGATGCTGGGGAGCTGATGAACGATCGAATTTCAGGCCGATGGATGCGGGTGGCGGCGATGGTGCTGCTGCTGCTAGGGCTCGCGTATGTGGGGAAGGGATTGTATTCGGCGTGGCGTGGGTGGGATGCGGACTACCGGACGAGGGCGGCGGAGTACGCGTCGTATGCGGAGGGAGTCTATCCGAACAAGCGGCTGAGGGTTGAAGGCCGGGAGCCGGCGGTGATTCACTCGGTGTATCCGCCGTATGCGTTTCCGATGATGGGGGTGTTTTTCTGGTCGGGGAGTGAGGGAGTGGACCGAGTGGTGGTGGAGGTGGTTTCGATGGCTGGGCTTGGGGTGCTGGGCTGGCATGTTCGGAAGGTGCTGGCGGCGAGGGGGGTTGAGGTGGCGTGGTGGGAGGCGCTGGCGTTGCCGCTGGCGGTATCGGGGAATTGTTCTGCGATGGGGCTGGGGCAGTTCACGATCATGAGCATGGGGTTTCTGGCGCTGCAGGTGATGGCGCTGGAGCGCGGGCGGTGGGGGGTGGCGGGGGTGTGCTGGGCGCTGGCGATGATCAAGCCGCATCTGGCGCTGCCGTTTGCGATGTTGTTTCCGCTGCGGCGGGAGTGGCGCGGTCTGGTGGCGGGAGTGGTGCTGCTGACGGTGCTGTCGGGATGGGCGTTGTGGCGGACGGGGGTATTGCCGCTGGCGTTTTTGGAGGCGGGGCCGGCGCAGGAGAAGCTGAAGTTTGTGACCAAGCCTTACGCGGCTGGACTGTGGGTGTCGTGGAGTGGTGTGTCTGCGAGAGTGGCGTCGGCTGGAGGGTTGGTGGTGGTGATGGGGTTGGTGGCGGCGGGAGGGTTTGAGGGAGTGAGGAGGAGACTGACGCTGGTGAGTGCTGCGGGGGTGAGCGGGATGGTGGCGTTTGTCATGTTTTATCATCGGCAGTATGACAACCTGCTGCTGTTTCCGCTGATGTTAGCGTGGGTGGTGCGGCTGGTGGAGCGGCCGGGGATGGTTGGGCTGGTGGCGGCGGGGATGCTGGCGGTGACGATTTATCTACCGGCTGGGATGGTGAGCGCGAGTCCGGTGCTGCTGGCGCTGACCCTGCTGGTGCCGGTGGGAGCGGCGGTGGTGCTGGTGATGGGTGGCGGGAGGGAGGGGGGGACGCGGCGAGCCGAGCGAGGGAATAACCGGTGAGGGCGCAGAGGAAGTAGAGCGGGTGGAGGAGGAGGCCTGTGGCGGCGAGGGGGAGGCCGCCGGAGCGGACGAGGAACGAGTAGAAGGGGAGATTGAGACACCAGAGGAGGAGGAGAGAGGGGATGGCGATAGTTAGGGTGGCGGGGTGCCATGGGGCGAGGAGAAACGTCAGGGTGGCGATGGCGGCGGCGAGGGCGCTGAGGCGGGAGCGGAGGTCGGTGTTGAGGTCGTTGTCAGCGGTGCGGCTGTGGCGGAGCATGAGGGAGGTCCATGCGAAGGCGCGGTGGAAGGTGTCGGTTTTGAGCATGTTGGTGAAGCGCCATGCTTTGAGGTGGCAGACCTGCCATGAGGGGTTGAGGACGATGTGGTGGCCTGCGGAGGTGAGGCGGTAGCCGAGATCGATGTCTTCGATGGAGGGAAGGCGGTAGGAGGGGTCGAAGCCGCCGGAGGCTAGGAACGAGTCGCGTCTGATGATGCCGCAGCCTGCCCAGAACGTGCGGGCGTTGTGGCTGGCGTGCTGGTGGGTGAAGTGGTGGAGGAGATTGCGGTAGCGGGAGACGAGGCTGTGGTGTGCGGGGTTGGCGTCGTAGGAACCGAAGGCGGCGGTGGCGTCGGGGTGGGCGTTGAGGGTTTGGCAGGCGGAGACGAGGAGGTCAGAGGGGACGCGGATGTCGGAGTCGATGAAGAGGAGGAGATGGCCGGAGGCGGCGGTGGCACCGGCGTTGCGGGTGGCGGAGACCCCGGGTGCGTCGGGGAGCTGGATGGATTGGAAGCCGCGGGCGGCGGCGGCGGAGTGGACGGAGGGATCGGGGCCGTCGATGGCGATGATGACCTCGCGCGGGGGCGGGTGGAGTGCGGCGAGGGAGTCGAGGCAGGCGATCAGGATCGTGCCGCTGCGGTGGGCGGGGACGACGATGCTGACACTGGCGGGTTTGTGCATCCGGGGTGTGGTAGTGGGTGGAGGGCTTGACGCAAAGGGATAATGAGGTGGGAGGGAGGAAAACGGTGGCGAAGCGGGAGTGGTGGTGTGAATTGAGCGGATGGGAACCCGTGCAGGCGGCATCTTATGGGGTGTTAGTGTGATCATTCCGACGCGTGACCGGCGGGAGGCGCTGGGGGCGTGTCTGGAGGCGCTGGCGCGGCAGACGATGGGGGTGGGGGCGTTTGAGGTGGTGGTGGTGGATGATGGGAGCGAGGTGCCGGTGGTGGTTGAGGGGATGGGTGGGATGGAGGTGCGGGTGATCCGGCAGGAGAATGCGGGGCCTGGGGCGGCGCGGAATCGGGGGGTGGCGGAGGCGCGGGGGCGGCTGGTGGCGTTTACGGATGATGACTGTCGGCCGCGGCCGGAGTGGCTGGCGGAGCTGGTGCGGGCGATTGAGGCGGGAGGCGGCGGGGTACTGGCGGGTGGGGTGACGGAGAATGGCCTGCCGGGGATTGCGGGGTCAATGGTTAGTCAGCTGATCATTGATCTTGTGTATGAGCATTTCAATGTGGACGCGGAGGCGGCGCGGTTTTTTGCGAGCAACAATGTGGCGTGTGAGCGGGAGGCGTATCTGGCGGTTGGGGGATTTGATGGGAGGTTCCGGCTGGCGTCGGAGGATCGGGATTTGTGTGACCGGTGGTTGCGGAGCGGGAGGCGGCTGGTGCGGGTGGATGGGGCGAGGGTGGTGCATGGGCATGCGCAGACTCTGATGGAGTTCACGCGGCTGCATTTTCGTTATGGGAGGGGAGCGTCGCTTTACCGGAGGATGCGAGCGGGGCGCGGAGAAGACGGGATGGGAGCGGATCTGGGTTTTCACCGGCAGTTGCCGGGGCGGGTGTGGCGGCGGTTGCGAGGGGAGAGTTGGGGGAGAGTGCTGCTGGTGGCGGGATGGCTGGTGTGGTGGGAAGTGGTGAATGCGGCTGGGTTTCTGTGGGAGGAGTGGCGTTCGCGGGGTGAGGTAGAAAGCCGTTGACTGGGGAGGCTGAATTTGGTGCGGATTGAGGCGTGCAGGTTTCTGATTCGGTGTTATGGGGAGTCGGTGATCTGCCTGAAGATCTGAATTGAATGCATGAAGCCGAAAGATGCCGCGATTGATTCCGGGACGCGAGGGGGCGGTGGGGAGGGCGATGGATTTTCCGCGAGGTTTGGAGGGGCGGCGGAGCTGGTGGCGGCGAGTGGGGATGCTGGTGTGGTGAGATTGACGGTGGTGCTGATCGGGACTGAGGTGATGGATTCTGTGAGGCGAGTGATAGGAGAAGTGATGGGGCAGACGAGGAGTGGGGAACTGGAGCTGATGCTGGCGTCGGAGAGTGAGGGATTGCTGGAGGAGGCTGGGGAGTGGCTGCGGCGGGACGGGCGACTGGGGGCGTGGCAGTTGCTGAAGGGAGATGTCAGGGACATGGCGCGTTTGCGGCTGGGTTGTGTGGCGCGGGCGCGAGGGGATCTGGTGGTGTTTACGGAGGATCACACCTTTCAACCGCCGCGGTGGGCGGAGGGACTGGTGGGTGTGTTTGACCGGCATCCGGAGGCGGTGGCGGTGTCGCCGTGTCTGAGCAATCCGAGCGAGCGGACGGCGATCAGCCGGGTGCAGTATGCGTTTTTCAATGGTGGTGCGGAGGCGCGGGCTGAGGAGACGGGAGCGGTGGTGGTGGGGCGGTTGCCGTGGCACAATACGGCGTACCGGACGGAGCAGTTGCGGTGGGTGGTGGGTGACGAGGCGATGGTGGAGTTTGAGGCGGCACTGCAGGAGGAGTTGTGTCGGGTTTACGCGGGTGGGTGTCTGATGCTGGATGGTGGGACGGTGGTTGGGCATGTTTACATGGGGAGTCTGGGGCCGGCGCTGCTGATGGCGTTTTACGGCGGGGTGATTGCGGGGGATTGGCTGAGTGGGTGTCGTGGGGGGGCGAGGTGGAAGCGATGGTTGCGGGTGGTGGGGTTTCCTGCGGTGGCGTTTTTGCGGGTGGCGGGGGCGATGGGGAAGCTGACGGCTGGGCCGGTGAGGGAATGGGCGGGGAATGTGGTGGTGGCGATGGTGCTGGCGGTTGTGCATGCGTTTGGCGAGGCGTGGGGGAGTTGTTTCGGGAGGGGGGATGCGGCGCGGCGGAATGGGGATCTGGAGACGAGGCGTTATCGATTTG
>JAIXVE010000292.1 GCA_027483175.1 Verrucomicrobiaceae bacterium | reverse complement strand
GCGGCGATGCGGTCGACGGGGGATTGGTCGAAGACGACGGCGTGGAGGTGTGGGTTGGCGGCGGCGAGGGCGCAGGCGTAGATGCCGGAGCCGCCGCCGATGTCGATGAGGTGGTGGTGTGAGGAGAGGTCGAGGGCGGCGGCGAGGGCGGGTGCGAGCCATGCGCCGCGACAGTCCATGGCGTCGGTGAAGGAGCTAGCGAAGGCTGGGTCTTCCATGGCCTTGTGCCAGTCGGCGGAGTCCTTGTCGCCGGACCAGCCGGCGGGTTTCCCGGAGGTGAGGACCTTGAGGAAGTCGCGGGCGACGGGGCGGTGGTGGAGAGAGGCGAAGTAGGGGGCGAGGTTCCATGGGGTGCCCTTGGTGGCGTGTTCGCGGGCGATGGCGGAGACGTGGTAGGTGCCGTCGATGAGGTCGACGAGGCCATTGGCGCGGCAGAGCGTGAGGAGGACGTCGGCTGGGCGCGGGTGGAAGCCGAAGGATTGGCAGATGCCTGCGAGGGAATCGGGTTGGGAGGCGAGGCGGGAGAAGAAGTCGAAGCCATTGATGGCTGCGGCGATGAGGTCGGCGGCGTAGAGCCCGTCGCGGTAGCGGTAGAAGGGGAGACCGTCGGTGGTGGGGAGGGGGAAGTGAGGCATGGGGGTGGAGGGTTGGCCGCGATTGAGGGCGAGAAAAGAGTTTTCCTTGGCGGGCGAGTCTGGCAGCAGAGAGGGAGAGTAATTACCCCCCAAAGAGAATATGAAATCCAATCGTCGTCAGTTTCTGCGAGCTTCTGCGCTGAGTGTGCCATTTATTCTTCCGTCGCGCGTGTGGAGTGCGGATGTTGCGCCGTCGGAGCGGATCACGATGGGGTTCATTGGGATGGGGAAGCAGAGTGATCATTTGCTGAGGGCGTTTCTGGGGCAGCCTGGGGTGGAAGTGGTGGCGGTGTGTGATGTGGACAAGACGCGGAGGGAGCATGCGGCGAAGAAGGTGGAGGAGCATTATGCGGCGCGGAAGACGGAGGGATGGAAGGGTTGCATGGAGACTGGGGATTTCCGGGAAGTGGTGGGGCGGAAGGACATTGATGCGGTGTGCATTGCGACGCCGGATCACTGGCACGCGATCATCACGGTGGCGGCGCTGAAGGCTGGGAAAGACGTGTACTGCGAGAAACCGCTGACGCATAACATTCATGAGGCGGTGACGGTGATGGCGGCGGTGGAGGCTGAGAAGCGCGTGCTGCAGACGGGATCGATGCAGCGGTCGAGCGGTGAGTTCCGGGTGGCGTGTGAGCTGGTGCGGAACGGGGTGATCGGGAAGCTGGTTAGGGCGGAAGTGCAGTTCGGGGCGCCGCCGCTGCCTTGCAATCTGCCGGAGGAGGCGATGGAGCCCGGGTTGGACTGGGATCGGTGGCTGGGGCCTGCGCCGGTGCGGCCTTACAATTCGGTGCTGTCGCCGCGGGGGGTGCACGGGCATTTTCCGGACTGGCGGATGAATGCGGAGTATGGTGGCGGGATGATTACGGACTGGGGTGCGCACCATCTGGACATTGCGCACTGGGGTTTGGGAGTGGATGACAGCGGGCCGGTGGAGCTCAGGGCTCCGGAGGGTTGTGCTGAGCTGCTGAAGGAACGGAAGAATGGGAAAGTGGAGGGATGCGAGCTGATTTACGGGAATGGCGTGGTGGTGAAGCACGTGCAGAAAGGGTTCGGGGCGCACTTCTTTGGAGAGAATGGGGAAGTGAAGGTGAACCGCGGGCAGTTTGAGGTCGTGCTGAATGGCAAGGTGGCGTATACGAAGGGGGAGAAGACGAGTGTGGAGCGTGCGTATATGACGGCGGAGAAGGAGTTGCTGAAGGATGCGGCGGTGAAGTTGTATAAGAGCACGAATCACATGGATGATTTCCTGAAGGCGGTGAGGGCGCGGACGAAGCCGATCACGAGTGAGATTGTGGGTGGGCGGTCGGCGATTGCGTGTCATTTGATCAACATTGCGTACCGGACTGGGAAGAACCTGAAGTGGGATCCTGCGGCGAACACATTCCGTGAGGATTCGTGTGCGTTGTCGGAGCTGACGCGGAGTTACCGTGGCGAGTGGAAAGTCTGAGGGTTGGTAAATTCCTGAAGTGCGGCCTTGAGCGCGAGCGGGAGCGGGTTATGCGGGAGGATGGCGTGGTGACGCGCTGTGAGCCCGGATTTCCTGCCCCTCTGCATGGGGAACCGGCAGCTGCAGTGGCCGCACACGATCATCGATTCCGCGATCCGCCGACTCTTTCAGAGGGACGTCGGCGGACGCGGGATTCCGATGGGATGGGATTTCCGGTGGAGAGGTGCGGGGAGCTGGAGGAGGGATGGGGATGAAAGCGATGGTTTATGGAGCGTTCGGGGAGCGATTGAGGGAGATGGAGATGCCTGATCCGGCGGTGCTGGATGGGGGAGTGGTGATCCGGGTGCGGGCGGCTGGGGTGTGCCGGAGCGACTGGCATGCGTGGCAGGGGCATGATCCTGACATCAAAGTGCTGCCGCATGTACCGGGGCATGAATTTGCGGGGGAGATTGCGGCGGTGGGTCGCGGGGTGAGGCGGTGGCGGGTGGGCGATCTGGTGACCGTGCCGTTTGCGTGCGGGTGCGGAGGGGAAGCGTGTGAGGAATGTGCGGCGGGGCAGGCGCAGGTTTGTCCGCGGCAGTACCAGCCTGGATTCAGTGGGGCGGGGGCGTTTGCGGAGCTGGTGGCGGTGCCGAGTGCGGATTTCAACGTGGTGCGGTTGCCGGAGGGCGTGAGTTTTGCGGCGGCGGCGGCGTTAGGGTGCCGGTTTGCGACGGCGTTCCGGCCGCTGGTGCATGGGGATCAGGCGGCGGTGAAGAGCGGGGAGCAGCTGGTGGTGTTCGGGTGTGGAGGAGTGGGATTATCGGTGGTGATGATTGCGGTGGCATTGGGGGCGCGGGTGCTGGCGGTGGATCCGAGGGAGGATGCGCGGGAGAAGGCGAAGGGGCTGGGGGCGGAGATGGTTAGCGGGGTGGATGAGGCGCTGGAGGCGGTGCGGGAGTGGACGGGAGGTCGCGGGGCGGAAGTGTCGGTGGAGGCGGTGGGGCGTGCGGAGGTGTGTGCGCTGGCGGTGCGGAGCCTGCGGCCGCGGGGGCGGATGGTGCAGATTGGGTTATTGCTAGGGAAGCATGCGGATCCGGTGGTGCCGATGGGATTGGTGATTGCGCGGGAGTTGCGGATTATCGGGAGTCATGGGATGGCGGCGGCGGCGTATCCGGAGATGCTGGCGATGGTGGGGGACGGGCGATTGAGGCCGGAGCGATTGATGGGTCGGGTGATCGGGTTTGGGGACATTCCCGGGGCGCTGGAGGCGATGACGACGAACGAGGGGGCAGCTGGGGCTGTGGTGGCGGTGTGGTGAGGGCGGTTTGGCTGGTGATGGTGCTGGTGGTGGGGAGGGTTGAGAGTGGGGAGCGCGTGCTGGCGGCGTCGGGAGAGACGGAGGTGGCTCCGCATGGGGAAGGGAACGTCTATGCGCCGGACGTGGTGACGTCAGGGGGGCGGCGTATGATGTTTTATGGGGGGCAGGGACGGGATGGGCATGACCGGATTCATGCGGCGGTGGAGGGGAAGGATGGGGTTTGGGAGCGGCGCGGCGTGGTGTTTGATCCACCGGGGTTGAATCATGTGAACGATCCGTCGGTGGTGGTGGTGGGTGGCGAGTGGTTTATGTTTTACACGCGGGCGGCGGTTGGGGTGACGGATACGATCGGGCTGGCGACGTCGCGGGATGGGATGAAGTGGGAGGATGTGGGGACCGTGCTGGGGCCGTCGGCGGCACCGGCGTGGGATGCGCTGCTGGTGGGGCGGCCGAGTGTTTGCTATGAGGCCGGGGTATTCCGGATGTGGTATGACGGGCGGAAGGATCTGCCGGAGGGAGCGCCGGATCCTGCGGCTCCGAAGTCGGCGAACTCGCGGCGGTGGGTGGGTTATGCGACGTCGCGGGATGGGCGGGTCTGGAAGAAGCATGGGGATCCGGTATTTGGTGGGGATGCGGGGGGCGTGCAGGTGACGAAGGGTTCGGATGGCGGGATGGTGATGGTTTATGAGTCGGTAGAGGGATCGCGATGGGCGGCTAGTGCGGATGGGTTAGTCTGGAAAGCCTGTGGGTTGCTGCTGGGGAAGGGGAATGGGGCGGCGGATGCGAGCGGGCATGTGACGCCGTTTCTGGAGTGGCGAGGAGGGAAGGCGGCGTTGTATTTCGGGGCGGCGACGGCGGCGACGTGGGATCGGAATGAGATCTGGTGGGAGACGGTGGCGGGGGAGCGGTTGAGGGCGGGGAAGCCCGTGGAAAAGGATTAGCGGGGGTGGCGGGGTGGGGTGAGGGAGGAGGGATGAATTGGATGCTGCGACTGATTGTTGTGCTAGGGGTGGGTTGCGGGGTGGCGACGGCTGGGGGGCCGCCGAATTTTGTGGTGGTGCTGATTGATGACATGGGGTGGGGGGATTTGTCGTGTTTTGGGAATCGGGAGGGAAAGACCCCGGTGATTGACCGGTTGGCGGCGGAGGGCGGGAGGTTTTCGCAGTTTTATGTAAATGCGCCGATTTGTTCGCCGTCGCGGTGTGCGCTAGTGACTGGGCAGTATGGGCAGCGATGGCGGGTGACGTCGTATCTGGAGACGAGGGAGGCGAACCGGCGGCGTGGGATGGTGGACTGGCTGGATCCGGCGGCGCCGACGCTAGCGAGGATGCTGCGTGCGGGCGGGTATGCGACGGGGCATTTCGGGAAGTGGCATCTGGGCGGGCAGCGGGATGTGGATGATGCGCCGGGGATTAGGGAGTACGGGTTTGATGAGAGCCTGACAAATTTTGAGGGGATGGGGCCGAAGGTGCTGCCGCTGACGCTGAAGCCTGGGGACGAGGTGCCGGGGAAGATATGGGGGGATGCGGAGCGGTTGGGGGGACCGTTTCGCTGGGTGCCGCGGGCGGAGATTACCGGGGCGTTTGTGGAACGGGCGGTTGGGTTTATGCGGGGGGCGCGTGCGGCGGGGAAGCCATTTTATGTGAATGTGTGGCCGGACGACGTGCATACACCGTTGTGGCCGCCGGTGAGTGACTGGCGGGAGGGGAAGCGGGGGAAGTATCTGGCGGTGCTGGAGAATCTGGACCGGCAGTTGGGGTTGCTATTTGAGTATCTGCGGAGTGACGCGGCGTTGCGGGAGAACACGCTGGTGCTGTTGTGTTCGGACAACGGGGCGGAGCCGGGGGCTGGGAGTGGCGGGCCGCTGAGGGGGTGTAAGGGATCGCTGTACGAGGGCGGGATCCGGTCACCGCTAGTGGTGTGGGGGCCGGGATTGATGGGGCATGAGCGAGTGGGATTTCACAATGATCGGGCGGTGCTGGCGGCGATGGATGTGGTGCCGTCGCTGCTGCGATTGTCCGGGGTGGCGGTGCCGGGTGGGGTGAAGTTTGACGGAGTGGATGCGTCGGATGTGTTGCTAGGAAAATCCGAGACGGTGAAGCGGGATGGCGTGATCTGCTGGCGGCGACCGCCGGATCGGGCGGTGATCAAGGCGTTGTCGGAGGACCCGCTGCCTGACATTGCGGTGCGGGATGGGGAGTGGAAGCTGCTGAGTGCGGAGGATGGCGGGAGGGCCGAGCTTTACCGGGTGCGGGAGGATCCGGGGGAGGCGAAGAATCTGGCGTCGTCGCATCCGGACGTGGTGGCGCGGCTGATGAAGGCGGCGCGGGAGTGGCTGGCGACATTGCCGCCGGGGAAGGATGCGGTTGGGAAGTGATTCAGCGTTTGTTGCCCGGAATGACGGCGACGGGGGTGCCGCGGTGGATCCATTCGTAGAAGCAGCGGGCTGGGTTGGGGCCGGTGAGGGGGACGCGGATGCATCCGTGGGAGGCTGGGTAGGATGGGACGGAGGAGAAGCCGTGGATGAAGATGTGGCCGTTGATCTGGACGCTCCATGGCATGGGTGCGTTCTGGTAGCGGGAGGAGCGGTGCATGCGTGCCTTGTAGGGACCGGCTTTGAAGTTGCCTGCGGGGGTGCGGCCGTTGCGGCCGGAGCTGATGTTGGTTTCGAGGATGAGCCGCTGGCCCTGCCATGCGCGGAGTTTTTGTTCGGCGAGATTGATTTCGGCGCGCTGGGGTGCGGGGGTGATGCGGAGCGTGCGGCGTTTCCATTGAAGGACCGTGGCGGGGTCGCGCGGGTTGGCGGAGGAGAGGAGTTGGGAAGCGCCGGCGGAGATGAGGGCGGAGGTGGAGACGAGGAGGGTGCCGTCGGGGAGCTGGCGGGTGGCGGCTGCGGGGATGGGGGAGTTGTTGAGGATGAGGCCTTTGGTGGCGGGATCCCATACTGGGGACCATGAGAAGAGCCGGGTGACCTCGTCGAGGGGGATGAAGAGCGAGTTCGGGGCGGCATCGAAGGTGATGCCGTCGGTGGCGGTGACTCTGGCGGTGAGCGGCAGAGCCCCGGAGAAGAAGAGGCAGCAGCAGAGCAGACGGAGCAGAGGGGACATTGTGGGAAAGATGGTGAGGGAAGGGGTTTCCGCAAAGGCGAAGCCTGACGGGTATGAGGGGTGGGGGTGGTGACTGGAAATGGAAAGTGGTGGGAGTTCAGGATGGATTGAGCGGTCTGGCTGCGAGCGAGGCGGAGAGGGGAACCTTCCGTTTCCGGAGGAGGTGGACACGAGTGGGTGCCGACAGATTTGCCTTGCCATAACGGGGCGGATCGGCGATTGGGACAGCGTTAGAGACCGGCATGAATTGCGCGGCCGAGCAGCCTTCGGAACGACTGTTTTGGAGGGGGTGAGGCTGGTGTGATAGTCCCGGAATTAGAGATCTTCCGTGTTCCTTCTTCGGACTGAAGATTGCCTATTCCCTTATCAATTTTTCACCCATGAATCCTTTTACCATGAAATCGAATCACGTTAAAGCCATGGCCCTTGCGGGCGTTCTTGGACTGGTCAGCGTTCCGGCGGGAGCGGCGACGACGTATCTGACCGCGCAGAAGGCCGGGGCAACGTTTAATTTTCTGACTTCCGGCACGTACGGGAACACTTTGACGTCAATTGGTAACGGTGCGTCGTCGTTCCTGATTGCGATTGATGAGAGCGCGCTGACGCTGAAATACGATGAGATCAAGATTCAGTTTCCGCAGTCGACGTTCTCGTATTCCACGACGCTGACGGTTGGTCTCGGGCAGACGGCGACATTCAAGACGGACATCACGGTCAATGCGTTCACGTTGACCTATGACGCGTCGGAAGCCTTGGCGCTGACGCCGACATTGAACGGGCAATTCACGATTGGGGTTCCCACGTTACCGGCTTTTGGGTCGCTCGCGTTGTCTGGCAGCTACAAGGTGACGGGTCCGACGCAGACGGTTCAGGGGACCTTTCAGACACCGACGGTGCCGGCCTTGGGTGCGGCGAATGCATTCCGATGGGGTACTTTTGACTCGACTGGTTATCCGGAGACGTCATCGCTGATGGGAGGGTCTGGGGCGGCCTTTACTCCTACTCGGCTTCGCTGGGCCGGGCTTGGTCCGATTTTGGATACGACGGTCGATGGGGTCAACGTGAGCGTATCGTTTTTTGATTCAACGGCGGCGCAGGCGGTGACGGCGTCGCAGATTGGGGATATTGCGCTGAGGAAGGTGCCTGAGCCGGGGGTTGCGGGGCTTGGGGTTGCGGGGATGGGGCTGCTGGTGTTCAGGCGGCGGCGGGGCGTTGTGTGAGGTCGGGCTCCAAAAGCGAATCCGTGCACGTATGAGCGCGGGAGGTGATGGGTGGGTCGGAAAGTCGTGGGAGTTCAGGATGGAGTGAGAGGTCTGGCTGCGGGCGAGGGAGAGAGCGGGATGCGAGCGTTACCGAGAAGGGTGGACACAAGATCTGCCAACAGATTCGCCTTGCCATGACGGGCCGGATCGGCAAGGGAATCACCGTTAGAAGCCGTCACGAATGGTGCGGCCGAGCAGCCTCCGGAACGATTGTTTTGGAGGAGTGAGGCTGGTGCTGGGTGTCGGGTTTAATGGTTTTTTTATTTCGCATCCGCGATCGTCTATTCACTCACCAATCTATTGCCCATGAAGCCTATCACCATGAAATCGCATCACGTCAAAGCCATGGCCCTTGTGGGCGTCCTTGGATTGGTCAGCGTTCCGGCGGGGGCGGCGACGACGTACTTTACGGGGCAGAAGTCTGGGGCGACGTTTTCCTTCTTAACGGACGGCACATACGGGACCACGATGACGGCACTTGGCAGCGGGGCGTCTTCGTTCCTGATCGCGATCGACGACAGTGCGCTGACCCTGACGTACGACGCGATCACGATTCAGTTTCCGCAGTCGACCTTTTCCTATTCCACGACGCTGACGGTTGGACTCGGGCAGACGGCGACGTTCAAGACGGACATCACGGTGAATGCGTTCACGGTGACGTACGACGGATCCCAAGCCCTTGCGCTGACACCGACTTTGAATGGGCAGTTTACGATTGCGAATCCCACGGTGCCGGCTTTCAGGCCGCTCGCGTTGTCTGGCAGCTACAAAGTAACGGGTCCGACACAGACGTCGGAGGGCACCTTTCAAACGCCGACGGTGTCGGCCTTGGGCGCGGCGGCAGCATTCCGATGGAGCACTTTTGACTCAACTGGCTATCCGGAGACGTCATCGTTGGTGGGAGGGATGAGCACAATCCCCCAAGTCCGTTGGAATGGAATGGGTTCGATTCTCAATACGACGGTCGATGGGGTCAACGTGAACGTGTCGTTTCGTGATTCGTCAATACAATCGGTGTTGGCGGCACAGATTGGGGATGTTGCGCTGAGGAAGGTGCCTGAGCCGGGGGTTGCGGGGCTTGCGATGGCAGGGATGGGGCTGCTGGTGTTCCGGCGGCGGCGGGGCCTTGTGTGATGGCGGGCACCGGGGGGGGCGGCTGCGAATGGGGCCGATCGGTGAGTGTGGTCTCTCGATTGGAGGCGTGGCCATGGGGAAAAGCCTGGCAGGACGATTGAATCAGAGGACTGGCGTGAGTTTGACGCCGACGCTGAAGTATCCCTTGCTGCCGGTGGCGTCGACGTAGGCGGTGAAGTTGCCGGAGGTGCCTGGGCCGATGGTGGTTTTGTCGGCTGCGCCGGAGGGAGTGGTGGAGTAGCGGATGGGGACGGAGGGCGAGGAGAGGTCGGGCTGATAGCGGATTTCGTAGATCGCGCCGAAGGCGACGGGGAAGACGAGTTTGAGGCGGATGTTGCCGCTCTGGTCCTTCTGATGGACGGTGAGGGAGTCGATGTGGAGGCGGAGACCGGGGAGCGTGATGGCGATGATGCCGGAGGTGGCGTCGTAGGCGGTTTCGTAGCGGCCGAGGTCGTCCGGGGCGGGTTCGGTGGAGATGCCCTGGGCGTTGCGGAAGACCCGGCCCTCGATGTCGTAGCGTGAGCCGTGACAGCCGCAGGTCATGCTGCTCTGGCCATTGGTGACGAGGTAGCGGCCGACGGTGCAGCCGGCGTGGCTGCAGACGGAGTCGAGGGTGACGAATCGGTCTGTGCTGACGCGGTTGAGGGTGAGTGGTGCGTAGAGCTGGCTGAACTGCAACTGGATGGAGCCGCCGGGGTTTGATAGGGAGGGGAAGGCGGAGGGTTTGATGCGAATGATGCCTGGGCCGGGGCCAGTGGAAGTGACGTCGGCGAGGACGGCGGCGGACCAGTGCGGGCCGGACATGGCGGCGGCGGAGCCGAGGATGAATTGCTTTGTCCAGTGGCGGCGGGTGAGGTCGGGGCTGGAGGGAGAGTGGTGCATGGTGTTAGAAAGGGGTGGTGAGTTCCGAGGGTGGGGAAGGCCGCGGGGGCATGGGATTGCCGGGATTAGCAAAAGTCGATGGAACGCATGGGTGCGGCAATTGACGATTGCGGCACAGAGGGCGGGCAGTGTTGCGGCGGCGGCGATACTCGGTGGATCCGAGTGGTCGGGCGGGGGGGCATTGAAGTCACAGGCGGGATGCCTGTGACACTTTGCTAGGTGCGGTAGGACGCGGACTGGAAAGTCCGCGCTACGTTGGCTGCGGCGAGGTGCCGGGCGGGGGGCATTGAAGTCACAG
>JAIXVE010000302.1 GCA_027483175.1 Verrucomicrobiaceae bacterium | reverse complement strand
GCTTTTCTAACCCTGTGGTCCACACTAGGCTCATGGCATGGCGATCTCGTGCTCGTGGGTGGCCTTGTTCCCAAATATCTTTGTGGCGACCTCACCCAGCACCGCAGTCTGCCGCGTCCGGCCACGCTTGATGTCGATCTCGGAATCGCTCTTGCCGCTGACTCCGGGCAATACGGAACCCTGTTTTGGGAACTCGCGGGTCAGGGCTTCAAGAGAAGTGAAAAGCACCCGGCCCGGCTGGAAAAGACCATCGGCGATTTTCCCATCTACGTGGACTTCCTCGTCGAGCGCCCGCCGCGCACCAGTGGCTCGGCAAAGGTCGAGGACCTCACCGCCAGCATCATGCCCGGCGTGGACCGCGCACTGGCCACTGCTCGATCCATCGAAGTAACGGGAGTGGATCTCCACGGAGCGGATCAAAAGCTCATCGCCCGCGTCTGCGAAGTTGGTCCCTTTTTAGCGCTCAAGCTCCGGGCCTTCTGCGCCCGCCAGCAGCCAAAAGACGCCTTCGACATCCTCTACACGCTGCGCCACTACGACGGCGGGAGCACCGCTGCCTTTGCCGCCTTTGCCGAAGAAGTCCGGGTGGGCAATCCCGCCTGCACTGACGCCCTGCGCACCTTGCAGGAGCACTTCCCAACGGAAACCTCACCCGGTCCAGTTAAGGCTAGCCATTTCGTGCTCGGGCAGGCCCAGCCCGGCGAATCCGAAGACACTCGCTTTCTCCGCACCACACTGCGGCAGGACATGGTGGACGCCGCCGCTCAACTACTCAAAGCCGCCACCGCATGACCGCCGCTCTGCCAGCACTCGCCAAGCTGAAGCCCAACCCCGACTGGGCCACACTCCCGCTCTTCGACCGTGCGGGCTGGAAGCGCGTGGCGTTTGGGGAGTTTGCGGGGAGCATCGGGGAGCATCGGGGAGCGGGCGGAGCCGAAGGCTGCGCAGGAGGAGATAAATGTGGGGCTGGAGCATCTGGAACCGCAGTGCCTGAATTTCACTGTGCCTGAGAAGAAGATGCTGATGGGGCGAGCCAGTAGACCTTCGGCGTGGCTGGAGTGGCTAGGTCCGGTGGCTTGTGTGGAGGCAAGGCCGGGACGGCGTTGTTTTTTCGAGTATGATTGGCGGCGGTGGAGAGGGGGATGGATTCGGGTGCGCGTCAGGCGGTTGGTGGATCGGTGGGGAAGGTGGCGAGGGGGCGGACGAGGCGGGTGGTGAGTGGGCGGGTGCGTTCGAAGATGTTGCGGCCGACGGTGGGGGAAGATTGGTAGGAGGAGAACATCATTTCGAGTTTGGCGTCGATGTTGTCGACGTGATGGAGGACGATGGCTTCCGGGGTTTTGGGGAGGACTGGGGAGCCGTACTGGTATTCGCCGTGATGGGAGCCGATGAGGTGGAGGAGGTGGATGCGGACCTCTTCGGAGGTGGGGGTGAGGTCCTTCCATGGGGTGTTGGCTGGGGAGTCGGAGAGCTGACGCCAGAGACGATTGACGAGTTCGATGCCGAGGGGGATGTGGCCGAGGAGTTCGCCGGGTTCGGAGTATGGCATGTGGAAGCCGTCGGCGGCGAAGCAGTTTTCCCAGAGCTTGCCGCAGTCGTGGAAGAGGACTCCTGTGATGACGAGGTCGCGGTTGAGTTGGGGGTAGGCGGAGCAGACGGCGGCGGCGGTGCGCATCATCTGGGCGACGTGTTCGACGAGACCGCCGCGGCGGGCGTGATGGTATTCGCGGGCGGCTCCGGTGCGGCGGAAGCGTTCGCCGAATTCGGATAGGAAGAGGGCGCAGAGGGCGTGGAGGCGTGGGTCGGAGATGGAGGAGGTGAGTTGCTGGATGTCTGCGAAGTCGGCGGCTTGTTTGTTTCGGAGGGCTGGTGGGCCGCCGAGGAGCGTGGCGATTTCGTCGGGGAGGAGCGGGCGCATTTGCCAATTTTTGGCTTCGAGCCCGTACTGGCCGGAGGACCATTCGCCGGAGATGGCGATGAAGGCGTGGGTGGGGAGGGCTTTGGCGTCGGCGTAGATGGGGGCGTCGCTCCAGACGCGGAGGGTGCAGTGTTCTTCGGCGTCGGCGATTTTGAGTTCGAGGAACTCGCCACCGGATTTGGTGGGTTTGACTGTGGAGGATTCGACCTGGACGAAGGCTTCGGCTTGGGTGGGGGAACCGGCGGCGGTCTGTTTGATTTCGCGCAGGCACAGAGTATTCATGTGTTCCCGCATACTGGTCTGCTGCCGCATGGTCAACCCGGAAGGGCGGTGTGGGGAGGTGAATGCGGAGCGATTGGGCGAAATGCGGGGAGGTGGTGAGGCGTAGGGATTTGCGATGATGATTCGGAAGACGGAACTAGTTTTGCTGATGATGCCGCTGAGTGTGCTGATGGCGGTGGGGGTGCGTGGTGGGGAGGCGGAGGCGTTGTGGGAGGCGCATGTGCGGCCGATGGTGGATGAGCAGTGTGTGAAGTGTCATGGGCCGATTGAGGAGAAGAGCGGGCTGGAGGTGGACACGGTGGAGGGGATTCTGAAGGGTGGGGATGAGGGGGCGGCGGTGGTGCCAGGGAAGCCGGATGAGAGCCGGATGTATTTGTATCTGGCGGCTGGGTCGGAGACGCACATGCCGCCGAAGAAGCAGGTGAGTGATGCGGAGCGGGAGGCGGTGCGGCAGTGGATTGTGGCGTTGGGGGCGCCGAAGGAGGCGGAGGTGGCTGGGCCGGTGGTGGCTGGGCCGGTGACGGAGGATCCGGCGGTGGCGATAGATCATTTTATTGAGGCGGGATGGCGTTCGGGCGGGGTGGAAGGTGCGCCGAAGTGTGATGACCGGACATTTGTGCGGCGCGTGTGGCTGGATCTGGCAGGGGTGTTGCCGACGGCGGAGGTGCAGGAGGCGTTTGTGAGGTCGGATCGGGCGGACAAGCGGGAGGCGCTGATTGCGGAGCGGTTGGCGGCGCCGGAGTATGGGCGGACGATGCGTGAGTTGTGGGATGTGGTGCTGATGGGGCGGGGCGGGGATGGGAAAGTGCGGCAGCGTGCGGAGCATGGGTGGCACGGGTTTCTGGAGCGGGCGTTCAACGAGAACCGGCCGTGGCCGCAGGTGTTGCGGGAGATTATTGTGGGGAGGCCGGACAGTGAGGAGACGAAGGGATCGCAGTGGTTTCTGTATGAGCGGGAGGCGAAGCATCAGGAGATGGCGGAGGCGATTGCGCCGGTGATTTACGGGACGCGGCTGGATTGTGCGCAGTGTCATGACCATCCGCTGGCGCGGGAGATTCGTCAGGGTCATTACTGGGGATTGGTGGCGGCGTTCAACCGGAGCAAGCGTGCGGAGGGCGGGCCGCCGGCGGTGGATGAGGCGGCGGTGGGCGGTTTCATGAATTTCACGAATCTGAAGAAGGAATCGCAGGCGGCGGTGGTGGCGCTGCTGCATGGGCCGGTGGTGGAGGAAGTCAGGCCGGCGGAGGGAGAGAAGGAAGCGGACGGGGAGGAGAAGTATGTGAGCGGTGGTGGGCGGCCGAAGGTGCCGAAGTTTTCGCGTCGGGCGGCGCTGGCGGAGGCGGCGACGCGGGACAATCCGCTGCCGGCGCGGGCGATGGTGAACCGGACGTGGGCGCAGTTTTTCGGGCGTGGCTTGGTGCATCCGGTGGATGAGATCAACAGCCGGAACAAGGCGTCGCATCCTGAGCTGCTGGAGTGGCTGACGGCGGATTTTCTGAAGAGTGGCGGGGATGTGAAGCGGTTAGTGGGTGGGATTGTGAGGAGCGGGGCGTGGCAGAGGGCGGCGTGGGGCGGGGCGGGCGAGCCGCCGGCGGCGGCGCGGTTCGCGGCGTTTGCGGAGCGGGTGCTGCCAGCGGAGACGATTGCGCGGTCGATGGCGGTGGTGGCGGGGCGTTCGGTGCCGGATGAAGCGCTGGCGCGGGAGATGGCGGCGAAGTTTCCGGATGTGATGCCGCGGGAGTATCTGGCGACGACCCAGCAGGCGATGTTCCTGACAAATTCGCCGGTGATGGCGGGGTTGCTGGGTGCGGCGGACGGGGCGGCGGTGGCGCTGGCGAAGGAGCCGGACGATGCGGTGCTGGTGCGGCGGACATTTGAGGTGGTGCTGGGGCGGGGGCCTGTGGCGGACGAGGCGGAGCGGGCGCAGGAGTTTGTGGCGCGGCGGGGGGATTCGGTGCGGCGGGCGAAGGCGGTGGCTGGATTGATGTGGTCGCTGATGTGCGGGCCGGAATTTCTAACTAATCATTGAGACATGAAGAGCGACACTGAACCCGGGGAGTGCCGGAGTGATGAACACACCCTGCATCGGCGGAGGTTTCTGCAGGGCGTGGGGACGGCTGGGTTGGGGTCGGTGGTGACGAGTTTTGCGGGATTGTTCAGTTCGCCGGCGTTTGCGGAGGACGTGAAGAAGAAAGGGAAGCGGTGTATTCTGCTGTGGTTGTGTGGGGCACCGAGCCAGTTTGAGACGTGGGATCCGAAGCCTGGGCGGCCGTCGAGTGGACCGTTTGGGAGCATTGCGACGGAGATTCCGGGTGTGAGGTTTTCGTCGTTGATGCCACGGTGTGCGGGCATGGCTGGGAAGCTGTCGGTGGTGCGGTCGATGAAGACGGCGCAGTCCGAGCATTTTCAGGCGATCAGCCTGCTGCAGCGGGGGAATCCGGACCGGCCCGGATTTACACGGCCGACGTTAGGGTCGGTGGTCGGGCATGCGCTGGGGCAGGTGGAGACGAAGCTGCCGAATTTCATTCTGCTGGATCCGATTCCCGGGGGGAATGAGTTTCAGGCGTTCAAGGCGGGGAACTGGGCAGGGTGGCTGGGGGCGGAGTATGGGCCGGTGAGGATGGGCGGGGAGTACACCCAATTGTCGGCGGCGGGGGATGGATTGACGCCGGAGGATCGGGAGGAGCGGGAGGCGCTGCGGCGGTTCATGGCGAAGAAGTACGAGAACGAACGGCGGAGTGCGGCGGCGCGGAGTCAGAATGCGGTTTTTGAGCGCGTGCGGGGGTTGATGGCGTGTGCGGATTTATTTGATCTGACGAAACTGCCGGAGGCGGACCGCGCGCGGTACGGGCCGGGGATGTTCGGGTTGAACGTGCTGCAGGCGCGGCATCTGGCGGAGAATGGGTGTCCGTTTGTGATGGTGGCGAACGGGATGAACTGGGACAACCATGTGTTTCAGCATGAGATTCATCAGATGCTGGTGCCGGAGTTGGACCGGATCCTCTTTCATCTGGTGAATGATCTGGAGGAACGCGGGATGCTGGATGATACGCTAGTGATTGCGATGGGTGAGTTCGGGCGGACGCCGTGGCTGAATCCGGCGCGCGGGCGGGATCATTATCCTAACGCGTGGAGCCTGATGATGTGCGGGGGGGGGATTCGTCGCGGCGTGGTGACCGGGGCGACGGATGAGGATGGCCGGGAAGTGGTGGAGAAGCCGTACAACGAGCAGAACCTGTTTGCGACGATCTTCACGGCGCTGGGACTGGATCCGCATGCGGAGTACGGCCTGCCGGGTTTGCCGACATTCCACCGGGTGGAGAATGAGGCGGCACCGATCCGGGAGATCCTGTTGTGAGGGAGGGGATGGTTAGAGGAGACTTTCGATGGGGAGGAGCCGGTAGATGCGGCATTTGAAGCGCTGCCAGCGGGTGGTGGCGGGTTCGTGGTGGGCGAGGGGCGGGGCCCATTCGAGCCGGTGATGCGGGTTGAGCGTGACGCGCCATGAGTTTTCGGGGAGCGTGGCGGCGTCGAGGAAGTCGGAGACCCTGCGGGCGATGACTGGGTTGTCGATGAGGAGACCGACCTCGGTATTGATGTTAGCGGAACGCGGGTCGAGATTGAAGCTGCCGACGAAGGCTTTGCGTTCGTCGATGACGAGGGCCTTGGTGTGGATGCCTGTGGTGGCGGACTGGCGGCCGGGGGCGTGGTCGGCGCGGGCGACGGCGGCGTCGGGGCGGAGTTCGTAGAGGGCGGCGCCGGAGCGGAGGAAATCGTGGCGGCGGTTGGCGTGGCCCGAGTGAGCGGCGGGCTGGTTCGTGGAGGCGAGGGAATTGGTGACGACGCGGACGTTGACCTGTTTGTTGAGGAGCGCGCTGGCGACGGCGGCGTCGCGTTTGCGCATGACGAAGTAGGCGGCTTCGATTTCGAGGGATGACTGAGCGGTGGCGAGTTCCTGTTCGAGGCGTTTGACGAGCGTGCCGTCGAGACTGCGGGAGCGGAAGGAAGCGATGTTGTCGTAGAGGACCTCGCAGCGTGCGAAGACGAGTTCTTTGGCGATGGCACGCTGGCGGGCGGCGAGGGAGGATTCGCGCGGGAGGAACGGGGAGTGTTCGGCGGCGAGTTGTGATTTGAGGTTGGCGGTTTTTGACTGGAGGGAGGCGAGGTCGGCGCGGCTGCGGGTGAGGGCTTCGACGGGAACGGCGACGGCGCTGTTCCAGTAGTCGTCGAAGACGCGGGAGGCGTCGCGGACGACCGGGCCGGCGGCGAAGAGGTCGAGGTCGCGCATGTTATGGGATTTGTGGAGCCCGAAGTATTCGTCGGCGATGTTGCGGCCACCGATGACGGCGCAGGCATTGTCCATGATGAACATTTTGTTATGCATGCGGTAGTTGAGACGTGCGAAGTCGAGGATGAAGTCGAGTTTGCGGAGCCTGCGCCAGCCCTGGGGATTGAAGAGACGGATTTCGACGTTCGGGTGGGCGGCCATGGCGGCGAGGGTGCGGTCGCTGAAGGTGGGGTTGAGGTCGTCGATGAGGAAGCGGACGCGGACCCCGCGGCGGGCGGCGGCGAGGACGGCGTCGGAGAGGAGGAGACCGACGGTATCCGGGGTCCAGAGGAAGTACTGGATGTCGAGGGTCTGGGTGGCGCGGGAGGCGAGGAGGAGCCGGTCGTTGAAGGCGTCGATGTTGGAGTTGATGACGGCGATGCCTGAGGTTCCGGGCGGGGCGGAGCGGAGCTGTAGTTCCACGGAGGCGGCCCAGCCGGAGGAGGGAGGCGAGTCGAGGGATTTGGAGACGTGGCGCGGGGATTTCCGGCCGGGGATGGCGCAGGCGACGGAGAGGAGGGCTGCGGTTAGCAGGAGGAGCCGTGCGGCGGAGCTGGTCAGTGGCCGGAGAGGAGGGAGCATGTGGCGCGTTAGCATTGCGGATTGATCAGGCAAGAGCGCCCTGAGGGAAGTGGCGGCGTGTTCAGTAGTTGAGGGTGATCATGAGGTAGCCGAAGTTGGCGTCGTCGTGGGCACCGGTGTCGGCGAGGTAGCTGCCGGCGAAGAAGTGGGAGTAGCCGGCGAGGAGGTCGGCGTGGGGATTGAGTTTGAGACTGGCGGTGAAGTCGAGTTCCGAGCCTGCGAAGCGACGTGCATCCGGGTCGGGGGTGCGGACCTTTGAGGTGCCGTTGGCGCGGTACCATGCGTCGGCGGTGGAGGCGAGCCAGAAGGCGTGGAGGTCGAGAGTGGTTTTGATTTTGGGGTGCGGGTGAGCGGCGAGGCGGATGACGGCGTTGTGCTGATTCTGCCATGAGAACAGGTCCATGAGGCCGTAGGGAGGGTGGTTGGTGGGGAAGAGATTCTGGAAAGTGGTGATGCGGCGGTCTGAGGGATTGCGATCGCCGGAGCCGAAGCTGTATTCGAGGGCGAGGCGAGGTTTCCACGGGGATTGGGTCCATTGATAGCCGCCTTCGAGGTGGTGGGCGGCGGCTGCGAAGTTGTGACCGTTGAGGTTGCCGAATTGGGCGGTGGCTTCGATGGTGTAGTCCCAGCCGTTGAGCTGGAGGGGATCGCCCTTGAGGCGGAAGCCGGTGGTGGCGAAGTCGGTGTCTGGGGCTTCGTGAAGGTGGAAGGCGTAGAGGTCGGTGGCCTGGAAGGGGAGGAAGCGAGAGGAGAAGTAGAGACCTGAGAACGACTGGTTGCGGCTGTCGGGATCCAGCCAGTCCGAGCGGTTGAAGCGGCTGCGTTCCGGGTGGACGACACTGGCGGTGAAGGCGTCGATGGACCAGAGGCGAGAAGTGTGGCGGAGGGTGACGGCGTCGAAGGTGCGGCTGAAGTTGAGCCATTCGAGCGGGCCGACGAGACGTTCATCGCCGAATCCGAGTGCCTGGCGGCCGACGGTGAGGCGGAGGTGGTCTGTGGTGCCGATGGCGAGACTGGCGAGGCGGAGGTCGAACGCGTCGTCGCCTTCGGCCCCGCTGCGGAGGGGGATGTCAGGGCGCTGGGAGAAGGATTCGCGGGCGTCTTGACCTTGAATGGAGAGTTGTAAGGAGGGGGTGGGTTGCCAGTCGAATCCGATGCGAGCGCGGGTGAGGAGCCATGCGTCGTCGGTTTCGGCCTGACGGGAGGCGTCGAAGTCGAAGAGGTTCTCGCGGATTTCCGCGCGGGTCCTGAGTTGGAGGTTCCATTTCAGGGAGGATGGCGGAGTTTGGCTTCTGAGGTTGAAGGGGAACGTCAGAGCGAAGGTGGCGGCGAGGAGGCGCGGAGACATTATATTACCGGGTGCGTCGGGGGCGGTGGGAATGGAAATAGTGTTTTGCGATCATCGTGATGCCGGCTGGTGATGTGCCGGGGGGCGGGGAGATTGACTGATGGAGCGGCTTGCCGGGAGGGGAGAACCGGGTGAGTGGTGGGGATGCATGTGAGTGTGTTTGAACTGTTCAAGGTGGGGATTGGGCCATCGAGCTCGCACACGGTGGGGCCGATGAAGGCGGCGCGGGCGTTTGTGGCGGAGTTGGGTGCGGGTGGGATGGAGGAGCGGGTGGAGCGGGTGGTGGTGAATCTGTTTGGGTCGCTGGCATTGACGGGGAAGGGGCACGGGACGGACAAGGCGGTGATTCTGGGGTTGGAGGGGCATTTGCCGGAGACGGTGCCGCTGGAGGAGATTGAGCCGACGCTGGAGCGGGTGCGTGGGCTGGAGCGATTGCGGTTGGGTGGGGGGCGGGAGATTGCGTTTCCGGTGAAGGAGTCGCTGGTGTTTCAGCGGATGAAGAGCCTGCCGTTTCATCCGAACGGGATGAGTTTCGGGGCGTTTGGTGCGGGTGGGGAGGAACTGCTGGGGCGGGTGTATTACAGTGTGGGTGGTGGGTTTATTGTGCGTGAGGAGGAGACGGGTGGCGGGGTGGTGGAAGTGGTGGAGGTGCCGATGCCGTTCAATTCGGCGGCGGAATTGCTGGGGTGGTGTCGGGCGGAGGGGATTGCGATGAGCGAAGTGCAGCGTCGCAATGAGTTGGTGACGCGGACGGCGGACGGACTGGGGGAGGGATTGGAGGCGATCTGGCGGGCGATGCAGGATTGTGTGGCGCGGGGGTGCGCGGTGGATGGGGAGTTGCCGGGTGGGTTGAAGGTGCGGCGACGGGCGAAGCAGTGGCACGAGCAGTTGCGGCAGCAGCCGGAGGCGAGTTTGAGGGATCCGCTGACGGTGCTGGACTGGGTGAATCTTTATGCGCTGGCGGTGAATGAGGAGAATGCGGCTGGTGGGCGGGTGGTGACGGCTCCGACGAATGGGGCGGCGGGGATTATTCCGGCGGTGCTGCATTATGCGACGCGGTTCACGCATTCGGCGTGGCCTGATGGTGTGCACCGGTTTCTGCTGACGGCGGCGGCGATCGGGGCGCTTTACAAGAAGAATGCGAGCATCAGCGGGGCGGATGTGGGGTGTCAGGGGGAGGTTGGGGTGGCGTGTTCGATGGCGGCGGCGGGGTTGACGGAGTATCTGGGGGGGACGCCGGAGCAGGTGGAGAATGCGGCGGAGATCGGGATGGAGCACAATCTGGGGCTGACGTGTGATCCGGTGGGCGGGCTGGTGCAGATTCCGTGCATTGAGCGGAATGCGATGGGGTCGGTGAAGGCGATCAATGCGGCGCGGATGGCGTTGCGCGGGGACGGGCGGCATTTTGTGTCCCTGGACAAGGCGATCCGGACGATGCTGGCGACGGGGCGGGACATGAAAACGAAGTACAAGGAGACGTCGCGGGGCGGGTTGGCGGTGAATATGGTGGAGTGCTGAGGTTATTTTAATGAAGAATCGCTCAGTAGACAGATGTGGGGAGAGACGCTTAGGTTTTGGAATTCCTGATTTTTTCCGCATTCTGTTTCCATGATTTCGTTGATTTTAGTGTTGGCTCTTGAGGCTCCGGGGGCGGTGGTGCCGACGGCGGTGCCGGTGACGGAGTGGCGTGCGCCTGATCGGGATCCGGCGTTGCCTGCGGGGCCGTTGTTTCATCCGGTGCGGCCGGACAACATGGCGACGCCGCCGATGCCGGTGCCTGAGCCGGTGTGGAGTTCGGTGGCGGCGGCGGCGGCGTTGATTCTGATGAGGCGGCGGGGCAGATGAAAGTGAGAAGTGAGAAGTGAGAAGTGAGAAAGGCTTGTGGGGAGAGGGTGGAGGAAGTGAGAAGTGAGAAGTGAGAAGTGGGAAGTGGGAAGTGGGAAAGGCTTGTGGGGAGAAGGTGGGGGAAGTGAGAAGTGAGAAGTGAGAAGTGAGAAAGGCTTATTCGGAGAGCGGCGAAGGGGAGAGGGGGCGAACGGGGCGGGGGGTGAGTGAATGGGTAAATGAGGGGTTGCAAAGGGGGGGATTGGGGTGAATGTCTCGACACTACTGTCATGGGGGCGCACCGGTTTCGACTGGTAATCGGAAGCGCGGGCAGCATGCCGCGGATGATTCGTTGGCCGCGTTAACAATCCGGATCAAAACAAACAAATGCGAACTCTAACGAGCTTGCTCTCGCTGCTTAATTGACAGCGACGGTCGACGCAGAATGTCTGTTACTGCGAAGGCCGACTACCAACAGGCTGGTTTCTGAGCCGGGCATCCGGGCGAGGAGACGAGATTCAACAGGGTGACCGGGGAGAAGAATTCTGTCGGCGGAAGTCTTCAACCTTAAATCAAATCGCTGGCTAAGCATGTAGAAACCTACGCGGAAGGGTATCAGGACACGGGTTCAATTCCCGTCGCCTCCACCAATCCATGAGTGATCCGCCGCCCCTCCCCGGGGGCGGCGGATGTTTTTTTGGGATGCGTGAGGGGGGAAGTGGTGCGATAGGGAGGTGCGCTGGAGCTTGAGGCGGCGGGATGCTGTGGGCGGCGGTGCTGGACAACTGCATGAAACGGTACCTTACTGCGATTTTACTGAGCCTTGTGTTTTTGGGACCGCTGGGCCTTTGCGGGTACTACCGGTTTTACACGGAGCCGCGGGTTGGTTTGTTGACGATCTGGTTGGTGTTCACGTTTGGGTTGAGTGTGCCGTGCCATGTGGTGGCGGATTTATGGCGGCGGCGGATGAGATGGCCGGTGTGGACGGTGTTCGGGGTGGTGCCGGTGCTGGCGTATCTGGTGTATTTGGTGGGATTGCCGGGCGGG
>JAIXVE010000200.1 GCA_027483175.1 Verrucomicrobiaceae bacterium | reverse complement strand
AGGTTGGCGTGGCGTGGGAGCATAGCAAAGGCGACCGGTTCCCCCTGACAGGCCCGCCATTTCCGCACTGACATGAAGCCCTGCTGCTCCCTGACAATTATACTGTTTGCTGTTAGTGCCGGAGGTCTGGTGCTGCCGGTGGCGGAGAGTGCTGCCGGTGTGGTGACGTCTGTTCCCGTGGCGGTGGTGGATGATGGTGGGGAGGCGGATCGGATGGTTGAGATGACGGGCGCGCTGGCGAAGCAGCACCGGGTGAGGCGGTCGGAGCGGGTGCCGGTGAGGCGGGTCGAGGTGGTGGGGAAGGCGGGGAAGCGGGTCGCGTGGAGTAGAATCTGGAGCGGGAATGAGACGCAGGGATTGGAAAGCGGACAGGAGGCTGGGGTGGAGGATTTGCTGCCGAGCGGTGGTGGGCTGGTGAGTGAGGATGCTGGGAGTGTGTGGAGTCACATGGCGGCTGCGCCTGGTGAGGAGTGGGCTGGTGAGGGAGTGGTGGTGGAGCGTGAGGTGGAGAGTGGCGGGGATTTGGCGGGTGGTGGAGAGGGAGAAGGGGAGACTGGGCGGTTAGGGGATTGGGAGCGGGAGAGGCGGGAGCCTGAGGGGCCGCGGCGTCGGCCTGTGGAGATGGTGCGTTGGGCGTATCTGCTGCCGAGAGATTGAGCTGGAGGGAGATGATGTATATTCCGACGGCGGACAGGGTTGAGGATGAGGAGAAGGCGTTCGGATTGATCGAGCGTTATGGATTTGCGACGGTGGTGACGGATGGGGAGGGAGGGCCGTGGGCGAGTCATGTGCCGCTGCTGCTGGATCGAGGGGCGCGGGAGTTGCGCGGGCACCTTGCGCGGGCGAACGGGCAGTGGCGGCGGTTTGGTGAGGGGCGGGAAGTGCTGAGTATTTTTCACGGGCCGCATGGTTATATCAGTCCGACGTGGTATGCGGCGGGGCCGGCGGTGCCGACGTGGAACTACGCGGTGGTGCACGTTTATGGGGTGGCGCGGATTGAGGAGGATCCGGCGGTGGTGCGTGGGATCGTGGCGGCGACGGCGGCGCAGTATGAGGCGGGGCGGGAGCGGCCGTGGGGGATGGGGCAGATGCCGGGAGAGATGCTAGACGGGATGCTGCGGGCGATCGTGGGGTTCAGCGTGGCGATTACGAGGATCGAGACGAAGTTCAAGCTAGGGGCGAACCGGAGTGCGGAGGATCAGGAGGGGATGATCCGGGCGCTGGTGGCGAGCGGGTTTGCGGGCGACCGGGAGTTAGGGGAGCTGATGGAGCGGGAGCGTGACGAGCGGGAGCGGGGGCGCTAGGATGCCGGGGTCAGAACGGGAGGGCGTCGATGAGACTTAGGGATTTGGCGTTGGGCATGACGCCTTGTTCCATCTGGTTCATGACGTAGGCGAAGGCGAGGCCGCGGTCTGGGTCGGCGAAGGCGAGACTGCCGCCTGCGCCTGGGTGGCCGAAGGCGCGCGGGCTGGGGCCGAAGCGTTGGAAGAGGGTGGTGCCGTCCGGGGCGAGCGGGTTCATCATGAAGCCTGCGGAGAAGCGGGTGGGCATGAGGAGGACCTTGTCGTGGCCGTTGGTGAGGGGCTGGGAGGCCCATGAGAGGACGGCTGGGGGGATGAGCTGGCGGCCGTTCCATGAGCCGCCGGAGGCGAGGAGGGAGTAGATTTTGGCGAGGCCGCGAGCGGAGCCGACGCCGCCCTGGGCGGGGAGAGCGGCGGTCCATGCGGCGGGGAGGTTCATGTCGCCGACGGCGTGGAGACCGGCGGGGGAGGCGAAGGCGCGTCTGGTTAGGGAATCCGGGGAAGTGAAGGCGGCGAAGAAGGCGGCTTCGTCCGGGGAGGCGGCGGGTTTGGCTTTGCCTGGGTAGAGACGTGCGACGCGGTGGTGTTCGGAGACGGGGAGGCCGATCCAGAAGTCTGCTTCGATGGGGATGGTGATGCGGTTGGCGAGGATGGTGCCGATGGATTGGCCGCTGGTGAGACGGCGGGCGCATTCGTCGACGAGGAATCCGAACGTGCGCGGGTGGTAGCCATGGGCGGTGCCGGGTTCCCAGAATGGGGATTGGCGGGCGAGGGCGTCGGCGACGGCGGGGTGGTCGAAGATGGAGGGTTTTTCGTCGATGGCGGGGAGGGCGGCCTGATGGGAGAGCAAGTGGCCGAAGGAGCAGCGGGCGTGGAGTTCCGGCCAGACGGATTGGACTGGGGAGTCCGGGGAGAGACCGGCGTCGTGGAGGGCGAGGAGGAGGGCGAGGGCGGCGGGGCCTTTGGTGGCGGACCAGACGGGGACGATGGTATCATCGTGCCATGTATCGACTTCCTCGCGGGTGCGGGCACCTTTGTGGAGGGAGACGACTTCGCGGCCGTGGAGCCAGACGGAGAGGGAGGCACCGATTTCGCCGCGGGCGGCGAAGTTGTGTTCGAAGGTGCTGGTGAGGTTGGCGAGGTCAGCTGTGAGGGGATCTGCCATGGTGGTGGCGGTCAGCGGGCCTTGGGTTTGGTGGGGGCGGGTTTTTTGGCGGGTGTGGGGGCCGGGTCGGCGGCGGGTTTGGCGGCCGGGTCTGCGGCTGGTTTGGTGGTGGCGGTGGTGCCGGCGGCGAAGGCTTCTGCGGCTTTGAGTTGATCCGGCGTGAGTTTGCGGCGGAGGGCGTCGAGTTTTTCGGTGGCAGGTTTGAAGCCTGCTTTGGAAGCGATCTGGTAGAGGGCGAAGGACTTGCGGAAGTCGCCGGGGACGCCGCGGCCGGTTTCGAGGAGGCCTGCGAGTTGGACCATGGCGCCGGGGTGGCCTTTGTTGGCGGCTTCTTCGTAGATTTTGGCGGCGGTTTCGAGATTGACGATGCCGGCGGCACCGGATTCGAGCATGATGGCGAACTGGACGGAGGCGTCGATGTTGCCGTTCTGCATGGCGCGTTCGCACCAAGCCATGGCGGCCTGGGGGTCGGCGGTGACGCCTTTGCCGTCGCGGTAGCGGATGGCGAGGGCGAGTTGGGAGGGGACGAAGGCGGAGAGGGCGGCCTTGTAGAAGAGGGCGAAGGCGGCCTTGGGGTCTTTGGTGAGACCGCCGCGGCCTTCTTCGGTGAAGACGGCGAGGTTGTGGATGCAGACGGGGACGTTCTGGTCGGCGCCTTTTTTGTACCATTCGAGGGCTTTGGGGTCGCTTTTGGGGACGCCCATGCCGTTTTCGTGGAAGTAGCCGAGTTTATTCCATGCGGAGGCGTCGCCTTCGTCGGCGGCTTTGGAGTAGAGTTCGAAGGCCTTTTTTTCGTCTTTGGAGAAGCCGGTGCCGGATTCGTAGAGGGCGGCGAGTGCGGATCTGGCTCCCTGGGCGTTGGCGGCGATGGCTTTATCGAAGAGGGCGCGGCCTTTTTCGGGGTTGGATTTGATGCCCTGGCCTGCGGCGAGTTTGGTGCCGAGGCGGATCATGGCGGAGGGGTTGCCGGCGTCGACGGCGCGTTCCATGAGGCGGACGGCTTCGGATTGGTCGGCGGCGACGCCTGCGCCTTGTTCGTACATGACGCCGAGGGTGAGGCTGGCGTCGCTGTCGCCGGCGTCGGAGGCGCGTTCGAACCAGACGCGGGCCTGGTCGAGGTCTTTGGCGATGCCTGCGGCGGGGAGGCCGTCGAGGAAGAGTTGGCCCATGGAGACCTGGGCTGGGGAGTAGCCGGCGGTGGCGGCGGCTTCGATGGAGGCGACGGCGTCTTTGGGGTTTTCGCCGAGACCGAGGCGGAGGAGGCCGAGGTTGTTTTTGGCTGCGGCGCTGCCTTTGGCGGCGGCCTGCTGGTAGGCTTCTTTGGATTTTTCTGCGGAGGCTTCGACGCCGATGCCGGTCTGGTAGAGGTAGGCGACGGCGAAGAGGGCGTCGGCGCTGCCTGCATCGGCGGCGGATTTGAGGGCTGCGAAGAAGGGTTCGGCGTCTTTGGAGGATTTGACGGCGAGGAGTTTGGAGAGGGTCTCTTTGATGGGCGCTTCGGTGGCGATGTCCTGAGGGAGGACGAAGCGGGCGTCGGCGTGGCGGGGCGAGAGGGTGAGAGCGGCGAGGATGGCCGCGAGGGAGTAAAACGGGCGGAGAAAGTGCATGGTCTGGGGGCAAGCTAAGCCGACTGCGGGGGCGGCGTCAATGCCGGGGCGGGAGAGGTTCGCGCGGAGGAATTGGCACGGGAATGGGTGGCGAGGGCTGCGGACCGGTGAGCGGTCGTTGCGGGAAGTTCTGAACAAATTCATCGCCGGCGATTCCATATTCCCTGATGACCGCTTGGAGCCACGACATGAAGACCGTGGTCGACCGGAGAAGGTGACGCCGCCCGAAGCCTTCCCTAGTGCAGCCCGCCTTACAGATGGGATCTTCTGATTTTGTGGGAAGGAAGGAGGATTCAGCCACTCTGCGGAGGGGGTAGGGGACGGGTCTGTTTCCCGATTCCTGTGTTGCTCGTCGGTTGCGAATTCTGATTCGCGCCCTCCTCGCGCCGTGGACTCGGAAAAAATCCCTCGTCCATAAGACACCATCTGTAAGGCGGACTACACTAGCCGCCGTATTTCAGCGCGATTCCGGGTGGATTTATTTTGAGGGGGCGGAGGGTGGTGGTGGAAGAGTGGTGGCGGGGGTGGGTGGGGTGTGCGAGAGGATGGGATGGGAAAGAAGAGCAAGGCTGAGGCGGTTCCGCTGGAGGGGGCGGCGTTGGTGAAGGAGGTGTGTCGGCGGATTCGGTTGGCGCGGAGTTTGTGGGAGGCGCACCGGAATGGGGCGTGTCGGGGTGAGCGGGAGAAGGCGATGGCGCTTTATGAGAGGTTGAGTGAGGGGGAGCGGGAGCGGGTGCCGCAGGAGCTGCGGGTGTGGTTGCGGTACCGGAGTGAGAAGTATTTCGGGCCGGGGAGGACGCGGCCGGGGGGGTAGGTGGATGGGGTGTGAGGATGCGATTGTGGGGAGTGGATATCCGGGTTGAGGGTGGGTGATATGAGTGCGGAAAAGAGAGAGGTTCTGGAGATTTGTGTGGACTGCATGGCGTCTGTGGAGGCGTGTGCGGCGGCAGGGGTGGATCGGATTGAGTTGTGTGCGGGGTTGGTGGAGGGAGGGACGACGCCGTCGGTGGGGTTTATGCGGGCGGCGCGGGCGGCGTATGGTGGGAGGCTGATGGTGATGATCCGGGCGAGGGCTGGGGATTTTGTGGTATCGGAGGCGGAGTTGCGGGTGATGGAGGAGGACATTCGGGTGGCGCGGGGGGAGGGGGCGGACGGGGTGGTGTTCGGGTGTCTGTGTCCGGACGGGCGGATTGACGAGGTGGCGGCGGGGGTGCTGGTGGGGGCGGCTGGGGGGATGGACATGACGTTTCACCGGGCGTTTGATGTGAGTCGGGATCTTGGGGAGAGCCTTGAGGTGTTGATTGGGCTGGGGATTCCGAGGGTGCTGACGAGTGGTGGTGAGGCGAGTGTGGAGGCGGGGATGGGGGTGATTGGGGAACTGGTGCGTCGAGCGGCGGGGAGATTGGAGTTGCTGGCGGGAGGGGGGATGCGGGTGGGGTTGGTGGAGCGGTTGCGTGGAGTGGGCGTGCGGGAGTTTCACCTGTCGGCGCGGAGTGGGTTTCCGAGTCCGATGGAGTATCGACGGCCGGAGATTCCGATGGGGGCGTCTGCGGTGCCTGGGGAGTATGAGCGGCGGCAGGCGGATCCGGCGGTATTGGGGGCGATGCTGGCGGAGCTGAGGGGGCCGCACGCGGCGTTGACAAAGGCTGGTGTGGTCTGACAGTGTGAGAGAACGGCGCTGCCGGAATTTTTCCTTGGAATGAAACGTTACGGAGTCAAACTGAACAATGGGAAGCTGATGTGGGTGCGCGCCGATGCGGTGGAGTGCCGGGAGGGTGCGGTGATGTTTCTGAAGGAGGGAGAAGGAGGGCGGGAGATTCTTGCGGGGTTTCCGCTGGTGCAGGTGAATCACTGGGGATTACCTGAGGCGTTTGTGACGGAGGACGTGTGAGACTGAGCTGACGATCTTGAGCAGATAGAATTTCATGAAGACCCCACTGATGTTTTTCACGCTGCTGACGGTGCTTCCGCTAGCGGCCCAGCAACCGCCGCCGCGATTCGGGGCGGGGCCGCAGCCTGCGACGGCGATGGAGGCGGTGGCGGCGTTCAAGGCGGCGACTGGGGTGACGCGGCTGACGAATGTGGTGGAGATCCGGGGGACGGGAGGGGCACCGACGCCGGCGGTTTGGACGGTGGTGGTGCATGATCCTGCGAGTCCGACGCGGTTGAGCGAGTACAGTGTGAGGGGGCCGAGGGTGGAGGACCGGAGGCCGTGCCAGCTGTATTATCCGAAGCGGGTTCCGGAGGGGTATTTTGACTATGGGAAGGTGATGGTGGACAGTGCGGCGGCGTTTCGAGCGGCGGACCGGGAGGCTGGGATTGCGCGGATTGGGTTTGATCTGATTGATTACCGGCTGAGGTGCCGGGAGTTCAGTGATGATCCGATCTGGGATGTGACGATGCGGACGGCTGATGGGGTGGCGCTGGGGACGGTGTCGATTTCCAATAAAACCGGGAAGGTGCTGCGGGCGGTGTGGACGCGGCCTGGGCCGCGGGGTGCGCTGGCGGTGGCTGAGGACAGTGCGGAGCCGGGGGCGCGGCCGCTGAGCACGCAGGTGCCGGTGGGGCCGGTGGTGCGGCGCGAGGTGGTGCCGAAGGTTCCTGAGGTGCGCAGCGAGACGGTGCCTGTGCCTGAGGTGCCGCGTGAGGTGGTACCGGAGGGGATTCCGGTGGAACCGCCTGGGGGAGGGGCTGTTCCTGAGCCTGGGAGGTGAGAGGAGCAACCGACGCAGCCTATGAGTACAGGAGCCAGCGAAGAGAATGCCAGGGGACGGTCGATGACGGTGCCGTGGGTGGCGCTGGGGGTGGGCGTGTTGCTGCTGGCGCCGTTGTGGTTCCGGTTTTTCCGGAACCTGTGGACACGAGAGCCTT
>JAIXVE010000074.1 GCA_027483175.1 Verrucomicrobiaceae bacterium | reverse complement strand
TCCCTCAACAGATCCAGCAGTTCATCCTGACGCGATTCAAACGCCAGCACCTTGCGGGCAATCTCGGAATAGATGGGAATCCAGGTGAAGCTCATGACATGAAGACTCGTTGCGCGGAACCTTGCCAGACCACTCCTGCCAACCCCCGCCCGCAACAGCAGATCTCAACATCACCTCGGTCGGCCACGACGTCCCCTCACAGCCGTTCAGCAGCTCCCCCGCAAGCCCCCGCCCCCCGGCACTCACCGGAAGGCGGGGCCACCTCAACGACTCAAGGCTTCGCCGCCTTCGCCTTTGTCGCAGGCTTCGCCTTCTCCTTCTCCTTCTCAGGCTCGCACTTGCACAGCCACTCCGGTTCCTTGCAGCCATCGCACGTCGCCGTGTTGTATTCCATCCGCGCCGTGATCGGCTTGCCTTCCGGACCGTTCCGGAATTGCAGAATCAGCCACGCCCCTTCACTCACCACCGGCAGCGAGAACCCCGTCGCCGCCTTCGCCACTTCCAGCTTCACCGGCTTCGCGCGGTCACCCGTCGACGCCGTCAGGGTCTGCGCCGCCACCGCCACCGGCTTCATATCCTTGTCGAGCAGCGCAATGTGGAACTTGCCCTCCTTCACCGTCACCTCGCCGTGCATCGTCTCGTCCTTGCTGAACTCAAGGACCCGCCCTCCGTTAGGGCCGCGCTCGACTCCTTCATGCGCACTCAGCATCGTCGCGCCGCTCAGGAACGCCAGAATCATGGATGTCAGTTTCATTCTCATAGGTTAGTTATGGGTTGTTGTTGTCTAGGCTAAGAAAAATCGCATTCCGGCCCGCTCATCCCGCCGCAGGTGCCGTCCCGGAAACCGCCGCCAGCGCCGCCCGCCGTCCAAACATCCAGAAAACCGCAGGCGTCACCATCAGATCCAGCAGCGTCGAACTCACCAGCCCGCCCGCCATCACCACCGCCACCGGATGCAGAATCTCCTTCCCCGGCTCGCCCGCAGACAGCACCAGCGGCACCAGCGCAATCCCAGCACTCAGCGCCGTCATCAGCACCGGCACCAACCGCTCCAGCGTCCCGCGCACAATCATCGTCCGGCTGAACCCCTCGCCCTCGTGCCGCATCAGATGCAGATAATGGCTGATCATCATGATCCCGTTGCGCGCCGCCACGCCACCCACCGCAATGAATCCCACCACCGTCGCAATGCTGATGTTGTCAATCATCCGCCACGTCAGCGCCAGCCCGCCAATCAGCGCTAGCGGAATATTCAGCAGCACCTGCATCGCCAGCGAAACACTCCGGAAGTACCCGCTCAGCAGCACCGCCACCACCACCAGCACCAGCCCGAACGACCACGCAATCCGCCGCGACGCCGCCTCCCGCGCCTGAAACTCTCCCTCAAATCGCAACCCATACCCCTCCGGCAGCTTCACCTTCTCCCGTACCAGCGACTCCCACCGCCCAACCAGCGACCCAAGATCCCGCGACGACGTGTTCGCCCCGATCACAATCCTCCGCTGCGCATTCTCCCGGTTGATCACGCTCGGCCCCGACGCCTCGCGCACCGATGCCAGCAGCCTCAGCGGCACCCGCCCGCCCGGCGTCTCAATCAGCAGTCCGCCCAGTTTGTCAGGATCACTCCGCCATTCCTCCGGCAACCGCAGCACCAGATCCACACTCCGCTGCCCGTCCCGGAGTTCCGCCATCAGTTGCCCCCCCAGCAGCGACGACACCTGCCCACTCACATCCCCTGGCGTCACGCCGTAAACCTTCGCCCGTTCCCGATCGACCGAAATGCGCACCTGCGGAATCGGCACCTGCGCCTCAAGACTAACATCCGTCAACCCCGGCACCTGCGCCGCCAGATCACGCACCTCGACTCCCTTCGCCCTCAGCACCTCCAGATCCGGCCCGAAAATCTTCACCGCAATCTTCGCCGACACCCCGCTCAGCATGTGACTGAGCCGATGCCCGATCGGCTGCCCCACATTCACCACCGTCCCCGGAATCCCTCCCAGCTTCTTCCGGATCTCCGCAAACACCACCTCCCTAGCACGCCCACCCTCCTTAAACTCCACATCAAACTCATTCACACTCACGGGCATCACGTGGTCATCCCGCTCAGCCCGACCCGCCCGCCGCCCCACCGATCGCACCTCCCGAATACTCTGCAGCAACCGCACTCCAACCTCACCAGTCTCGTTCGTCTGCGCCAGCGACGTCCCCGGCGCACCCACCAGCGAAATCGTCGCACTCCCTTCATTGAACGACGGCAGAAACTCCTTCCCCATCCCCGGATAAAGCATCAGCGCACCCACCAGAAGCACGCCCGCCAGCGCCAGCACCAGCGCCGGAACTCCCAGCGCCGCTCGCAGAAACGTATGCTCCACCAGCCACTTCATCCCCCGCACCACCATCCCGTCACCGTGCCCCCCGCCACCCGCCCGCGGGCGCAGCAGCAGCGAACAAAGCACCGGAATCACCGTCAGACTAACCACAAACGACGCCGCCATGCTCGTGATCGTCGCCACCGCAATCGGCGTGAACAACCTCCCCTCCAGTCCCTCCAGCCCCAGCAGCGGTAGAAACACCAGCACCACCAGCACCGTCGCATACAGAATCGAATGCCTCACTTCCCCCGACGCCCCCGCAATCACCTCGCGCACCGGTCGCCGCTCCGCCGCCACCGCATTCTCCCGCAATCGCCGCCACACATTCTCCACATCCACAATCGCATCGTCCACCACCATCCCCATCGCCACCGCCAGCCCGCCCAGCGTCATCGAATTGACACTCACTCCCGCCACCCGGAACACTAGCAACGTCACCGCAAACGACAGCGGTATCGCCGTCAGCGTGATCACCGTCGTCCTCACATTCAGCAGAAACAGAAACAGCACCAGCGCCACCATGATCGCCCCGTCGCGAATCGCCTCGCGCAGATTCCCCACCGCATGCCCGATGAAATCCCCCTGCCGGAACAGCACCTCCGGACGCACCCCCGCAGGCAGAGTCGCCCGAATCTCCTCCAGCGCCTCCTCGATCGCCTTCGTCAGCCTCAATGTGTCAGCCCCCGGAGCCTTGTCGATGCTCAGAATCACTCCCATCGTCCCGTTCACACTCGCATCGCCCCGCATCACCCCAACTCCCTCCCGCACCGCCGCCACATCACTCACCAATACCGTCTGCGCGCCCTTCTTCCTAACCACCGTCGACCCGATGTCCTCGAGCTTCACCGTTAAATTCAGATGCCGCACCATGATCTCCCGCGGCCCCGCTTGAAGATACCCGCTCGTCGCACTCCCCGACGCCCCGCTCACTGCCCGCTCCAGTTCCTCCAACCCCACCCCGAACGCCGCCATCCGCTGCGGATCCGGCTGCACTTCAATCTGCCTCACACCCCCGCCAATCGTCAGCACCTCAGCCACCCCGCTGATACTCTGCAACCGCCGCCGGATCGTCCAGTCCGCCAGCGTCCGCAACGCCACCGGCGGCACCGATCCATCCTCGCTCCGCAATCCCACCAGCAGAATCTCCCCCATCAGCGAGGAAACCGGCGTCATCCCGGACTTCACGCCCGCCGGCAGCGCCCGCACCGCCGGCCCTAACCGCTCCTGCACCATCTGCCGAGCCCGGTGAATGTCCGTCCCCCACGCAAACTCCGCAAACACCAGCGACAACCCCACGTCCGAATTCGACCGCAACCGGTCCAGCCCGCCAATCCCCTGCAGCGCCGCCTCGATCGGCTGCGTGATCACCGTCTCCGTTTCCTCAGGAGCCAAACCGGGCGCTTCCGTCAGGATCGTCACCGTCGGCTTCGTCATGTCCGGCAGGACTTCCACCGGCAACTCCGTCAGCGTATTCGCCCCCGCCAGCACCACCAGCAGTGCCCCCATCAGCACCGCCGCACGATGCCGCAGCGAAAAACCAATCAGCCGGTTCAGCAACCCACCCTTCGCTTCCTGACCGCTCCCACTCACTGCAGCCCTCCCTTCCTCCGCAGACTCACCGCCGCCAGCAGTACCAGCAGCACTCCGCTCGTCCCCGCAAAGAACACCGCCAGCGGATTCCACACGCCTCCGCCACCGCCCTCACTCCCCTCCTCCTCTTTCTTCGCCGCCTCAATCTGCTCCTTCGTCATCTCCGACCCGTCCTCATTGTGAGGATGCCCGTGCGCCGCATCCATCGCCTCCCGCAGACTCACACTGCTCGTCGCCGACGCCAGATTCCACGCCCCGCGCGTCACCACTTCATCCCCCGGAAACAACCCGCTCACCACTTCCACAAACCCGTCGTTCATCGCCCCCGTCTCAATCCCCGTCTTCAGAAACGCATGCTCCAGCTCGTAATCCTTCACCATCACAAACCTCCGCCCGCTGTCACCCAGCACCGCCGCCCGCGGCACCGCCAGCACTCCCTCTCTCTTCCCGGTCACAATCGTGAACTCCGCCCTCATCCCCGGCCGCAGCAATTTGTCAGGGTTCGCCACGTGAAACGCCGCCTCCAGCGTCCCGTCAACCGCATTCGCCTCCGTCGCAAGGTGCGTCAGCGTCGCCTCGAATACCTTGTCAGGACACGCCGCCACCCGGATCCGCGCACTCTGCCCCGCCCGCAGCGCCCCCGCCAGATGCTGCGGCACCTGCGCCGCCGCCTCCACCACCTCCAGATTCAAAATCTCCACCAGCACGTCGTCCGGCCCCACCGGCTGCCCCGGCGCTATCTTCACCGTCGCCACCGTGCCCGCCATCGGCGCAGGCAGCATCACCGTCGGCGGCGGATCTCCCGGCTGTCTGCTCTCGATCCACGCCACTTCATCCCCCTCCGCAATCTCCTGATCCGGCGTCACCAGCACCGAAAACGCCCGGCCCGCAATCCGACTGCTCACCACCGCCCGCTTGCCCGGCAGTACCTCGATCCCCCCTAGCGCAAACACCGTCTCCTCAAACGCCGTCTCCTCCGCCTCCGCCGTCTCCAGCTTCAGCAAGGCCGCCTCCGCCTCCTTCAGCCGCACCATGTTCTGAAACCGCCCGCTGTCTTCCGCAGCAACCGCCAGACTCGCCGTCAGTAGATAAATCAGAAACTCTTTCATGGCCGGGTATTCGCTGTCGCTGCTTCAAATCGGATCCGGGCCAGATGATAGTCACGCCGCAGGTCCAGCCCCATCGCCTGCATCTCCAGTTGCTGCTCGCGAGCCCGCAGAAACACCGCAAACGGCACCTCGCCCGCCTGCCACGACTTCTCCAGCTTCGCCGTCTGTTCCGCCGCCGCCGGCAGCAGGGTCCGCGTCAATCGCCCTGCCGTCGCCGCCAGCGTCTCCATCTCCCGGCGCGCCGTCGCCGCCTCCGCTGCAATCTCCACCCCTAACGCCGCCAGCTCCTCCCGCGCCCGCAACGCCTGCGCCGCCGCCGCCGCAATCTCCCCCTCGTTCCGATTCCAGAAAGGCAGCGGCACCGACAGCCGGATCCCCGCAAAACCCGTCGTCTGCGCGTCCCCGTTGATCCGCTGATACTCAGGCCCTCCCGTCAACCCAGCCGACCAGTCATCCCACTTGCGCGCCTTCGCCAAAGCCACCGACGTCGCCGCCGCATCGCTCCGCGCCCTCGCCAGTTGATAATCCGGCCGCCCCACCCAAGCCCCACCCTCCGCCACCGCCACCGGTTCCCCTAGCTTCCCCACCAGTACCAACCGATCCGCCGGCCCCAACCCAACCGCCGGCTTCAATCGCTCACTCTGCACCGTCATCTCGCCCTCCAATCGCGAAACCTCCAGCGCCGCCCGCGCCGCATCCAACTCCGCCTGCGCCGCATCCGTACCCGCCCCTTCTCCCTTCTCCGCACGCTTCCCCGCCGCCGCCGCCACCGCCTCACTCAACTTCACCTGCTCCACCGCCAGCGCCCGCCGCGCCTCCAACGCCAGCAACTGCACCGCCATCGTCCTCGCCTCAGCAATCAACCGACGCTCCACATCCCGCACCTCAAGCACCGCCGCCGCCACCTGCTGCGCCCCCAGCTTCTTCTCCAGCGACAGCCGCCGCGTCACCGGAAACGCCTGCTCCACAGAAAATACCGCCGCCGCCGGATTCAAACGATTCTGCGGCCGCCAATCCACCCCCGCACGCGGATTCGGCAACCGCCCCGCCCCCTCAAGCCGCGCCTTCGCCTCCTCAATCGCCGCACGCGCCACCCGCAATCCATAATGATGCGTCGACACCCGCCCCGGCAACGCCTCCATCGGCAAACTCAGCGTCTCCGCTCCCGCCATCGCCGCAGCAAAGAAAAACAATAATCGGTACATGCTCAGTCATCTTGAAGTTCGAGAATCGCAGTCGGCTGAATCCAGCCCAACCACGCAGAATCACCACCTGCCGGTAGATCCACCGGCGGCACGTCTCTCAAATCCTCAGCGATACCGACCTCGCAATCACATGCGCCATCCCGCATCCACCTCCAGGATCCGGCGGACCCCGCGACAACACCTCCGCCAACGACACTTCCCTCTCACCCGACACCTCCACCAGCCACGGTTGCCAAACCGCCGTCCACACCGTCGCCGGCAACGCCATCACCACCAGCGCCGTCTCCCCAATCAGCGGAGCCACTTCCTCATCGTGCTCGTCCCCATCATCGTCCCCATGCTCATGCTCCTCATGCCCGCCGCCAGCTTCCACCCCATGCACATGACAATCCCCCTCATCATGACAATCCCCACAGCACGCCGCCCGCACAATCCCACTGCACTCGCACAGCCAACCCCGACGCAATCCCTGCACCGGCACGCACCCCACCGCCGCCATCGCAAGCAGCATCAGTAGTCGGCGCACCAGTTCATTCATCGCCACCTCCCATGCCACACCCCCGCCAATTAGCCAGCGCAGATCTCACCACCTTTCCTCCCCGCGGAAAGGAACCCATCGACGAACCCGTAGGCCTCCCTAGACTCATCGCCATGAAGCTACGTTACCCGACGCGCTCCCTCCTCCTCGCTCTCGCCCTCTCCTGTCGCGCCGAGGACGCCCTGCCGAAACCAGACCCCTCGTTCGCCCCCGACGCTCCCCCCGGACACTCCATCCACGGCGACAGCTTCGACGAAGGCCCGCGCCGCCGTCTCCCGCTCCTCCCAGGCTGCGGCAATGTCTCCTTCCCCGTCACTTCCTCCCACCCCGAAGTCGCCGCCTACTTCAATCAGGGCGTCGCCCAACTCCACGGCTTCTGGTACTGGGAAGCCGAACGCTCGTTCCGCACCGTCCTCCAACTCGACCCCACCTGCCTCATGGGCCACTGGGGCATGGCCATGGCCAATCTCGAAAACGAGGAACGCGCCCGCAAACTCATCGCCAAAGTCACCGACGACGCCCTCAAATCCGCACCCCCGCGCGAAAAAGCATGGCTCGAAAGCGCCCGTAAATTCTTCCGCGAGAAAAAGAACGACAACGAACGCAAGGACGCCGCACGCGACCTCGTCAAAGACATGGAACGCATCGCCATGGACTACCCCGACGACCTCGAGGCCCGCGCCATGGCCGTCTGCTTCATCTGGCGCAACCAGTACCGCCTCGGCATCGAAGGCTCCAGCCACCTCGCCACCGACGCCCTCGCCCAGCAGATCCTCGCAAAAAATCCCCTCCACCCGGTCCACCACTATCTCATCCACCTCTGGGACCACGAACGCCCCAAACAGGCCCTCACCGCCGCCGCCATGTGCGGCCCCTCCGCCCCAGGCGTCGCCCACATGTGGCATATGCCAGGCCACATCTACAGCGACCTCGAACGCTGGAACGACGCCGCATGGCAACAGGAAGCCGCCGCCCGCGTCGATCACGCCCAGATGATCAGAAACCGCATCTTCCCAGACCAGATCCATAACTTCGCCCACAACAGCGAATGGTGGATCCGTAATCTCAACAATCTCGGCGAAGCCCGCAAGGCCCTCCGCATCGCCAAAAACATGATCACCATGCCGCGCATCCCGCGGTCCAAAAAAGTCGGCCCCGAACCCTCACAATCCTTCGACGAAGGCGGCAGCACATGGCAGTACGGCCGCAACCGTCTCTTCGAAACCATCCTCCGCTGGGAACTCTGGGACGAAGCCCTCGCCCTCAAAGACTCCGTCTTCCTCGCCAAAGGCCGCGACTTCGAAGACCAGTGGAAACCGGATCAACTGCTCGCACTCGCCTCCTACGCCAAATCCGACGCCCTCAACGGCCGCCGCTGGCTAGCAAGTCTCGAGGAACGTCAGGCCGCCGCCGAACGCGAACGCACCGAAGCCACCGCCGCCGCCGAAACCAAGGCCCGTTCCGAAAACAAAAAGCCTGACGAAATCCGCAAGGCCGGCGAAGACGCCGGCCGCGACGCCGACCGTCGCGCCAAGCAGCTCGATTCCCCCATCCGCGAACTCCGCATCCGCGACCACCTCGCCAACGGCCGCACCGAAGAAGCCAAAAAACTCGCCGACGGCCTCAAGGATGTCCCGGAACACCGCATGGCCATGCTCCACCTCGCCCTCGGTAATCCTGACAAAGCCGCAGAAACCGCCAAGGGCTTCGCCGACCGATCCCCTCGCCAGGCCCAGCCCCTCGCTCTCCACTCATGGATCCTCTGGGAAACCGGCAAACGCACTGAAGCCGTCGAGGCCTTCAACCGGCTCCGCGACATCGCCGCCCAATCCGACGGCGATCTCCCCATCTTCGCCCGCCTCCAGCCAGTCATCGACGCCGCCGGCTGCGGCCCGGCATGGCGCAAACCCCCGCTCCCCGCCCAGGATCTCGGCGACCACCCAAACCTCGATTCCCTCGGCCCCATCGAATGGAATCCATGGCTCGCTCCACAGTGGTCTGCCCTCGACGCCGACTCCAAACCAGTCACTAGCGACTCCCTCAAAGGCCGCCCTCACATCCTCATCTTCTTCCTCGGCAACGCCTGCACCCACTGCAATCAGCAGATCAAAGCCTTCGCCGACAAATCCTCCGCCTTCACCGACGCCGGCCTCTCCATCTCCGCCATCAGCACCGACCCCCCAGCCGAAGTCAAAACCGGCAACCCGCCTCCCTTCCCCGTCTTCTCAGGCGCAGACTCCTCCGCCTTCAAGGCCTTCGACGCATGGGACGACTTCGAAAACAAACCGCTCCACGCCACCTGCCTCATCGACGCCGCCGGACGTCTCCGCTGGCAGCACGTCAGCTACGAACCCTTCATGCTCCCGGACTTCCTCCTCGACGAAGCCAAGCGGCTCCTCACCATCACCCCGCCACCACCCGAAGGCGTCGCAGTAGTGCAGTGAGGAACCGCTCAACGCCTGACCTCAGTCGTTCCAGACTTCCATCTCCGTCACCCCGCTCTTCGCCTGCCCTTTGTGCGTGCACACTAGCCGCACTTTCGACGCACTCACCCGGTCAAACCGCACCGCATTCATCGATCCGCCCGCCGCCTTCTCCGGCGACCGCTTCTGCCCACTCGCCGCCTTCCATTCCTTCCCGTCAAAGTACTCCACGGAATAACTCTCCGGAGCCTGCACGCCCCCGCGGTCATCAAAGAACCCGATCTCCAGCCGGCTGAACTCCTTCGCCGCTCCAAAGTCGATCTCCAGCCAGTCGCTCGGCGTCGTCGAACCATAACAAGTCCATCGGTTCACCGGCACCGGCAGATACCCCGTCCGCCCGTCATTCGCCAGCTTCGGCAATCCACCGAACGTGTCGTGATGCGACGCACTCGCCTTCGGATACCCCTCGCCTTTCTGATTCAGCGCCAGATTCCCCGCCGGCGGAGCCGCCGCCACATACGGCCTCACCCCCGGCCCCCAGGCCTCGAACTCCGTCAACCCGGCCTTGCCACTCTCCCCGTGCACCAGCACCGCCCGCAGCTTCTCCGCGTCCAGCTTCGGAAACCTAACCGTATTCGCACGGTGCCCTTCCGGCTTCTCCGGCACCCGCTTCTGACCAGGCACCTCCACCCACGCGCTCCCGTTCCAGTACTCCAGCGCATACGACGCCGGGGCCGTCACGCCTTTCCCGTCATCAAGGAAATACAGCTTCACCATCTCAATCGGCCGCTTCATCCCGAACTCCACCGTCACACTGTCGCTCGCATTCGGCGACCCCTCAGCCGTCCACCGGTTCGGCGGATGAATCGTGTACCACGAGTGCCCATCGCATACCTTATTCAGCGAGGTCTTGTCCGCCGTGAACGTCGCCGCATACTTCGGCCAGTAATCCCCGTCGTTGTTCACCGCATAGTTGAACTGCACCGTCGCCGCCTTCGGCTCGCGCACCACCACCGGCAGCTTCGCCGTCACTTTTGTCAGGGTCGCAGACGACGCAATCTCCTTCCCGTCCGCCAGCACCCGCAACCCAGCCCCTTTGCCGTAGCGGGTCCCGTCCTTGTCCCACAGAATGCTCAGCCGCACCCCGCGGTACGCAATGTCATCCATCGCAAAATAAGCCCATTCCGCCGGAGCCAGCGGATCAATCTCCACCGTGTCGTCCGCCCGCGTCTTCAATCCCGCCAGCCCCGTGATCACCAGATCATTGAAGCTACTGTGGAAGTAGTGCTCGCTGTGATTGTACCCGTCATGCCCCTCGAACGACCCCGTGTCAGGATGCAGCGCTTCCGCCAGATACGGCTGACCGTCCTTCCGGTGTGACTTCGAAAAAATCTGCAGCAGCTTCACATAATCCGCACGCGTCACCACATCCTGTGGATACCCGTGCAGCACGTTCGCCAGTGCCTTCAGCGTCTGCGCCGTCGAATACGGCCACGACTGCCCGCTCCACCAGCAGCAACCCTTCTGCAGCAGGAACATCGGATCATGCCGCTCCACCGTCAGCGGCCCGAAATCCGCATAGAAATAATTCCGGTCCATCAGGAACTTCCACGCCGTCTCCCGCCCCGGATCCACCATGTTGAACTGCCACGGAATGTACCCGTGCTCCTCGCGTCCATGCGGGCTCCCGGCATGCTTCCCGGATTGATAGGTCAGGGTGTGCTTCGCCACCACATTCCCTTCCTTGTCCTTCTCCTCCTTCATCGACATCGGGAAATAGAACTCCCGCTTCGGATCCCACAGCAGCTTCTGCACATTCTCCTTCAGCGACGCCGCCTTCTTCTCATATTCCTCCGCCGTCGCCGTGTCCCCCGCCAGCCGCGCCGTCCGCGCAATGCTCAGCGCGTCAGCATACATGTACGCATTGAACCCCGGCCGGTAACCATTCGCACCACGCAGAATGTCCGTCGTCTGCCGGCTGTTGATGTTGAACTCCATCCCGTCATCGTGCCCGTTCTGCCAGAACAAACCCATCTCCGGCACAAACTGCCGCTTCGTCCACTCCTCGTAGTTCTTCTTCATGTCCGGCAGCAGGTCCGTCATGAACGCTTCGTCAGGATGCACCTGATGCATCGCCCAGATCCCGTCCGCCAGCCAGCACCCGTAATTCCTCGGCTGCGCCCCCGGCGTCCGGAACCAGTACCGCGAGTAATCCCGCGCATACCGGTCGTCCGCCAGCCACCGCAACTCATACAACTGATGCCCCACCGGGCAACTGATCGCCCCATACGCGCCACTCCAGAACGGCCGATCCGTGAACTCCGTGAAACTGTACCCGCTGTTCGGTGATCCGTAAGTCGTATGCTTCGTGATCAACTGCCACCGGTAGTAATACGTCGTCACCATGTCCTCGTCCGGACACTCGAAAAACGGGATGTTCTCCTTGTACCACTCCCAGTCCCGGTTGTCCCAGAAGGTCTGCGCCTCCAGCGCCTTCTGCTTGTCCAGTACCCCGGCCGGCAGCGCCGTCAGCGATCCCGCCAGCGCCATCATTGTCAGTTTCAATTTGCTCATAATAAAAAATCGTCAGGGCTTCAGCGGCTCCGAATCAAATCGCACCAGCGACACCTCCCCGCGCACCACCACCGCCGTCCGAATCGAACGATCCCATGGCGGCAGAAACCCGCCATCCCCGCTCCCCGCTTCCGTCCACGTCTTCCCATCCGCACTCACCGCAAAATCAAGCCGCCGTCCGCCCGCCACCCTCAACCGCAGATGCAGTCTCTCCCCTCCCGGCAGCGGCTTCTCCAACAACACTTCCCGCTTCCCTCGCTCGGTCCTCACCACCCGCGCCTTCCCCTCTCCACACTCCAGTGTCACCATATTGTCAGGGTCTCCGCACGCACTCAACCCAGCCATTGCCCCATCGCCAGGCGCCCCCACCACCAGCGTCGCCACCACATCACCCGACGTCACCGACCGCCCCAGAATCGCCGGTGCATCCCCCCGCGACCGCAGCTTCGCACTCCCATGCGCATTCCCTGGCTGAAAATCCGGCTTCCCGCCCATCGGCCACTGCCAGCCCGGAGCCAGCCGCTCAAACTGATCCCAGTACCGGCTCTCCTTCCGCTCGCCCGCCACTCCTAACGGCGCAGGCGCATCGCTCGACGGCCCCTTCCCTCCATTCACCACCGGCCAGCCATCCGCCCCGAACGTCACTTCATCCAGCATCATCTCCCGCCCCGTAAACACCATCGTCGGCTGCACATACGCATGATACACCAGCCAGTGCCGCCCCGAAGGATCATCCACCACACTCCCATGCCCCGGAGCACGGAACAACTCATTCGCCCCAATCACCGGATTGTGCGGACACTTCTCCCACGGCCCTCCCGGCGACTTCGATCTCGCCACACCCTCCGCATACTCCGCCCGTCCCCCGCAGCACGAATTGCCCGCATAAAACAGATAAAACCACTCCCGAACCCTCATCACATACGGCCCCTCCACCACCGCTCCCTCCCACTTCGCATCATTCCGCAGAATCTCCTTCGGCTCGCCCGTCAGCTTCGTCCCCGTCTCATCCAGCCGCTGCGACCACAGCACCGTCGGCAACTGCCGGCTGTTCCCATCCTCCTTCCAAACCAGCCAGCGCTGCCCGAGCCCCATGTCCATCACCGATCCATCAATCGACCCCGCCTCCTGCGCCACTAGCGGCCCGTGATCCGTCCACGGTCCCTCCGGCTTCGGAGCCGTCGCCACCGCCACCGCCAGCGGCCCGCCCTTCTTCCTCCCCGTGTAATACAGATAGTACTTCCCCTTCCACTCGCAGATCTCCGGAGCCCAGAAGCTCCCCGATGCCCAATCCGGCGTCTCCTCAAACACCGATCCCACCACTTCCCAGTTCACCAGATCCCTCGACAGCAGCACCGGAAAATGCGGTGCCCACTCCGACGATGTCGCCGTCGCATAATACAACTCCCCCACCCGGATCACCGACGGATCAGGATAATCCCCGCGCAGCACAGGATTCGCATAACGCGGCTTCTCATCCGCTCCCGCATCTCCCATCGCCATCGCGACGGCCATTCCTATCAGCATCAGTGTCTTTTTCATGGCCGTCGCGGTTCGTTCCTCCCAACCCTCAGTACTTCCGGTTAGGCAGTTCCGCCGGCGCATTCGTCTCGTCGAACAACCGGTCTTCCTGCACCAGTTGCTTCGGCAATTCCTCACCCTTCAGCGCCTTCGCCACCGCATCAAATGCCATCGGCCCCAGCAGCGGATTGCACTCCACCGTGCAGTTCAGCTTGCCTTCCTTGATCGCCTCGAACGCAAAACCCATCCCGTCAATGCTCACCACCGTCACATCCTTCCCCGGCTGCCGACCCGCCGCCTCCAATGCCTGAATCGCCCCGATCGCCATGTCGTCATTGTGCGCATACACCGCCGTAATCGCCGCGCCGTGCGCCTTGATCAGCGCTTCCATCACGTTCTTCCCGTCACTCCGCTTGAAATCCCCAGTCTGGCTCGCCAGCACTTTCATGTCAGGACTCCCCGCAATCGCCGCCTCGAATCCCTTCTTCCGGTCATTCGCCGGAGCCGCACCCGTCGTTCCCTCCAACTGGATGATCCCCGCCTTCCCTCCGCTCTTCTTCACTAGCCATTCCCCTGCCATCCGCCCTTCCGCCACAAAATCCGACGCAATCAATGTCGCAAACAGCGTCGGATCACTCACCGTCACCCCACGGTCCACCAGCACCACCGGAATCTTCGCCGCCTTCACTTCCTTCAAGATCGCATCCCACCCCGTCTCCACCTTCGGAGCCAGAATGATCGCACTCACCCCCTGCGCAATGAAACTCCGGATCGCACTGATCTGCGCTTCCTGCTGACCCTGCGCATCAGAAAACTTCAATTCAATCCCGCGCTTCGCCGCCTCCGCCTTCACCGACTCCGTCTCCGCCGTCCGCCACGGATTGTCCGCCCCGATCTGCGAAAACCCTACCACCAGCTTCCCGCCACCCGCCGCTCCACCACCACCACCGCCGCCCGATCCACTCGGCTTGCACGCTGAAAATGATACCGCGGCCGCAAGGCCGGCAACTCGGAGGAAGGATTGACGCTTCATAGGTTTTGGGGGGAAAAGTTTTTCGATCAATCAGGATACGCTCTGCCGCGCGATGAGTTTCTGCAGCAGTATGAATCCCAGCAGCAGGCCGCCACTCGCAATCCGCAGCCACGCTGGGTCAAGGCTGCCATCAAAATCAAGGATCGTCTTGATCGTTCCGAGGATCAGAACCCCGAGAAACGTCCCAAACACCCAGCCGCGCCCACCCGTCAGCACCGTCCCGCCAATCACCGCCGCCGCAATCGCATCCAACTCCAATCCCGTCCCGCGCGTCGGATCACCACTGCTCAACGCCAGCGTCGAAATCACCCCGCCCAGCGCCGCACAACCGCCACACACCCCGTACACCCCCACCCTCGTCGCCCCCACCGGCAACCCCATCAACGCCGCACTCGCCTCATTCCCTCCCAGTGCATAAACATTCCGCCCGAACCGCGTCCCGTGCGCCACCACCATCCCCGCCGCCACCACCACCAGATACATCAGCGGCCCCACCGTCAGCAGCAATCCCTCACCCAGCGGCAACCCGCGCTCCCCAAGATCATCATAAAACGCACTCCGGATCTCCACCGACCGCGGACTCACCACAAACGCCATCCCCCGCGCCAGAAACATCCCCGCCAGCGTCACCAGAAATGCCGGGATCCGGAAAAAATGAATCACCCAGCCCTGAAACATCCCAAACCCCACCCCGATCCCCACCGCCGCCAGCATCGCCACCGGCGCAGACCACCCCAGCCCGCCTATCACCTTCGCCAGAAACACCGTCGTGAACGCCATCACCGCACCCACCGACAGATCAATCCCTCCTGACAGAATCACAAACGTCATCCCCACCGCCACCACCCCCAGAAACGCTCGGTCCTTGAACAGATTCAGCACCACCCGCGCCGACAGAAAATTCTCATACCCGGCCCCCGCCGCAGCAAACAAAGCCACCAGCACAAGGCCCGTCGCCATCAGCGGCAGCAATCGCGAAGCAAAAATCCGGTTCATGCAGCAACTGGTTGAGTACGCTTTCCAAATCTCGCCCGCAGCCTCGGCGAATGCAGCAGGCACACCGCCAGAATCACCACCGCCTTCGGCACCGGAGCCACCGCCGGAGCCACATTCTGATTGTACAGCGTCAGCGTCAGGGTCTGCAGCAGCAGCGCCCCCACCACCGATCCCGCCAGACTGAACCTCCCGCCCGTCAGCGCCGTCCCGCCCGCCACCACCGCAAAAATCGCATCCAGTTCCCTCGTGTCCCCGATCCTCGCAGGATCCGCCGCAGAAATGTTAGCCGCCTCCAGCACCCCGGACAACCCCGCACAGAATCCACTGAACCCGTAAACCGCCAGCCTCACCCCGCCCGTCTGAATCCCCGCCAGCCGGCTCGCCTTCTCGTTGTCCCCCGTCGCCTCAATGAATAACCCCGCCGCCGTCCGCCGCAGCACCCAACCCGTTACCACCGCCAGCCCCAGCACGAGCACCACCGGCACCGGCAATCCCCCCACCGACCCGTTCGCCAGCCACGTTAGACTCCGATTCGCAAACGGCACCATCTGACTCCCCGTCAGCAGCATCGCCAGTCCCCGCCCAGCCACCATCATCACCAGCGTCGCAATGATCGGCTGCAGCCCCACCCGCGCAATCAGCACACCATTCACCAATCCCAGCAACGTCGCCAGCCCCAACCCCGCACCCACCGCCTGCACCATCGGTGCCCCCGCATTCACCTGCATCGCCGCCACCGCCCCGCTCACCGCCATGATCGACCCCACCGACAGATCCACTCCCCCGGTCGCAATCACAAGGGTCATCCCTAACGCCAGCAGCATCGGCACCCGCGCCCCCTGATTGAAGATATCCACCACGGTCCCGAACAACCGCCCGTCCTTCCACTCCACATGGAAAAATCCCGGCGACGCCACCGCATTGAACACCAGCAGCACCACCAGCGCCACCAGCGGCCAGACTAACGTGGATCGAAGCACTTTCATGACGCAGCAACAGTTTCCATAATCGTCCTCAGTGAAATCGCCGGCCCGTCCAGCACCGCCGCCTGCCGCCGGTCCCGCAGCACCACCACCCGACTGCAGTTGCGCACCACTTCCTCCAGCTCCGCAGAAATAAACAGAATACTCATCCCCGCCCGCCGCAGCTCCCCGCACAACGCCTCAATCTCCGCCTTCGCCCCCACATCAATCCCCCGCGTCGGCTCGTCCAGAATCAGCAGCCGCGGCTGCATCGCCATCCACCGCGCCAGCAGACACTTCTGCTGATTCCCGCCAGACAATGTCCCGATCGGTGTCTCCGGCCCGCGCGTCCGGATGTTCAGCGCCGCAATGAACTTCGCCGCTAACGCTTCCTGCTCCGCCCGCGGCACCCGCCGCAGCACGCCCCGCGACGCCTGCATCGCCAGCACGATGTTCTCCCGCACACTCAGCGACGGAATGATCCCCTCCACTTTCCGGTCCTCGCTGCAGAACGCCAGCCCCGCCGCCATCGCCGCCCGCGGCGACCCCAAATCCACTGTCTCACCTCCCGCCACCACCCGACCGCCCGTCGCCGCATCAATCCCGAACAGCATCCGCGCCGTCTCCGTCCGCCCGCTCCCTAGCAACCCCGCCAGCCCGGTCGCCTCCCCCGCCATCACCGAAAACGTCAGCGGCCCCACCGTCCCCTTCCGCTCCAATCCCTCCACCCGGAACGCTTCCGCCCCTCCACCGCTAACCACTCCACCATCCCCGCCCCCCGCCGTCACTTCCTTCCCGATCATGTGACTCACCAGCTCCAGCCGCGGCAAGCCCGCCGCCTCCCACGTCCCCACCAGCGACCCATCCCGCAACACCGTGATCCGGTCGGACACCGCATAAATCTGATCCAGAAAATGACTGACAAACACAATCCCCATCCCCTCATCCCTCAACCGCCTCATCACCGCAAACAATTCCTCCGACTCCCTCGCATCAAGACTCGACGTCGGTTCATCCAGAATCAGCACCCGCGCCTCCTGATCCAGCGCCCGCGCAATCGCCGTCATCTGCTGCACCGCCACCGGAAACGTCCCCAGCAACGCGCCCACATCCACCTCCAGCCCAAGCCTCGCCAGCGCCGCTCGCGCCCGCCGCCTCACTTCCCCATGACGGATGAACGGCCCGCGCATCGGCTGCCGACCCATCAGTATGTTCTCCGCCACACTCAAGTTAGGCAGCAGATTCACTTCCTGATAAACCGTACTGATCCCCGCCGCCTCAGCCTCCCGCGGACTCGCCGCCCGAATCCCCCGCCCCGCCACCGTCACCGTCCCGCCATCCGCCTCATGCACCCCCGTGAGCACTTTGATCAGGGTGCTCTTCCCAGCCCCGTTCTCACCCATCAGCGCATGAATCTCCCCGGCCCGCAGCCGGAACGTCACGCCCTTCAGCGCCGTGAACGACCCGAACCGCTTCACTATCCCTTCAGCATGGAGTAACTCGCTCATGAATTCAGTCAGGGTTTCATCAGCACCATCGGCCCGTCCGACGGCCGCGTCACAAAGCACACCGGATCAATCCCCGTCGCCGATCGATACGCCGACGCCACCCGCGCCGCAATCTCCTCAGCCCTCCCCGCATCCACCAGCGCCACACAGCACCCGCCAAATCCCCCGCCCGTCATCCGGCACCCGTACACCCCGCCATCCGGCCCCACCGCGCCCGCCGCCGCCACCACCGCATCCAGTTCCGCACAGCTCACCTCGAAATCATTCCGCAGCGACACATGGCTCTCTCCCATCAACCGCCCCAACTCCGGCCACGCCCCAGCCTCCAAAGCCCTCACCGCCGCTAACGTCCTCACATCTTCCGTCACCACATGCCGCGCCCTCCGATAAAGCCTCGGCAGCATCCGCTCCCGACTACTCTCCAGCAATTCCGCACTCGCCCGCCGCAAGTCCGGCACCCCCATGATCCTCGCCGCCTCATGACAGTCATCCCGCCGCGCCCGGTACCCGCCGTCATTCAACGCATGCTTCACCATCGTGTTGATCACCAGCACCGCCACCTCCCCGCCAGCCATCGGCACATGCCGGGTCTCCTGCGTTAGGCAGTCGATTAGGAGCAAATTCCCAGCCCGACCCATCACCACCGCAAACTGATCCATGATCCCGCACGGCACCCCCGCAAACTCATGCTCCGCCCGCTGACACAGCAACGCCTTCGCCTCAGGCCCCATCCGCAATCCGCTCAGCTCCTCACACAAGGTCGCCGTCGCCACCTCCAGCGCCGCACTGCTGCTCACCCCGCCGCCCAATGGCAGCGTTGCATCAATCACCGCATCAAAACCCGGCACCTCCGCCCCCGCCGCCTGCATCCCCGCAATCACCCCTCGCACATAATTACTCCACGACGGCTCCCCCGCCTCCACTCCACCCAGAATCGGAAACTCCACCGGCCCCCCACCCAACTCCACACTCCACAACCGCACCCGCGGCTCACTCACCACCCGCGCCGCCACATAAATCCCCCGGTCAATCGCCATCGGCAGCACATACCCACCATTGTAATCCGTATGCTCGCCAATCAGATTCACCCGGCCCGGCGCATACACCACATGACTCGCCTCACGCCCAGTCAGCGCAGCAAAATGCGCCGCCGCCGCCAACTCTGGTTCGCAGCTCGCATTCATGACATCGGCAATCGGGGGGAAGCCTCTCATCGGGTCGGCTCTATACGCCATGTTTCCACCCCCGCGCCATGAAACTCTCCGCCCTCCCGCATGAGAATTCACACCCCACCCGGTCACATTTCACCTCAGTCCCCCCCCACCCACACCCCATTCCCTCCCCCCAGCCACCTCCTTCATCCCCCAGCGGAAGTCCCCCGCCCGCAATCAGTCCTCTCAGTCCGATCCCTCGGCTGTCGTCCCTCCCCACCTCCTTTTCAGCAACGATCTCGCGGACAAAATCTGGTCACCCGCCTCCTCATCCCGC
>JAIXVE010000131.1 GCA_027483175.1 Verrucomicrobiaceae bacterium | reverse complement strand
GCGGGATTGACGCCGAAGGTGAGTTACAGCGAGCAGCAGCCGTTTTCGAGACTGCTGGTGAGGATCAAGCGTGAGATCATTGCGTTCGGGGTGCCGGGGATTGATCCGGCGCAGCGGACATCGCCGAAGCTGGCGGCTGGGGAGTTGAAGCGGTGGCTGGATGAGGGGCGGCCGGTGGTGCTGCTGGACACGCGGAATGATTACGAGGTGCAGTTAGGGACGTTTCGGGGGGCGGTGCCTGCGGGGATCAGGCATTTCCGGGATTTTCCGAAGGCGGTGGCTGCGTTGCCTGAGGAGATGAAAGAGCAGCCGGTGGTGATGTTCTGCACTGGGGGGATCCGTTGTGAGAAGGCGGGGCCGTATATGGAGCGGGAGGGGTTCCGGGAGATTTACCAGCTGGATGGGGGGATATTGAAGTATTTCGAGGAATGCGGGCGGGATCACTATGACGGAGAGTGCTTTGTGTTTGATCACCGGGTGGGATTGGATCCGACGCTGGAGGAGACGGACAGCACGCAGTGTTATGCGTGTCAGGCACCGCTGACGGCGGAGGATCAGGAGTCGGAGAAGTATGTGCCGGGGCGGAGTTGTCCGCGGTGCTGGCTGCCGCCGGAGAGGATTGTGGAGACGCGGGTGGCGCGGCTGCAGGAGCGATTGGATGCGGTGAGGGAACCGCTGCCGGGGAGTGTGGCGGCGGATAATTTCCGGCCGTTGAAGGTGCCGGGGGAATGTGATGGGGGGACGCTAGCGGAGTGTCTGCGGCGGGTGCTGCCGCATGTGGGGGAGGAGACGTGGGAGGCGGAAGCGGCGGCGGGGAGGTTGCTGGGGCCGGCGCGGGAAGTGCTGGGGTTGGCTAGTGTGGTGCGCGGGGGTGATCGGCTGGTGCATCTGATTCCTGCGGAGATTGAGCCGGAGGTGGATGCGGCGGTGCGGGTGCTGTATGCGGACGAGGCGCTAGTGGTGGTGGAGAAGCCTGCGCCATTGCCGGTGCACCCGGCGGGAAGGTTCTGCCGGAATACGCTGGTGCATCTGCTGAATCTGGCGGTTTATCCTGACAAAGTGCGGCCGGCGCACCGGTTGGATGCGTCGACGACCGGGGTGATGGTGCTGACGAGGTCGAGGCGGTGGGCTGGGCTGGTGCAGAAGCAGTTTGCGTCGGGCGGGGTGAGGAAGCGGTATGTGGTGCGGGTGCATGGGCATCCCGGGGAGGATGAGTTTGAGAGCCGGGCGCTGGTGAATGGATTGCCGTGGGAGGCTGGGGTGCGTGCGGCGGAGGAAGACGAGGGGGCTCTGGAGGCGCACACGGGGTTCCGGGTGGTGGAGCGGAGCGGGGATGGGACGGCGCTGCTGGAGGCGGAGCCGTTCACGGGGCGGACGAATCAGATTCGGGCGCATCTGTGGCAGTTGGGGCATCCGGTGGTGGGGGATCCGTTTTATCTGCCGGGAGGGAAGACTGGGATGACGGTGACTGGGGAGATGGGAGGTGAGCCGTTGTGTCTGCATTCGGCGCATGTGGCGTTCCGGCATCCGGTGAGTGGGGAGTGGGTGACTTTTGACGCGGCGGTGCCGGAGTGGGCGGAGCGGAGATGATCCGGGGAAGCGGATGCGCCCGTGGGGGGGGGACAGACGTTTTGAGGTGAATCCCCGTTAACCTTCAGTCGAACAGAAACTTATGAAAACCGCGTCCATACTTGCAGTCCTATCGCTTGGCATCCTCAGTTTACCGTCGGTCCGGGCGGATTGGCAGCAGTGGCGGGGGCCGGAGCGTGATGGGACGGTGGCTGGGAAGAAGTGGCCGGCGAATTTTGCGGGATTGAAGGAGAAGTGGCGGTTGCCGCTGGGGGCGAGTTATTCCGGGCCGGTGACGGACGGGAAGCATGTGTTCACGACGGAGAGTGTGGACAAGCGGCTGGAGAAGGCGCATGCGGTGGATGTGGAGACAGGGAAGATTGTGTGGAGTGCGGAGTGGGAAGGGCATCAGGGCGTGCCGTTTTTTGCGAAGCGGAATGGTGACTGGATTCGGTCGACGCCGACCTTGGCGGAGGGATCGCTGCTGGTGGCGGGGATGCAGGACGTGCTAGTGTCGCTGGATGCGAAGACAGGGAAGCAGCAATGGAGGTTGGATTTCAAGACGGAGTTCAAGTCGGAGGGTGAGGCGTTCGGGTTTGTGTGTTCGCCGCTGGTGGATGGGGAGTTTGTGTATGCGCATGCGGGTGCGGGGTTGTGCAAGATTGAGAGGAAGAGCGGGAAAGTGGTATGGCGGACGATGGATGAGGGCGGCGGGATGATGGGGGGCACGTTTTCGTCGCCGGTGCTGGCGACGGTGGCAGGGAAGCGGCAGTTGCTAGTGCAGGGTCGGGACATGCTCTGCGGGGTGGATCCTGCGGATGGGAAGGAATTGTGGGCGCAGAAGATCAAGACCTTCCGGGGGATGAATGTTTTCACGCCGGTGGTGCAGGGGAACCGGATTTTCACGAGTGCGTACGGCGGTTTGTCGCAGGCGTGGGACATTGCGAAGGAAGGGGAGAAGTTCAAGGTGGCGCTGGCGTGGGAGCACAAGGCGGAGGGATACATGTCGACCCCGGTGATTGTGGGGGGCAAAGTGTTCATGCATTTGAGGAACCAGAAAGTGACGTGTCTGGATCTGGCGACGGGGACGCAGCACTGGCAGTCGGACGACAAGCTGGGTGAGTACTGGAGTCTGATTGCGCAGGGGGACCGGATTCTGGCGCTGGATCACAAGGGGACCTTGTATCTGCTGAAGGCGACGCCTGAGAAGCTGGAGATCATTGATCAGAAGAAAGTGTGTGAGGAAGAGACGTGGGCGCACGTGGCGGTGGATGGGGGGCGCGTGTTTGTGCGCGATCTGAAGGGACTGGTGGCGTTGGATTGGGCGAGCGGCGAGGCGGTGGTGACGGAAGTGCCGGCGGGTGGGGAAGGGCGCTGAGGGGAGCTGGGAAGATTACGAAAAAGCCGCCGGTGCTGGGAACAGCGCCGGCGGCTTTGTGTTAGACTGGAGGACGTACGGGTGCGGTTATTTTGGGGCGGTGAGGACGGCGATGAGGTAATCGGCGGTGGACTTGCGGGGATTGCCGGGGGCTCCGGGGTAGAAGAGTTCGCAGGAAACGCTGTTGGATTTGCAGTGTTCCATGAGTTTGACGCCGAAGTTAGAGGTGTGGGTGGGGTCCTTCTGGGGTTGGCCGAGGGCTGGGGCTTCGGAGTACTGGAGGTAGACGGGCGGGTCGTCGCTGGAGACGAGGGCGTAGGGTGAGTATTCGGCGATCCATGGGAGGATGGAGTCGCGCCCGGCGAGGAATTCTTCGAACTGGGAGAGTTTTTTATCGGAGCTGCCTTTGAAGCCGAAGGCGTGCCCGCCGTAGCGGCTGTTAGGAGTCCAGTCCTTCATCTGCTGGGGGTCGAGCGTGGTCTGGGCACCGGTGACGGCGGCGGTGAAGAGACGGGTGGATTCGCGGGCGATGGGGTCTGGGCTGGCGGGGTTGGCCATGTCCGGGTGGAAGGCGAGCCAGAGACTGGAGCAGGCACCGGCGGAACCGCCGCTGGCGGCGATGCGTGATTTGTCGATGTTCCATGCGTCGGCCTTGGAGCGGACGAACTGGAGGGCGCGTGCGGCGTCGGAGAGCGGGGCTTTGACGGGAGGGGAGACGTCGCCGGCCTGGGAAGTGAAGCGGTAGTTGATGGAGACGACGGAGATGCCTGCTTTGAGATAGCGTTCGACGGCGATGCCTGCTTTGTCGCCGTTGAGCCAACCGCCGCCGTGGATGAAGAAGAGGAGCGGGGCGGGGGATTTGGAGTCGGCCTTCCAGAAGTCGAGGACATTGCGTTCGTGGTCGCCGTAGCGGACGTTGGCCTCGGTGGGAGCGGGGTTGCGAGGGGGTGATTTGGGAGTGGTTTTGCGCGGGGCGGCGGGTGCTGGAGCGGCGGGTTTGGCGGGAGGGGAATCGCCTGCGGAGAGTGAGAGCGGAGCGAGGCCTGCGGAAGCGGCGAGGAGGAGGAAGAAGCGGGGGATCATGATGATCCGATGAGATGGCGGGTGGGCGGGCGCGCGTCAAATCCGCCAGTGCGTGAGGGGGCGCGATGGTGGTGGAGGCCCGGGTAGCGGGTATGGAGGCGGCTCTGGGACTACCCTGGGGCGGCGGGGGTTTGTCAGGGTGCCTTGGTGGGGGCGGCGTATTCGGTGCGATTGAAGTCGACGTATTCCTGGGAGAGGTCGCTAGTGTAGACGGTGTAGGAGGCTTCGCCGAGATTGAGGTCGATGGTGACGCAGAATTCGGGTTTTGCGACGGCGCTGCGGAGGAGTTCGATGGGGGTGCCTGCGGCGATGCCGTTGCGGGTGGCGATGTGGCCGTCGAAGAAGATTTCGATGAGTTCTTCCTGGATGCGGGCGCGGCTGTAGCCGATGGCGTGCATGACGCGGCCCCAGTTAGGGTCGCCGCCGTTCCATGAGCATTTGACGAGGAGGGAATTGGCGACGGTTTCGGCGACCTTGCGGGCGTCCATGTGGGTGGCGGCGCCTTTGACCTGGATTTCGACGAATTTGGTGACGCGTTCGCCGTCGGCGACGATCATGCGTGCGAGCTGGAGCATGAGCCATTCGAGGGCGGCGCGGAAGGATTCGTACTGCTGGCCGGTGGAGGTGATGCGGCGGTTGCCGGCGCAGCCGCTGGCCATGACGACGACGGTGTCGTTGGTGCTGGTGTCGCCGTCGATGGTGATGCGGTTGAAGGAATTCTGGACGCAGTCGCTGACGCAGGATTTGAGGAGGGGGGCGGAGATGGCGCAGTCGGTGGTGATGTAGCAGAGCATGGTGCCCATGCTAGGGGAGATCATGCCAGCGCCTTTGGCGATGCCGCCGATGCGGATGGTGTGGTTGCCGATGGGGACCTCGATGGCGATGGATTTGGGGCGTGTGTCGCTGGTCATGATGGCGCGGGAGGCGTCATCCGGGTTGTCGCGGGAGAGGCCTTTGACGAGATCGGGGATTCTGGGGGCGATGCGGTCCATGGGCATGGGGACGCCGATGATGCCTGTGGAGCCGACGAGGACCTGGGAGGGGCGGAGGCCGAGTTGTCTGGCGGTGAGGTCGGCCATGTGTTTGGCGTCCTGCATGCCGACTGGGCCGGTGCAGGCGTTGGCGTTGCCGCTATTGACGATGACGGCGCGGACGTCGCCGCGGCGGAGGTGAGCCTGGCAGAGTCTTACTGGGGCGGCTTTGACCTTATTGGTGGTGAAGGCGGCGGCGGTTTCGCAGGGGCCCGAGGAGAAGATGAGGGCGAGGTCCAGTCTGGGTTTGGCTGGGTCTTTGATGCCGCAGGAGACCGCGTTGGCGAGGAAGCCCGCGGCGGCGCAGACGCCGCCCTCGATGAGGGAGTAGGGACTGGATTTTGGCTGCATGGAAGGGAGGCGTTTAACGGGCCGCTAGATGGATTGCAAGCCAGCCTCTTCCGGAAATTGCTTAAGGAGATTGAAGCATTGGACGGCCTGAGAGGCGGCGCCTTTCCAGAGATTGTCTTCGGCGCTCATGAGGATGAGGCGTCCGGTGCGATCGTCGAGGGCCCAGCCGATGTCGATGAAGTTGGAGCGGACGACGTCTTTGGTGTCGGGGCAGCGATTCTGGCCGCGGAGCCTGACGAAGGGGGCTTGGGCGTAGGCGGCGGCGAGGGTGGCGCCGATGGATTCGATGGTGGTGCCGGGGGCTGGGGCGCAATAGATGGTGGTGCAGATGCCGGCGGTGACGGGGATGAGGTGCGGGGTGAAGGTGATGCGGACGGATTGGTCGGCGGCTTTGGAGAGTTCCTGTTCGACCTCGCTGAGGTGGCGGTGTTTGGGGACGCTGTAGGCGCGGACGCTTTCGTTGCATTCGCAGAAGAGGAGCGGGAGGGCTTCCTTGCGGCCAGCGCCGCTGACGCCGCTCATGCTGAAGACGCAGATGCTCTGGGGCTGGATGAGGTTGGCGCGGAGGAGCGGGAGGAGTGGGAGGAGCATGCTGGTGGGGTAGCAGCCCGGGGCGGCGATGAGCCGGCAGTTGCGGATGGCGTCCGCGTTGATTTCGGGGAGACCGTAGACGGCTTCTGCGAGGAGCTGGGGAGCTGGGTGGGGGTGGTCGTAGAATTCCTCGTAGACGGCGGGGTCATCGAGGCGGAAGTCGGCGCTGAGGTCGATGACGCGGAGCCCGCGTGCGAGGAGGGCGGCGGCGAATTCGTGGGCGACGCCATGTGGGAGGGCGAGGAAGGCGGTGTCAGCGCCGGAGGCGGCGATGGCGTCAGGGTCTGGGTTGATGAAGGGGAGGGAGGCGGCTGGGCCTGTGTTGGCGAAGCGCGGGAAGACGTCGGCGAGTGAGCGGCCGGCGTTCTGGCGGGAGGTGAGGCAGACGAGTTCAGCGCCTGGGTGGCGGAGGAGGATTCTGAGGAGTTCGATGCCGGAGTATCCGCTGGCTCCGAGGACGGCGACTTTGGCTGGGGTCATGGGAGGAGCCATGGCTGGGTGGGTCGGGCGAGGCAAGGGCGGGGATGGGAGGAATGGGGTCAGGGTTGTTTCGGGGCGGGGGAGGCTTCTTTTTCGCGGGGGTTGCGGCGGAAGGGGAGCGGGAGGAGTTTGGCGTGCCAGTGGGGGTCGGAGAGCGTGCCGTCGGCGCGGTATTCGAAGAGTTTGCTGACTGGGTAGAGGATGAGGCCTGGGGCGCCGCGGAGATTGACGCGGGCGTCGAAGTCGACGTGGGACTGCATGAGGTCGGCGGTGCCTGCGAGGGTGAGTTTGAAGGTGCGGGTGGCGGCTTCGAAATCGGGGGTGGTGACGCGGCCGCGGGCGACGTTGAAGGAAGCGGTGGCGCTTCTGGCGACGCTGTAGGCGATGTTTTCGCCAGGGAGGAGAGCGTTGATGATGGTGGAGAGCGGGCCGAGGAGAGGGAGAGCGAAGATATTGCCGTCTTCGAGGGCGGCGGTGCCTGAGCCTTCGATGGAGTCTGCGGAGGCGCCCTTCATCTGATAGTTCATGCGGCCGGTGAGGTTGCCGCCGGTCTGGTCAGGAGAGGTGAAGATGGCGCGGAGACGGCTGTAGCTGACGCGTTCGATGGAGACTGCGCCGGAGTGAGCGGGCTGGGACATGTCAGGGAAATCGAGGGAGGCGACGGCTTTTCCTGAGAAGATGGCGCCGGAGGCGGCGAGGGAGAGTTTGGGGCCGGTGGCGCGGACGGTGCAGTCGATGTTCTGGAAGGGGAAGTCGTAGCCGCCGAGGGTGACGATGGAGGTGGTGTCTGGAGCGAGGACGCGGACGACGAAGGAATTGGAGGCGGCGTTGGCTGGGTTGGTGGCGAAGGTGCCGGCGATGCGGGTGGGCATGGGGTCTGGGAAGCGGACGGTGCCGAGGATGCGGGAGTCCGGGATGGTGCGGCCGGCGAGGTCGAGAGTTAGTGCGGGGCCCTTGATGCGGAGCCAGCCGTTGGCGGCGTTGAAGGCCCATTTTTCGCGGCCGATGGGGACGGAGATGCGGCCTGGGGATTCGACGCGGACGGAGAAGTCGTTCCGTTCCGGGCCTTTCATGTCGAAAGTGCCTTCGGTTTCGGTGCGCGGGGCGGAGGCGAATTCGTAGCGGGCGACGGCGGGGACGGCTTTGGGTGCGAACATGGAGACGGCTTCTGCGGGCATGACGGTGCAGGTGCCGCCTTTGAGGATGCAGAGGCCTTCTTTGAGACGGAGTTCGGTGTGCTGGATGGAGAGGTCGCCCTTCTGGAGACGGAAGACGGCGTTAGCGGCGGAGACGAGCGGGTTCGGGCCGGTGCGGAGAGAGATGTCAGGGGAGGTGAGCTGGGTGACGTGGACCCCGCGGAGTTTGAAGTCGCGAGCGGAGAGATTGGTGGCGATCTGCCATTCGTGAGGGTGTGCGGAGGCGGCGTGGGTGGCCTGGCCGGAGATGACGAGACGGGAGTCCTGGGAGAAGTCGAGGAAGGCGAGCTGTTTCTGGATGGCTGGATCTGTCAGGAAAGGAGTGAGGATGAGGATGGGGAGGTCGCAGGAGGCGGTGGCGCGGGCGGTGCCGTCGCGGAGGAGGAGTTGGCCGGAGGCGTGGCCGTGTTCGTGATCGATGCGGACATTGCGGAGATAGGCGAAGCCGTTGCCGCGGATGGCGAAGTCAGCGGAGAGGTTTTTGTAGGATTCGCCGCGGATGGAGCAGTGGCCTGTGGCGGCGCGGCCGGTGACGTCGAGCGGGAGCTGGTTCCATGTGAAGGGTTTGCCTGGGGACCATGAGCCGGAGATTTCGAAGGCGGGCGGGTCTGTGAATTCGACGCTGTCGGGGAGGGGTGTTTGTGGTGCGATGGCTTTGACGAGGGCGACGAGGTCGGCGCTGGAGTCGATGGCGAAGGGGACGGGGTCATTGCTGCCGGGTTTCCATGAAGCGGAGGCGTTGAGGGCACCGAAGCGGTCGCGGAGGTGGAGCCTGCGGAGACTGAGTTCGCCGTCGCTGAAGGTGATTTCGGCGTCCATTTCCTGGGCGGAGAAGGAGCCGCAGGTGAAGGCGGCGGAGTGGAGAGTGCCGCGGATGTCGAGGGCGTCGGGCTGGCTGAGTGGGCCGTGGATTTCGAGATCGGCTTCGGCGATGGGCTGGGATTCGGGGGCACCGTCGGGGAGTTTGAAGAGGTCGAAGAGTCTGAGGACCTTGTTGGTGCTGCGGCGGCGGTCGCGGTTGATGGCGGCCTGTTTTTCCTTCCATGCTTTTTCCTCGTCGCTGCCTGGCTTGGGGCGTGCGGATGGTTCGGCGAGGACGATGTCGCCGCGGGCGGAGAATCGGAGACCGCTGACGACGCCGTCGGCTTTGGGGAATTCGATGCGGCGGCCCTGGACGATGATGCGAGCGCTGAAGTCGCGGATGGTGATCCATTCGCTGGCCGGGTCTTCCGGGTCGACGGGCATGCTGACGTTGGCGTTGTCGAGGGTGACGGAGCGGAGGAAGTCGCGTTTGTCGACGAGTTTGGCGACATCGACGTCGAGGCTGATGCGGTTGATGTCGACGAGGCGCTGGCCCTGATTGACGAGGTCGAAGACGCGGACATTTCTGGCGGTGAGGCCGTCGACTGGGTCGAGGGTGAGGCGGCCGATTTCAGCGCGGAGGCCGAGGGGTTCGAGTTCGCGTTCGATGGCTTCGCGCCAGCGGCGGTTGAAGCCGACGTCGTAGGCGTAGAGCGCGAGGGCTGAGAGGCCGCCGATGAAGAGGAGAGAGAGGTAGAGGCCGAGACGGCCGCGGCGGATGCGCACACGCATGGGGAGGACGGTGGGTGAGAGGGGAGGGTGTGCCAAGGGCGGAGGTGAGTGGGCGGGAGGCGGGCGGTGATGTCTGGTGCAAACACGGGTGCTGGCGGAGCGTACGTTGGCGGATGCTGACGAGAACAATGAGCTGGATGGTGGCGGGAGCTGGGTTTGTGCTGGCGGGCCGGGTGGTGGCTGCGGTGGATGGGGAGTATTTCGAGAACAAGGTGAGGCCGCTGCTGGCGGAGCATTGTCATGGGTGTCACGGGGCGAAGAAGCAGAACAACGGGTTGCGGCTGGACACGCATGCGGGGTGGCTGAAGGGGAGTGATTACGGGCCGGTGGTGGATGCGGCGAATCCGGGGGCGAGCAAGGTGTTGAAGGCGCTGCGGCATGAGGGCGGGGTGGAGGCGATGCCGCGGGAGGGGAAGAAGCTGTCGGATGAGGCGATTGCGGTGATGGAGGAATGGATTCGGGCAGGGATGCCGTGGCCTGCGGGCGGGGAGGCGGTGGCGGCGGAGGCGTGGCGGAAGCACTGGGCGTTTCAGAAGGTGGTGATGCCTGCGGTGCCGGGTCCGGAGGCGCTGCCGGAGGGGATGGCGGCGTGGCGCGGGCATGAATTGGATCGGTTAGTGGGGGTGAGGATGGTGGCTGAGGGGTTGACGCCGTCGGGGGAGGCTCCGCGGGCGGTGTTGCTGAAGCGGGCGGCGTTGCTGCTGCATGGGATGCCGCCGAAGTGGGAGGAAGTGGCGGCGTTTGAGGCGGACGAGACGGAGGGGGCGTGGGAGCGGCGGGTGGATGCGCTGCTGGCGTCGCCGCGGTTCGGGGAGCGCTGGGCGCGGCACTGGATGGACACGGCGCGTTATGCGGACACGAAAGGTTATGTGTTTCAGGAGGAGCGGAGGTATGCGTATGCGTATACTTACCGGGACTGGCTGATCCGGGCGTTCAACGAGGACCTGCCGTACGATCAGTTTCTGATCCGGCAGATTGCGGCGGACAAGGTGACGCCTGCGGACAAGCCTGCGGATCTGGCGGCGATGGGATTTCTGACGCTGGGTCGGCGGTTTCTGAACAACCAGAATGACATCATTGATGACCGGCTGGATGTGGTGTTCCGGGGGACGCAGGCGCTGACGGTGGGATGTGCGCGGTGTCATGATCACAAGTTCGATCCGATTCCGACGGCGGATTACTATGCGCTGACGGGAGTGTTTGCTAACAGTGAGGAGCCGAACGAGAAGCCGCAGATCGGGGAGCCGGAGCGGACGCCGGAGTACCTGGCATTCGAGAAGGGTGTGAGTGAGCGTGAGGGGAAGGTGGAGCAGTACCGGGGCGAGCGGCTGGCGGAGATTTTCCGGCCGGAGGTGGCGGCGCGTTATGCGGAGGCGGCGAAGGAGGCTGGCGACCGGGATGCTGGTGCGGTGAGGGAGCTGGCGAAGAGCAAGGATCTGAACACGGTGGTGCTGGGGCGCTGGGTGCAGTGGTTTCGTGAGGGAGGGAAGCCGGGGGAGGACCCGGTGGGAGCGGGGCCGTTGAAGACGTTAGGGGCGGCGGATCTGGAGCCGGGATACAACCGGAAGGACCGGGAGGCGCTGAATGAGTTGAGGAAGCAGGTGGAGGCTTACAAGGCGACGAATCCGTCGGCTCCGCCGCGGGCGATGGTGCTGGTGGACAAGGCGGCGACGAGCGAGCCGGTGATTCTGATTCGGGGGAATGCGGGGCGGCCGGGGCCGCAGGTGACGCGACGGTTTCTGAGTTGTCTGAGTCCGGGTGAGCCGCAGCCGCTGACGGAGGGGAGCGGGCGGCTGCAACTGGCGCGGGCGATTGCGTCGCCTGACAATCCGCTGACGGCGCGGGTGTTAGTGAACCGGCTGTGGGTGCGGTTGTTCGGGGGGGCGATGGTGGATTCGCCGGCGGATTTCGGGGTGCGGACGGCGGCACCGGTGCATCCTGAGCTGATGGACTGGGCGGCGGCGACGTTCATGAAGGACGGGTGGTCGCTGAAGCGGTTTCTGCGGACGGTGCTGTTGTCGCAGGCGTGGCGGCAGGATTCGCGGGAGCGTGCGGCGGAGGCGGCGCGGGATCCTGACAATCGGTGGCTGTGGCGGCAGAGTCGGCAGCGGCTGGATTTCGAGGCGTTGCGGGACAGCCTTGTGGAAGTGTGCGGGGGGATTGATGCGGGGATGTACGGGAGGTCGGTGGATCTGCTGGCGGAGCCGTACACGACGCGGCGAGCGGTTTATGGGTTCATCGACCGGCAGAATCTGCCGAATACGTTCCGGACGTTTGATTTTGCGGGGCCTGACAATACGGCGGCGCGGCGGTTTGAGACGACGGTGCCGCAGCAGTCGCTGTATCTGATGAACAATCCGTTTGTGCAGGCGCAGGCGCGGCGGTTGTCGGCGGCGGTGGATGGTGCGGTGAGTGATCCTCGGGAGCGGATCCGGGAACGGTTCCGGCGGATTCTGCAGCGTGAGCCGGAGGCGGCGGAACTGGAGCGGCATCTGGCGGTGGTGGCGGCGCTGGAGCGCGAGCCGAGGCAGAGCGGGACGCGGTGGCAGTATGGGCGCGGGCCGTGGGTGGAGGCGGGCAACGGGTTTGCGCCGCTGCCTTGGTTTGGGAGGGACCGGTGGTCGGGATCGGAGGAGCTTCCTGACAAATCGACGGGATGGACCCTGCTGCACCGGACCGGCGGGCATCCGGGGGTGGAGGCGGCGATCCGGAGATGGAATGCGTCGGAGGCGGGCCGGGTGCGAGTGAGTGGGCGGGTGGAACTGGGGGTGAAGGAGAGCGACGGCATCCGGGCGGCGATTCGGCATTCGCGGCTGGGGGTGCTGTGGGTGCAGAATGTGTCAGGTGGTGGCGGGGTTGATGCGGCGGTGGAGACGGAGGTGGAGCCGGGGGACGCGATTGATTTTGTGGTCGACCGCGGGACGACGGACAACAGCGATGGGTTTTCGTGGGCTCCGCGGGTGACGGATGCGACGACGGGGATTGTGCTGGCGGATGCGGCGGCGGATTTCGGGGGGCCGGGGCTGAGTGCGTGGGAGGCGTTCACGCAGGTGCTGGTGTGCACGAACGAGTTTCTGTTTGCGGATTGAGAGAGGGGTGAGGAGAGGCTTCGCGGAGGCGGGGGGTGCTGTTGGCGCAGGGGAGCAGCGGGGTTGCCTCCGTCGGTGGCTGCCGAGACTCTTGTGTTGAGGTTTGCTCGGCAACGCGCGCGCGGGATGCGTGGTGCCGGCTGGGATGAAGCAGCTGGTTCCTGCGGCTGCGCTGGTCGGAGAGTGGAGAGAAGGCGGTTGGCGTTGGGTCAGTTGAGGTGGGCGTTGGAGCGGAGGATGCGGCGGATTTCTGCGGTGACGTCTGGTCTGGCGGTGCAGGAGTGCGGAGCGGGGACGGGGAGTTCGGAGACTGCTCCGTCGAGGTGAGCGCTGGAGTAGGGGACGACGCCGTCGCTGGTTTCCGGGAGGGGTTTGCCGGGTTTGCGGATACCGATGATGGAGTGGAAGGGGACGGCGACGGGGCGTCGGTCCATGGCTTTGAGGACGGGGTGGCGTGGGGAGAGGTTCTGGACGGAGCGGCCGCCGAGGTCTTTGAAGGCGAGGAGTTCGGGGTTGAGGACATTGCCGGCGGTGCGGGCGATGTCTGTGATGAACTGGTCGACGCGGACGGCGCGCTGGATGAGGCCGGTGAGGGCGGTGACGATGCGCATGTCGGCGATTTTGCTGCCGCGGTGGGGGACGGCGACGAAGACGACGCGGGAGACGTGAGGGGCGGGTTTGAAGTAGAGGTTTTCCTGGACGGAGCGTTTGGTGGAGGAGGTGGCGAGGAGTTTTTCGGGTGGGGAGGAGAAGTAGGCGCGGTAGAAGTCGTCGCCGGAGTCGGTGACCTGGAGACGGGAGATGATGCCGCCCATGCTATGGCCGACGAGGACCATCTGGTGGAGGGCGGGGGATTTGCCGTCTGGGTCGTAGTGCTGGAGGGCGTGGGTGAGGGCGCGGCGGAGTTTAGCGGCGGAGCCGTGGATGGGGAGGCCTGTGGGGTAGAGGAAGTACCATGGCTGGTAGCGGGAGCGGAGGTCTGGGTCGGAGGCGATTTCGCGCATGGCGTTTTCCCAGATGTGGGGATCGCTGTTGAGGCCGTGGACGAAGACGACGGGGATTTTGTCGGGGTGGCAGGGGAAGGGGAGGTAGAGACCGGCGTCTTCGAGGGTTTCCTCGGGGTGGAGGAGTCCTTTGAGGGAGAATGCGCCGAGGAATTTGGGATCCATGCTGTGGTGGATGGCGGCGGCGTAGTCTGCGGCGAGGGTGCGGGAGGCGTTGCGGAGGGAAGTTTGGTTCTGGTTCCATGTGTTGTGGAACGAGATGGAGAGCGAGCGCGGGCCTGTGAAGTTGGCGGTCATGGTGGCCGGGAGGTGGCGGCCGTTGAGTGGGAAGAGCTTGTGGGCGGCGGCGCGGGATGCCTGGTAGGGTTGTTTCATGACCACGGGGAGGCCGAGGCCGCTGGTGTGGGCGGGTGGGAGGCCTTGGGGGGAGGGTGCGGGGTCCGGGACGGGGGCGACGCTGGCGCAGACGGCTGGGGCGATGGTGGCGAGGGAGTCGGAGGGGGCGTCGAAGGTGACCTGCCATGAGCCGATGGATTGGGTGCCGGACCATGAGGCTGGGGACTGCCATGCCTGGAAGGCCTTGAGGAGACCGGCCATGGCGGCGTTGTAGGCGAGTTGCTGTTCCGGGGATTCTTTGCGGCCGGGAGGGAGGGCGTCCCATGCGGCGCGAGCGGAGGAGAAGGCGGCATCCTGGGCGGCGACGGATTGGGTGGGGCGGCGATCCGGGAGGGAGCGGCAGGCGGGGAGGGAGGCGGTGGCGAGGGCCGCGATGGAGAGGACCAGGGGCAGACGGGACATGGCTTTGGGTAGGATGGGGTGTTTCCTGGGGTGTGACAAGGCCGAGTGCGCAGCGGGTGATGGGGTGATGAGGGCAAAAAAGAAGACGGTCGTTGCCGACCGTCTTCCTTGAGAAGTTGCTGAAGTGTGGCGGGATTATTCCGCGGCTTTGGCTGGGGCCTCAGCGGCTGGCGCGGCGGCTTCCGTGGTGGTGACTTGGTCGACCCACTCGATGTACGCCATTTCGGCGGAGTCGGTGTGACGCTGGCCGAGTTTGGTGATGCGGGTGTAACCGCCCTGGCGGGTGGCCGCGGCTGGGGCGATTTTTTCGAAGAGCTCTTTCACGACCGGCTTCTGGTGCAGGTAGGAGAGGGCGGTCCGGCGGGCGTGGAGATCACCGCGCTTGCCGAGGGTGACCATCTTTTCCGCGAAGGGGCGGACGGCTTTGGCCTTGGCGAGGGTGGTTTTGATCTGCTTGTGCTCGATGAGTGAGCAGACGAGGTTGGAGAGCAGCGCGTTGCGGTGGTCCTGGCGGCGCTGCAGTTTGATGGTTTTACGACCGTGTCTCATGGGTCAGAGTTGGAGTAGGTGAATGGATAAGGGAAGGAGGAATTTTATTCTTCGTCGTCGTCCTCGTCGCCGAGGTTCTGACTGATGAGGGAGTCGAGGCCGCCGCCGCGTTCATCGTCCTTGAAGTAGGAGAAGGCGGAGCCGCCGCGGCCGGAGCCGTCGAAGAGGGCTGGGTCGAGCTTCATGCCGAGGCCGAGGCCGAGTTCGGAGAGCTTGTCCTTGATTTCGTTGAGGGACTTTTTGCCGAAGTTGCGGTATTTGAGCATTTCGGCTTCGGTCTTCATGGCGAGCTGGCCGACGCTGGTGATATTGGCGTTGTTGAGGCAGTTCGCGGCGCGGACGGAGAGTTCGATCTCGTTGACGCTCATGTTGAGGAGCTTGCGGAGTTCGCTGTTTTCCTCGGTCTGCGTTTCCGGGGCGGCTTCGAACTCGACGAGGCTATCGTCGTAATTGACGAAGACGTCGAGGTGTTTGCGGAGGATGGCGCTGGCCTGGGTGAGGGCCGAGTGCGGGGAGATGCGGCCATCGGTCCAGAGTTCGAGGACGAGTTTGTCGTAGTCGGTTTTCTGGCCGACCCGGCTATTTTCGACTCCGTAGCGGACGCGGGTGACCGGGGAGAAGATGGAGTCCATGGGGATCACGCCGATGGGCATGTCCGGGCGTTTATTGTCTTCGCCGCTGGCGAAGCCGCGACCGACGCGGACTTCCATTTCGAGTTCGAATTTGACCTTACGGTCGAGCGTGCAGATGAGTTGGTCCTTATTGAGGACGCTGTAGTGCTGATCTTCGCGGATGTCACCGGCGGTGACGACTCCGTCGCGATCGACGCTGATGCTGAGGAGGCGAGGTTCTTTGAATTCGGTGTGGGAGAAGCGGACCTTTTTGAGGTTGAGGACGATGTCGGTGACATCTTCGACGACGCCTGGGAGGCTGCAGAATTCGTGTTGGGCTCCTTTGATTTTGACGCTGGTGATGGCTGCGCCTTCGAGGCTGCTGAGGAGGACGCGGCGGAGGCCGTTGCCGATGGTGTAGCCGTAGCCGCCTTCGAAAGGTTCGGCGATGTATTTGGCGTAGGTGTCGGTGGCTGTGGCCTCCTCTTTGGTGAGGCGGCTGGGCATTTCAAACCGGGCTAGTCTGACGGGCATGGATTTTTGATGGTGTACCGGGTTACCTCTGGCGAGCGGACGGCACCGGATCGTGAGATTGGGCCGAAGCAGAGACCGACGGTATTTCGCAGTGGCTCGCGGAAGGGCGGGGAAGGTGGTGTGGAGTGCCCGGTGTGCAAGGGATAATTTTACTGATTTTGTGAATCAGATGAATCCGGGGGAGAGTCGCCTGGGCCGGCGATGATGCGGCGTGGTTTTGGGGTTGGGGTTGGGGTGGATACGGGAGCGGGAGCGGGAGCTGGAACGGGAGAGGGGAGAGTGGCGGGGATGGGATCGGGGATGGGATTGGAGATTGGGTCTGTGATTGGAGAGTGGAGGGGAGAGGGGAGTGGTGAGGAGTCGGGTTTGCCGAGGCCCCAGAGGAGGCCTGTGAGGGCGGCGGTGGAGGCCATGATGGCTGGGACCTGGAGGGGGAAGTCGATGGTGCTGTTGAGGAGGAGGCAGAGGAGGCCTGCGGTGGCTGCGGAGAGGAGGAGGTAGTCGAGGGAGCTATCTGCTGGTGGTCTGCGGTGACGCCATGCGTGGAGGAGAGCGCCTGGGAAGAGGGTGATCCAGAGGAGGAAGCCGAGCCAGCCCCATTCGATGATGGCCTGGACTGGGTCGCAGTGGAGTTCTTTCCAGAAGGCTGAGAGGGGGAGGCCTGCTTGTTGCTGGTAGATGCGGAAGGCTGAGGGGAAGGAGCCGGTGCCGAAGCCGAGGGTGCCTGCGTCGAGGGCGCAGGGGAGAGCGGCGGCGGCGGCTTGGAAGCGGACGGCGAGGTCGGCGCTGGTGGTGGAGGAGAGGCGGGCGATGGTTTTATCCCAGCCGATGGCGATGCCGAGGGCGGCGATGCCGACGAGGGCGGCGGAGATGCCGATGAGGCCTGTGAGTTTGGTGGTGCGGGGTGGCCAGACTGGGCGGGAGAGGATGAGGAAGGTGAAGGAGGCGGAGATGCCGAGGATGGCTCCGGCCCTTGAGGTATTGACCATGAGGGCGGTGAGGAGGGTGAGGGTGGCCATGGTCCAGAAGAGTTTGGCCATGGGTGCCTGGTCGCGGAGGATGGCGTAGAGAGCGCGAGCGGTGGCGAGGACGGACGGGAGGAGGAGGAAGCTGGCGGCGTTGCCGTGGTAGACGAAGGGGCCGAAGAAGGTTTCGTTGCCGGGTTTTCCGGGGGCCCAGAAGACATTGGGTGCGCCGGCGGAGCGTTGGAGGAGGCCGAAGGCGGCGACGAGGAAGCCTGAGAGGGCGAGGGTATTCCAGAGGCGAGCGCGCCAGATTCTGGAGTGGGCGAGGTCTGCGGTGATGGTGAGGAGGCCGAAGAGGCCTGAGAAGAAGAGCATCCAGCTTTGGGAGGCGGCTTTATTGAGGGTACCGGGGAGCCATTCGACAGGGGATGGGAGTGGGAGGAGGAGGCGGAGGGCGGGTTCCCAGTAGGCTTTGGGGTTGGCGCACATGCCCCAGCCGAAGGCGAGGAGGAGTGCGGCGGAGAGGAGTGCGGGGAGGGGGCAGCGCGGGCGGCGGAATTCGATGAGCCAGCCGAGGGTGGCGAGGGCGGACGAGCCGATGAGGGCCCATGCGAGGAGTTCGCGGTGTTTTCTGAGGACGCAGCCCCATGGCCACGGGGCGGCGATGAGAATGGCGAGGATGGCCCAGCGTGAGCATTCGGTGATGAGACCCCGTGCGGGGGAAGGATGCCGGGTGCCCTCAGTCATGCGGGGGGCATGTATCGGGAGGAGAGGGGAAGTCAAGTTCCTGGTGGGTGGATGGGGGGTGGGGGTCAAAAAAGCGGGCACCCGGCTGAGGAGTCGCCGGGTGCCCGAGAGAGGAGGAGCTGGATTGAGTCAGCTGATGGATGGGATCAGGGGCGTGTGGGTGCCCATGGGCCGTCGGCTTCCATGACGTGGAGACGGTAGAAGCGGCGAGGTTGGCCTGCGGAGACGTTCACGTTGAAGGTGGCGGTGGTGCCGGTGCCGAAGATGGTGGCGAGGCCGGCGTCTTTCCAGACCTGGAGGTGGGAGGCGGCGTTGACGTCGTCGGAGGTGTAGACGCGGTAGAAGCGGCCGGCCTTGGAGGGGAAGGACATCTGGGTCGCGTTGGAGGGGTTTTGGGAGATGCGGAGGACATCTGCGGCGTCATTGGGGTTGGTGCCCATGATGACTTCGTCGGTGTTGGCGACCCCGTCGCCGTCGTTGTCTGTGGAGGTGGCGGCTGCGGCGAAGAGGACCTCGGAGACGGTGCCGGTTTCGGTGCCGTTGATGCCGAAGGCCATGAAGCGGAGTTGGACTGAGTTGGCGGAGGCGGGGATGGTGTGGGAGAGGAGGAAGTCGTTATTGAGGGAGAGGTCAGCGATTTCGTCCTTGATATTGAATTCGTCGCGGGAGCGATTGGCGTTGTATTCGTCTTCGGCGACGAGTGGGGCGACGGAGTAGTCGATGCCGCTGATGATATCGAGTGCGGCGGTGCCGTTGTAGCCGTTGATGTAGCCGTCTTTGGGGCCGTTGAGGCCGTTGGTGAGGACGGCGGTGGCGCTGGCACCGTTGCCTTTATCCCACTGGTCGACGAGGTTGACGATTTGCTGGGAGGGGAGGCCTGCGTCGATGATGAGTTCGGCGCGGAAGCGGTCGGTGTTTTCGAAGTTGGAGCCTGCGCTGGTGTCTGTGACGTTGAATTTGGCGGAGAAGCTGACTGCTCCGACGGAGGTTAGGTCGATGACTTCGGAGGAGACGATGGCTTCGAGGGCGGTGCCGGCGTTGATGGTGGTGGTTCTGGCGAGGAAGTCGTTGGTCCACGGCGTGTCACTGGCGGCGGACTTGAGGATGGTGGGGGTGCCGAAGTCGGTTTGGCCGATGATGAATTCGATGGGGCTGGTGATGAGGAAGGACTGGGTGGCTTCCGGGTAGCTGACGTCGGTGACGGTGACGCTGAAGGGTGAGACGCCTGCGGGGATGGTGAAGCGGACTGGGGCGGTGCCGTAGGTTTCGCGGGAGGCGGTGGCTCCGCTGACGGAGAAGCGCGGGCCGCCGTTGGTGCCGTTGATGACGGCGTCGAAGGTGATGGTGCCGTCCTTATTGAGCGTGATGTTATTGGCTCCCGAGGTGGTGAGGGTGGGTGCCGGGGGGAGAGCGATGGTGAAGGATGGGGAGAGGATGGCAGGGTTGGTCTGGTCGCTCAGGGAGAGGGTTTTGGGGCCACCGGAGACTGGGTAGGGGCCGAAGGAGATGGCAGGAGGGGAGTAGGGTCCGGAGAGGGTGGGGCCTTCGGAGGCGGTCCATGTGGCTCCTGTGAAGTTGACTGGGAGGACGGAGTAGGGAGCGGAGAAGCCGTCGTCGAGGGGGGAATCGGTGCCGTTGTTGACGAGGACGGATGGTCCGGTGCTGGTGACGGCGATGGAAGGGCCAGGGATGGAGAGTTTGAGGTCGCTGACGACGAAGGTTTCGTTGGCGGAGTTGCTATTGCCGATGATGCGGATCTGGACCTTGGAGGCGGTGGCTGGGATGACGCGGGAGAAGAGGAATTCCTTATTGGTGTTGATGAGGGTGGCTCCGGGGAGTTCGGTGCCTTCTGCGGCGTCGAGGCCGCGGAGACGGCCATCGCCGTCGAGATCGCTGGCTCCGAGGGCGCTGACGGCGACGCCGTCGATGATGAGGTCGAAGGCGAAGCTGTCTGCGGTTTCGAAGCCTGAGGAGGTGCCGGCTTCTGCGATGAGTTTGGCGGAGACCTGGACGGCTTTACCGTCTCCTGGGAGGGTGATTTCTTCTGAGAGGACGATGTGGTCGCCTTGGGGTGTGGCGTTCTGGCGGAGGGTGCGTGCGGGTTCGTCGTAGGTCCAGTTGGCTGGTGCTGCGGTGCTGGAGATGACTGGGAGGGCAGGGGTGGCGGCCTCGTTGGTGCCGATGACGACTGGGCACCTGACATTGAAGGCGGTGGTGGCGGAGGCGGAGGCGCGGTCCTGGAGGGTGAGGCGGAGCGTGCCGTTGGTGAAGTTGGAGACTGGGGTGGAGACTGGGTGAGGGGAGCCGTAGGGGCCGGTGAGGAGGTTGGCGAGGGAGGGGGGATCGGAGGAGATCCAGCCGAGCGGGCTGACGGGGCCCGAGCCGACGACGTTGGTGGTGAAGGTGATGATGTCGTCGTTCGGGTCGGTCAGGCTTGCGCCTGGGGCGCGGGTGCCTGGGGTGGCGGAGCCATTGATGACGGCGGCGGGGGCACCGCCGGCGGTGATTTTGAGATTATCGATGTGGTAGGAGGCGTCGGTGCCAGAGGAGTTCTGGTCGGCCCAGAGGAGGAAGAAGGTGCCGCCTGGGGCGATGGGGGCTGGGAAAGTGATGACGCCGCTGACTTTTTCTGGTGCGGCGTAGGTGCCGGTGGTGTCTTTGCTGAGGGCAGGGATGGACTGCCATGAGCCGGGTGCACCGGTGGGGCTCCAGAAGGCGCGGAGGCCTTTGATGGTTTCCGTGGCGGTGTCGGTGGCTTTGGAGTAGTCGTAGTCGACGGTGGCGGTGGAGACGGCGGCGCCGGACTGATTGGAGACAGGGGCGAGGAGGAGGATGTAGTCGTTTCCGGTGGGGCGGGTTTGGAGGAAGGTGATGCCGGCTGGGATGGTGGCGGTACCGGTGTTGAAGCGTGCGACGCCGCTGTTGCTTGGGGGGATGGTGGCGCTGGAGCCGAGGACGGTGGTGATGGTGGCGGCGTTGGCGGCGGCGATGATTTTGGCGTCGAAGCCAGCGTTGTCGGTGATGGTGCCATCGGTGGCGGTGCCGACGCTGAGGGTACTGAAGTCAGCGACGGCGGGGATGGCTGGGAAATCGTAGGTGGTGGGCGGCTCGGTGAGGGTGACGGCGGCGTGGAGCTGCGGGGAGGTGAGGAGGGCGGCGAGAGGTGCGCAGGCGAAGAGGAGACGGGAGGATTTCATGACGTAGTGGGGGTATGGAATTTGCAATGGTGGGGGGCGCAGACCGGAATCAGGGGGAGCCGGTGGAGCGGTAGGAGGCGGGGACGATACGAGTGAAAATGGGGGAAGTGAAGTCGATTTTAGTGAAAGAAAGCCAATTTTAGGGCGGCTTGGGAGGTAGGAATGACACAGGATACCTTGAGTGCAGATGAAAAGTGGATGGGTGCGTGAAGGCGTGTGGAAGAGGAATTGCGTGGGAGGGAGAGGAGGGCAGTGTGGGTGGCGATGAGAAATTTATTTTTGATGATGGTGGTGCTGCTGAGTGGTGGCGAGGTGGGTGCGCAGAAGCCTGAGGGAGTGAGGGCGCCGGACGAGACGATTCTGTTGTGGGGAGGGGAAGCGAGGGGAGGGAAGCCGCCGGGTGGGTGGGTGGTGGAGGGAGCTGAGGTGAAGGAAGAGCAGGGGCACATGGGTGGGATTGTGACGTTGAGGAATGTGGGGGAGCCTGCGTTGTATGCGTATCGGCCGGTGGGGGTGCCGCAGAATCGGGCGGTGATCATCTGTCCGGGGGGTGCGTATCATTTACTGGCGTGGGATCTGGAGGGAACGGAGGTGGCGAGCTGGCTGAGCGGGTTGGGGTATCATGCGTTTGTGCTGAAGTACCGGTTGCCGCGCGGAGGAGACAAAGAGCGGCATGCGGCGGCGCTGGAGGATGCGCAACGGGCGGTGAGTCTGGTGAGGGGGCAGGCGGCGGAGAGGGGGATTGCGCCGGACCGGGTGGGGATCATGGGATTTTCGGCTGGGGGGCACCTGGCGGCGCTGACTGGGGACCGGGGGAATGAGAGGAGTTACAAGGCTGAGGATGCGGTGGATGCGGTGCCGTGCCGGCCGGATTTCACGGTGCTGGTGTATCCTGCGTATCTGATTCCGGATCAGAATGCGGCGGAGGGGGCCGGGGTGAAGGAGCCGGCGGGAGGGGCGACGGGGTTAAGCCCGTTGTTCCGCGGGTTGGAGCAAGCGCCGCCGTCCTTCATGGTGCATGCGGTGGATGATCCGGTGCCGGTGGCGAACAGCACGGCGTTTCTGCTGGCGTTGAAGTCGCGCAAGGTGCCCGGGGAGTTGCATGTGTACCCGGAGGGCGGGCACGGGTACGGGTTGCGGAGTGGGCTGGCGGTGAAGGCGTGGCCGCAGCGGTTGGCGGAATGGCTGGGTCGGGTGCCGGCGGGTGCGGTGCCGGTGGAGAAGAAGCCGGAGGAGAAGAAGGAGGAAGGGAAAAAAGCGGAAGCTGGTCAGTAGCGAGGGGTGGTGGGGTCGATGTCGGTGGCCCATGCTTCGATGCCGCCGGCCATGCTCCAGACCTTGTGGTGGCCGTGGTGGCGGAGCCATTCGGTGGCGTGAGCGGAGCGGCGGCCGTGGTGGCAGTAGATGACGACGTGGGAGTCGGGGTCGTTGAGGAGACGGGGGGCGGATTCTGCGAAGGAGGAGAGCGGGAGGAGTTCAGCGCCTTGGATTTTGCAGAGGTGCCATTCGTCGAGTTCGCGGACATCGACGAGGCGGAAGTGGGTTTGGGAGGAGAGGAGGGAGGCGACGGTGGCGGGGGAGATTTCGAGATCAGCTTCGTCTGGCCATGGGGAATGCATGGGAGAGGAGTGGGAGGGGAGGGGTGGGGCTGTCAAGGTGGCGGGGAGAGGAAATCCGTGGCGGAGTTGGGAGGTTGGTGCGAGGGGCGGGGGAATTGAGATTATGCGAGCGATCCTTTTTGATTTTGACGGGTTGATGGTGGACACGGAGACGGCGATTTACGAGGCGTGGCGGGAGTTGTATGCGGATCACGGGCAGGAGTTGCCGCTGGCGACGTATGTGCAGTGTGTGGGGAGCACGTTCGGGCATTATGATCCGATGGCGGCGCTGGAGGAACTGACGGGCGGGCCGGTGGAGTGGGAGCGGGTGCTGGCGCGGAAGGACGCGCGGATTCATGAATTGCAGGCGGGATTGGACACGATGCCGGGGGTTAGGGAATTGCTGGCGGAGGCGGCGGGGATGGGGGTGAGGTGTGCGGTGGCGTCGAGCAGCCAGCGGAGCCATGTGGGGAGGTGGCTGGCGCGGACTGGGTTGGAGGGGGCGTTCGGGGCGGTGCTGACGCGGGATGATGTGGCGCGGGCGAAGCCTTGGCCGGACTTGTTTCTGGCGGCGAGTGCGGCGCTGGGGGTCGCGCCGGAGGAAGCGCTGGTGCTGGAGGATTCGCACAACGGGTTGAGGGCGGCGATGGCGGCGGGGGTGCCGTGTGTGGTGGTGCCGTCGCCGGTGACGCGGGGATCGGATTTTGGTGGGGCGGCGGCGGTGCTGCCGACACTGGATGGGGTGACGGTGGGGCAGTTGCGGGAGATTCACCGAGGTTTCGCCCTGGCGCGTGCGGGGAAGGTGGGCGAATGAGGGGCGCTGCGGCGGGGATTCTGCGAAGAGTTGCTGCCGGTGGAATAATCAAACTAACAAACCAAAGACACTGTGATGAACACCCGACGTTTTGTGATGCTGGCTGCTGCGGTGGCTGGCCTGCCATTTGCTGCCTGTGCTGAGGAAGCTCCGAAGGGGAGCCCGGTATTTCTGCATGATTATGCGAAGGCTGTGGAGGCCGGGAAGAAGGAGAAGAAGCCGGTGATTGTGATTTTTTCGGCGACGTGGTGCGGGCCTTGTCAGCAGATGAAGAAGAAAGTGTATCCGAGTGATGCGGTGAAGGGATTCCACGACAAGTTCATCTGGGCGTATCTGGATGCGGACGAGGCGGCGAACGAGAAGCCGATGAAGGATTTCGGCGTGTCCGGGATTCCGCACATTGAGTTTCTGGGGACGGACGGGAAGTCGGTGGGCAAGCAGGT
>JAIXVE010000224.1 GCA_027483175.1 Verrucomicrobiaceae bacterium | reverse complement strand
TCGGCCTGGAAGGCGTGAGGATGGCTGGTGTCGTTGCTCATGGATTGGCTGGTTGGTTTTGCAAAGGGCGGCATCAGTAGTCACTGGTGGCCGCGTGTCAAAGCCCTGTGGCGGGAAGGCTGGGGGCGAGAGAGGATCCGGGGAGGGTCCAGCAGGACGGGTGATTGGTCATGCCGAGGTGGGGGTAGTAGTCGACGGCGGCTGGAGCTGCGAGGAGGATGAGGGTGGTATCGGGGCCGGCGGCGGCGTGGGTGCGGGCGAGGAGTTCGCGGCCGATGCCGAGACGCTGTTGGGCCTTGTCGACGGCGAGATCGGAAAGGTAGCAGGCAAAGCTGAAATCGGTGAGCGCGCGGGCGACACCGATGAGCTGGCCGCGGAGGCGTGCGGTGATGAGGAGGTCGGCGTTGCGGAGCATGCGTTCGATTTGGTCCGGGTTGGCGACGGGGCGGCGCTCGGCGAGACCGGAGCGCTGGAGTACGTCGGTGAATTCTGCCGAGGTGAGGTTGGGTTCGTGGAGGAAGGTGACGTCGGTCATGGGGGAGGGATCGCTGAGGGTGGCGTTGGGTGAAACCGGAGCGTGGTGGGGAGTTGGGGATCCGCGATGCCGGGCGGGCGAAGCGACGCGGACGGCGTGTATAGTAGAGGAATGAGGAACCGAGACCGGCAGATGGTGCTTTTTATGGTGGGCGGGTGCGCGCTTTGGTCGATGGAGACGAGGGCGGATCCGCCGGGTGCGGGGCCGGATTTTCCACCGTTGTCGCCGGAGGCTGGCCTTGGGTCGATTCGAGTGCCTGCGGGGTTCCGGGTGGAACTGGCGGCTGCGGAACCGTTGACTGCGGACCCTGTGGCGATTGACTGGGATCTTGCGGGACGGTTGTGGGTTGTGGAGATGGCGGATTATCCGAGCGGGATGGATGACGAGGGGAAGTCTGGCGGGCGGGTCCGGGTGCTGGAGGACCGGGATGGGGACGGGCGATACGAGAGTTCCCGGGTTTTTGCGGAGGGGCTGGCGTTCCCGAATGGTTTACTGACTTGGCGCGGTGGGGTGATCGTGACGGCGGCACCTGACATTCTGCTGTTGAAGGACACGGACGGGGATGGCCGGGCGGATGTGCGCGAGACGCTGTTGAGCGGGCTGAGCGAGGGGAATCAGCAATTGAGGGCGAATGGGCTGCGTTGGGGGCTTGATGGGCGGGTGTACTGTGCGGCCGGGGGGCATCATGGCGGTCATGCGGCCGACACGGTGCTGCGCGGATTCGGGGGTGAGACGGCGATCGGCAGCCGGGATTTCAGTTTTGATCCAGATGCTGGTAAGGTTCGCGCGGAGAGCGGGCCGTCGCAATTCGGGCGGAACCGGGATGACAACGGGGCGTGGTTTGGCACGCAGAACAGCCGGGCGCTGTGGCATTATGTGCTAGAAGACCGGTATCTTGTCCGGAATCCCCACGTGCCGGCGCCGGACCCGGTGAATCTTCTGGTCCGTCCGGTGAATGCGCCGGTTTTTCCGGTGAGTCCGGCGGAGAAGCGGTTTCATTCGTTTGAGAATGCGGGGCACTTCACGTCGGCGTGCAGCGGGATGATTTACCGGGATGATTTGTTATTCCCGCGGCGCGAGGGCGAGCGGGATGCGTTCACGTGCGAGCCGTTTCACAATCTGGTCCAGCACAATGTGCTGACGGAGTCGGGCGTGACGTTCACGGCGCGACGGGCTGGGGGAGAGCTGGATTTTTTTGCGAGCAGCGACCGTTGGTGCCGTCCGGTGATGTGTCGGACAGGGCCTGACGGGGCGCTCTGGGTGGTCGACATGTATCGGTATGTTATTGAACATCCTGCGTGGCTGCCGGAGGAGAGCCGGGCGGGGTTGCTGCCATTTTACCGGCTTGGGGATGATCGGGGGCGGATTTACCGGGTTGTTCCGGAGGGGCAGGTGAGGCGGAAAGTGGTGCCGATGGACGGATTCAGTGCTGAACAACTGGTGGCGGCGCTGGCGTCGCCGAATGAGTGGGTGCGGGACAAGGCGCAGATGGCGCTCCACTGGATGCGGAAGCCGCAGGGTGAAGGTCCTGACAATTCGGGGAAGGCGGCTGCGGCGGTGGATGACGCGCTGCGGGTTGCGCTGAACAGTCCGCATGCGGTGGCGCGTCTGACGGCGCTTGCGATGCTGCCGGCGGAAAAGGGCACGCTGGCGCTGTGGAAGGATCCAGCGCCGGGAGTCCGTCAGATGATGCTGCGCAAGCTGGAGGAACTGCCGACGCATGAATCGGTGGTGGAGGTTCTGGAGCTGGCGGGTGATCCGCATCCGTTTGTGAGGCTGCAGTTCGCCTTCAGTGCGGGAGCGTGGACGCGATTGCCCGAAAGAATGACAGTTAGTGAGAAAGAGGCGTTTCATGAGCGGATAGGTGGTGCGCTCGGGAGGGTGGCGGCTGTTGAGCGGGGGAACCACTATGTTCGTGCCGCTGTGATGAGCAGTGCGCTGCCGCACTTCCGGCCGCTGGCGCGTGCGCTGGGGTCAGCCGGGGTTGAGGTTCTCGGGGCGTATGCTGAGGACCTGATTACGGTCGCGCTGGCAGTCGGGGATCGGGAGGCGCTGGCGTCGCTGCTGAAGCCGACCGTTGCGCCTGAGGCGTCCGGGTTTTCCGCGGTGCAGATGGATGGGCTTGCCCGACTGTTGCTAGCGTTCGAGGCAAAGGGATTGACGCGGGCGGGATTGTCCGGGCGGAAGGATCTGCTGAGCGAGGTGCTTGGGGAGGCGGACCGGGTGTTTGCGTTTGCTGCCAGGGAGTTGCGGCGGGATTCCGCTCCGCTGGAACGACGTGCGGCCGCCGCGGCGCTGCTGGTGCGGGAGTCGAGGACGCGAGCGGCGGCGTTGAAGGTGCTGAAGGAATGGCTGCGCGCGGGGAACGATGAGACGCAGCGATTGGCTGCGTTGCGTGCGATGGTTTCGTCCGGGGATGCGATGGTGCCGACGCTGCTATTGAGGGAACTGTCGTCATCCAGCCCGCAGACTGGCCGGGCGATGGTCGATGCGCTGCTTTCGAGGGAGTCCTGGTCGCTGGCGTTGATGGATCATGTGCAGACCCACGCGGCAACGCCGATCGATTCGGTTCAGAAGGCGAGGCTGATGCAGAGTGAATCCGAGGTGGTGCGGGCGAGGGCTGTGGCTGTGCTAAAACCGGAGACGTCGCGCAAGGCGGCGATTGAGTCGCTGCGGCCGGCGCTTGGGCTCAAGGGCAGTGTGGTGCACGGGCGGGCGCTATTTGCGACCCGCTGCATTGGG
>JAIXVE010000070.1 GCA_027483175.1 Verrucomicrobiaceae bacterium | reverse complement strand
TCGTCTCCGGCGAGGGCGCAGACGGTGCCGCTTTCCTCGATGAGAGCGGCGCAGGAGGCGTCGGCGTCGTTGCAGTGAGCGACGAGGATCTGGCGGAGTGCGGCGGCGGTTTCCCGGTCCATGAAGAGAGGGCTTGAGGGAGCTGGGAAGAAGGGGTCCATGAGGAGCGGGATCAGAGGGAAGCGGGGACGCGGGCGTGGAGGGAGTGGAAGCGGCTGACGACGAGGCGGGCGAGGGAGTTGAGGGTGTTGAAGACGCCGGTTCCGGAGGTGGCGGAGGCTTCGCAGACGGTTAGGTGCGGGGCGGAGCTGCGGAACGATTGATCCATGACGTCGCGAGGGAGGGCGTTGGGGAGGTCGCGTTTGTTGTACTGGAGGACGATGGGGAGGGAGTCCGGGTGGGTGCGATTGGCGGCGAGGTGGTGGTGGAGGGCGTGCCATGCGGCGAGATTGTCAGGGGCGCGGCGAGGGTCGCTATCGGCGACGAAGACGAGGCCATCGGCTCCGCGGAGGACGATCTGGCGGGTGGCGTTGTAGTTTGCCTGACCGGGGACGGTGTAGAGCTGGAAGCGTGAGCGGTAGCCGTTGATGAGGACGCTTTCGACGGCGAGGAAGTCGAAGAAGAGCGTGCGGTCGCTCATGGTGGCGAGCGTGATGAGGTCGCTGCGGGCGGAGTTATCGAGCCGCTGGTGGATCCACGCGAGGTTGGAGGTTTTTCCGGCCATGGGGGTGCCGGTGTAGACGAGTTTGAAGGTGATCTCGCGGGATTCGTCGTTGAGGATGGCCATGGGGTGCGAGGATCAGGAGGCACCGGCGAGGGCGCGGACGGTCATGGTGAGTTTTTCCCGGAGGCCGTCGGCGAGATGAGGGGAGGAGTGTTCGACGGCGAGGCACCAGTCGTTTTCCATGAAGAAGCTGCGGGAGAGGCTGGCGGACTGGACGGTGAAGGTGCCTGAGCCGTTGAGGTCCATGGCATTGGAGAGGGAGCGGAGGGCGGCTGCGGCGGCGGGAGCGGCCTTGCGGAATCGTGGGAAGGCGGGAGAAGTTGCGGGAGCTTCTGCGGCGATGTCGTGGCCGTGGAGGAGGAGGCAGGAGAGGATGCCGGGCAGGGAGGCGCAATGGGCGGCGGTCATGGCCGGGGTGACGGGGCCGCGGCACATGAAGAGGGCCTGCAAGGCGAGTTGGGTGCGGTCGGTGGGGACCGGCTGGCATTGCAGGGTGACGGGCTGGACGGGTTGAGTGGCAGGGACGGCTGGGAGGGGGGTGCTGCGATCCGGGGCTTGCGGCGGGGGCAGGCACAATTCGGTGGCGCGTCTGGTCGGGCCGAGTTCGGAGAAGCCGGGCACGTCGGGTGCCGTGGTGGGATTTGCGGGGATTCCGGGGGCTGAGGGTGCGGGATTGAAGGGAACCGGGAAGGGAGCGGGGAGGAGGTCGCGGTCGTCAGCGGCGGTGACGGGGCGCTGGAAGAGGGCGGGGCAGGCGTGGTAGACGGCGGAGAGCCGGAGGGGAAGGTGGCTGGAGGGGGCGAGCGGCAGGAGGATGAGGGTGTCGTCGGGTGGGCCTGCGGGGCGGATGAATTCCGGCGGGAGGAGCCTGCGGAGGTCCTTTGCGGTCATGGCGCCGGGGATGGGGGTGGCGATGGCGGGTAGGGGGGTTGGGACAGGAACGGTGGGAGAGGCCTGCGGGGGTTGAGCCGGGATCCCTGAGGGGTGCGGACGACGGAAGAGATGACGCAGATCGAAGGACATGGCGGCTACGCCGCGACCGCTCGCGGGACGGTGTGCCAGTAGTCAGGAGACGGACGGCTTGTCAAGATGATTGAACCTTCCGGAGGGGTGAAAGAACGGATGGGTGAGGGAATCGGTGGAGGTTGAACAGTCCGGTGGGTGAGGTTGTCGGAAGTTCCGAGTGCCGCTGCCGCGTTCCCGCAAAAAATCATGTTGCGTGGCGTGCGGCGGCCAGACGACATCCAGAACTGATTTTCCGCTGCTTTTTTCCCGTTTAACTTCATGAACCGCACTGCTGTTTCCGCTCTCGCCGCTGTCTGCCTGCTTCCAGGGTGTACTGCCATTGACCTGCTGCTTGATCCGCAGCCGCCGTTCAAGGCAGCGGATCCGATGGCGGTGGTGCCGCAGGATTTTCTGTTCAACCGGTATGCGCCGCTGAACCGTTGGCTGGACACGGCGGAGCGGGTGCTGATTCTGGACACGCCGCTGAAGAGTTGTTTTGATCATGAGGCGCTGCGCGGGATCCGGTACCGGTGGGTGATTGAGCCGAAGGAGAATCCGGTGGTCAACATTGACCGGGTGGCGATGACGCGGAGGCAACTGCTGTGGGCATTGGGGCAGGATCACCTGATTCAGATGACGCCGAAGTTCGGGCCGCAGGGGGAGCTGGAGTATCTTGAGCTGCGTTCCCGGAACAGTGCGCTGCAGGATCCGAGCCGGTTCGGGTTCAGTGAGGCTGACCGCAAGCGCAACTGAGGGCTGTATTTCCATGGGGTCGCCAGCTGTTGTCAATTTTGCGCCGGACGCGGGTTCGGTGGAGATCCGTGAGATCGATGCGCCGGAGATCGGGGACGAGGACGTGCTGCTTGAGGTGGCGGCGGTGGGGGTCTGCGGGAGTGATCTGCATCAGTGGACGGCGGATCATTCGTGGCCGGTGAACTATCCGGTGGTGCTAGGGCATGAGTTCGGTGGGAGGATTGTGCGTGCGGGGAGCGCGGTGACGCACTGGAAGGAAGGGGACCGGGTGGTTTCGGAGACGGCGGCGATCATCAGTCCTGACAATCCGATGAGCCGGAGAGGGCTGTACAATCTGGATCCGACGCGGAAGGGATTTGGTTATGGGGTGAACGGGGCGATGACGAAGTATGTGAGGGTGCCGTCGCGGATTCTGCATCATGTTCCAGAAGGGCTGCCGTTCGAGCAGGCGTGCCTGACGGAGCCCTGCTGTGTGGCTTATAACGCGGTGGTGCGGAATGCGCGGATCGAGCCGGGGGACCGGGTGGTGGTGCTGGGGCCGGGGACGATCGGGATTCTGTGTGCCGCGATGGCGCGGCTGTGCGGGGCGCAGGTGGCGCTGGTGGGGCTTCCGAAGGATGCGCACCGGCTGGAGATTGCGCGTGGTTACGGGTGCGAGATCATCATCGGGGATGCGAAGCCGTGGGCGATGGAACGGGACGGGCTTGGGTGCGACGGGGTGATTGATGCGGCGGGAGCGAGTGCGACGCTGAAGATTGCGCTGGATATTGTGCGGCCGGCGGGATGGATCAGCAAGGTGGGCTGGGGTCCGCAGCCGTTAGGGTTCAATCTGGATCCGCTAGTGCAGAAGAACATCACGCTGCAGGGGAGTTTCAGTCACAACTGGCCGATCTGGGAACGGGTGATTGCGCTGCTGGCGAGTGGTCAGCTGGATGTGCGGCCGATCATTGGCGGGGTCTGGCCGGTGACGGAGTGGCACGAGGCATTTGAAAAGATGCACTCGGGCGAGGTGGTGAAGAGCGTGCTGCGGCCGGTGTGAGGTGGATGTTAGGCGGCGTTAGCGATCTTCGAGCAATTCGCGGATGATCTGCCATTCGGAGGCGAGGTCCTGGGAGCGGCGCACGGTGCGGCTGAGTTCTTCGTAGAGGCAGGCTCCGACGAGTTGACGGAAGCGGCTGAGGGCGACGGTGACGTCGCGGATTTTGATGCCGAGTTCTGCGGCGAGGTCGGCGTGGGAGCGAGCGGGGCCGGAGCCGTCGAGCATGGGGCGGAGAGCGGTGAAGAGGGCGGACTTGCCGCGACGGGCGCTGCGGGTTTCGGCGGCGGTGAGGGCTTTTTCGAAGAGGCAGAAGGCCCACGAGCGGTCGAATTCGAGGTCGGGGCCGCGCTCGTTGTGGTCGGCGAAATCCGGGTGCGATGAGGCGTGGCCGTCGAGCGGGACGATCAGCTGGCCGCCGCCGCGTTTTTGGGCGGCGCGATCTCGCAATTCGTTCCAGATGAAGCGCTGGAGGGCGCGGTGGAGGAGACCGCGGAGACGGCCACGTCCGCGGAGGGCGCGATCGGGGAGATTGCGGCCGAGGACGATTCGGGCGAAGAATTCCTGGCAGAGGTCATCGGCTTCGTGGGCGGGGAAGCGGCTGCGGAGGTAGGCGAGGACGACCGGGCGGTAGCGTTCGCAGAACCAGGCGCGACCTTCCGGTGAGCGGGCGGTCTGTTCGAGTCGGGTCCACTGGGTGCTGGGGTAGACAGGGAGGTCTTTCACTGGCGTGGCGTGGTGGAGGCGCGGGAGAGGCTGAGCCCATTGGGAAATACCCGAAAGCGGCGGGAACATCGCAGAGATTTTCGGCGGGGGGGCGAAGATTGACCCGCCGGAGGGCATGATGAAAGTTTGCCTTGGGCGAGGGATCGGGTATTTCGAGGGCATGGATTCTTCAGCCCGACGGTTTCTTCTCGCTGCCTGCATGATGTCTTGGCCGGTGCCTGCGGTGGTGGCGGACGATGCGGATGCGCCGGCCCGGGCGGCTTATCCCGAGCCGTTTTCCCGACCTGGTGCGGCGGGAAAAGAATACAACACGTGGGGTGGCGCGAAGGGACCTGATGTTGGCGTCACGGTTGTCGATGTGAAGCGCCTGCCGTCGCGGGTTGATAACTCGACGCGGCCGCAGTTTCCGCCAATCTACAAGCAGAAGGGGGGAGCGTGTGGACAGTTCACGGCGGTTGCCTCGATGTTCACGTATGAAATGAATGTCCTTAATGGGACGGTGGCGAGTACTGAAGCGACGCGGTTTCCGGCCGATTTTTCGTGGAACATGTGCAATGCTGCGAAGAGTGAGAATGGATCGGAAGCGCATCATGGCTGGGAAGTGGCGAAGCAGGTCGGCATTCCGACGGTTCAATCCTACGGGCGCGTGGAAGGAGACAGGGACAAGATTGGTTCGTGGGCGAACGGTTATAGCATCTGGCGCGAAGCGATGGAGTATCGGGTGGCCGGTTATCGCTACACGCCGGTTGCGACGGTTGCACAGGTCAACGAGGCCCGTGGATGGCTTTTTGACCGAAACCAGCCTCAGGCAGGAAAGGAGGCCGTCGGGGGATTGCTGGCGCTCGACGGGCGGATGGGAGAGATGGACAAAGTCACCAGAACAATTCCAGAGGGAGAGCATCTGGCGGGCGAGGACGTTTGGATCCGCTGGGGCCCTAGCGGTCATGGGCACGGCATCACCTGTGCGGGATACGATGATCAGGTGGGATTCGATGTGAATGGCGATGGAAAGATCACGAACGACGTGGACCGCGATGGCGACGGCAAGGTGACGCTAGCCGATTGGGAGCGCGGTGCGTTCATCGTCGTGAATTCGTGGGGCCAGAACTGGTCGAAGGACGGGAGGATTTATCTGTTATACAGCGCAATGGTCGATCCGACCTGGGAGCGGGGGAATTTCCTCGGCCGGATCGAGGTTTGCCGCTACCTTCCGAAGCGCACGCTGAAGCTGAAGCTCGCCTGCAGCAATCGTTCTGCTTTGCGAGTGACGATCGGCATCGCGGGCGACAAGGCGGCCACGAAGGCCGAGCATGAGATGACGCCACAAGTTCTGAACGGCTGGCCGGTCTTTGGCGATGGAAACAACGTCGGCGAAGTGCCTCTGGCTGGTCCTGGGGATGAGAGCCCGGTTGAGCTTGGGATCGATCTGACGCCGTTGCTGGAGAAGCTGGGCAGCGAAGCCAAAGGCGAGGGGCGGTTGTTCCTGCGGGTTGGTCGCTCCGAAAAGAGCGAGGTGACCGGGACAGTGCAGGTGTGTGCGGTCCGCAGTTATGATGACAAAGGGGGCTTCGTCGGCGAATCTGTGGTGGAGATCAAAGACGGTGCTTTTGGCGCTAGTGCGCTGACTTTGGAGACGGTACTTCAGTAAGCGGGTTGGCGCGAGCCTGGGGGAGGGCTGTTGGGGTTTTGAGAGGGCTGCGAGTTCACTGCGCGCGGCGGCGCAGGCGGAAGAAGGCGCGATCGGTGGTGGGGACGCGCAGGGAGAACCAGCCGTCGGACGAGGGGAAGGGGCCGGGGATGGGGGTCCACGGACCCGTTGCGGGCGCGTTGGTGGATTCGAGGGTTGCGTCGAGCAGGGAAGGCCAGCGGAGCTCCACGGAGCGGTCGGCGGCAGGTTGGATTTCGAGGGCGAAGGGTGGCGGCTGGGCGACGATGACGGCGGGATAGGTTCGGCCGATTTTCAGTTCATCGATGACGTAGGCGTCGCCCGAGTCGAGATTGGCGGTGCGGATGAACCAGTGAGTGAGGCGATTGATGCCGGAGTCGGCGATGATGCGGGCGGAGGGCGGGCCGGGGTCGGTGGCGGAGGCGGGATTCACCCAGAGGTCCACGGTGTCGAAGTTGCCGCGTGTGGAAGCCGAGATGCGGGTGACGACGAGGTAGGTGGTGGAGGCGGCGATGTCGGGGGATTCGGCGAAGGTGGAGTTGGCGACGACGGTGGTGCTTCGGGCGAAGAAGCGGAACGGCTGACTGGGTGGGAAGACGTTGGTGGTGGTGTTGATGCCGACGCTGACGCGGGGATTGCCACCGGCAGCGCTGGGGTTGTCGTCGAATCCGACGGCGAGGAAGTCCTGGTTGGCGAGGGGACTGGTGTTGTTGCAGCGGAAGAGGAAGCTGGCCCAGAGTTCGTGGCCTGAGGCGGCGTCCCATGTCGAGACCATGGCGCGGCGGAGCGCGTAGGTGCCGATGGCGTTGTCGTAGAAGCGCAGGGCGCGGTCGCCGGCGTGGATGGTGAGGTCACCGTTGCTGTAGATGACGGGGCTGGCGGCGCGGTTTTCGGCGCGGACGAGGGATTTGATGGCGTTGTTGACGTCGTAGGCGTCGGCCCAGCCGAAGCCGCCGTTGAGGCCGGTCCCGGGTGTGCCGTTGGGTCCGTCTTCGACGAGGGCTCCGGCTGGGTAGTCTTCGAAGCCGTCGTAGGTGACGAGCTGGGAGCGGGCGAGAGGGGGCAGGAGGAGGGTGGCGGTGGCAGCGAGGAAAACGGCAGGTCCTGTCATGCGTTCGCGGTTAGCGGAAAGTGGTGCTGGGGTCAAGTGGGGGAGTGAGGGTCACCGAGGATCAGAAGTTTGGAGGCAATGAATCGCGAGAAACCGCCCCCCCAAAAAAAAAATCGATTTTTGCGACCTTTTGGAAGCAACCGGGAAAACCAGAGAGAAAGCAATATTCCGCCAATGAACTCGAAACCAACGGAGAGAGATCAGTCAATTCAGCGAACCAGATGGCGTCAGTCAGCGAAGCTATGGATTGCGGGCATCTGCCTTGCGGGATGTATCTCAAGTGAAGGTGCATTCATCGCTGGTTTGGATGGAGTCAGCAGTATGAGCACTTTTGAGGGTTTGGGAGGTGCTTCTCTCGCGGGCCAGGGAACCTTGGGTTGGTCGCAGGTGTCAGGTTCCGCACAGATATTTGACGTTGGGGGCGATGCGGCGATAATCGGCGGAACGGCATATGATAACTACAAAGTCAGATACAGGCCGATAGATCCTGTCGAATTTCTTCCGAACACGGTATATTCCCTGACGTTCTACATTGGGTACGCCGCAGACTGGCCGGGCGGTACATCCGGCTATGCATTCTCCATCGGTTCGATTGCCGATGCGGGTTACTCAATCCTGGCATCCACTTCCGGACAGTCTGCATATCGCGGGAACATGCATGGATCATCTTCGGCGGTCGAACCAGTTAAGGTTGAGTTCAGCACCGGAAGCGTCGCGCCTGTTGGATTCATAGGAATTGAGTGGGCGCAGACAAGTGCTAACTCGGTGCCAGGAAGGTCTGACTATTTCGGTTTTAATCTTGTGACGCTCAGCGCGACCGCTGTATCTCATGTGCCAGAGCCTGGACGGGTAACCGTCCCAACTGTTGCGTTCGGGCTGTTTGTCTTCCTGCGCCGGCGGCGGTCGTGAGAGGTGTTGGGACACATGGCTTGGACTGGAGGTGAAAAGGGCCTACGTGAACTGGATTCCGGCACGAGCTGGTGAGAAGATGAAACCGGATAGGTTACGCTGACGAAATCGGAAGAGATTTTGTGATGATTGGGGCGGGGTGGTGAAACCAGCTTGCATAGTTCCAGAGATTCGAATTTATTTAATGGTGGAGCTGGATGTATTGCGAGGCGAATGTTCGTTGATTATTAGGACTCAAGAACAGTCAAAACAATGAGAATCAAAACACTGAGTTGCATTGCGAATGTATTGTATACTGGCATGGAGGCTGTTGGATCCGGAACGGTTTCTGGAAAGGGGGTGGTCCGATGAGTGCTGGAGCCGCAGGTGACGTGCCGGGTTCTGATGCTGGGTTACCGCAGTCTTGCGGTGAGGAGCATGCATTCGGGAGGAGCCTGCATGTTGATTTTTACGGGGTGAGCCGTGAATTATGTGATGATCTCCGGTTCTGTTATGATCTGCTGGATGATTTGACGGCACGCCTTGGAATGCACAAGCAGGCTCCACCATTCATCTTTCGTTCGCCCGATGTGGAGTTTCCGGACAAGGCGGGTTTATCGGGGTGGGTTCCGCTGATCGAGTCTGGCATCTCGATTCATACGCTGACATTAACAGGATTTGTGTCCATAGACATTTACACCTGCGGATGCCTTGATGCGGAGGAAGCGGTCAGGTATCTGAATAATCGGCTGGGAGCGGATCGAATCGAGCGGCAGTATCTTGTCCGGGGGGCTGCATATTATGCCTGAATGCAAGTGGGATCCTTATCAGCAGCGATGGTTGCCAAGGGAATACCTGCGGCAATATTACAGCACGCCTTATGTTGCCCAAGACGAGAAAGCCAATTGCGAGTTTGCACGGCGGCAGTTTAGGGAATCGGGGATGAAGTTTCGCCGGGCGATTGAGGTTGGGTGCGGACCGACGCTGCACCATGCGCTTGTGATTGCGCCACAGGTTGAAGAGTTGGATCTCGCCGATTACCTAGGGGCTAATCTCGAGGAAGTGCGTCAGTCATTATCTGGGGAGGCAGGGGCGCACGATTGGGACCTCTACGCGTCCGGCGTGCTAGAATCGGCGTGTGGAGAGGAGGCTATGGCAATGCTTAGGGCTCGGGTGGCGAGGCTGATGGTGATGGACATCAGGGAGCCGCAGCCGCAGACTGGGGTTTACGATCTGGTTGCGTCGTATTATTGCGCCGAGTGTGTATCTGGAGAGCGGAAGCAATGGCGGAAGTGCCTTGAGGGACTTGCCGGCATTGTTGCGCCAGGAGGTGTGCTGCTGATGGGTGCATTGCGTCGGTGTCGAGAGTATCATGTGTTCGGGCATGCGTTTCCGACGACTTATGTGGATGAGGTGGACTATGCGAGGGAGCTGCCATTGCTTGGATTTGATGCGGATAGTCTGGTTATCGAGACTGTAGCGGTCCAAGACTGGGTGGATCAAGGGTTTGAGAGCATCAATTGCATCTGGGCGAGGAAGGCAGGCGACGACAGGCTGTGCGGGAGCGAGCGAAAGGGTTTCGCTTAGGCTTGCGATGGTTCGACAGGGACCCGGGATCCGGGGGATTTTCATGATGGGAGGGTTGACTTACAGCGTGAAGGAGGCAGGCGTTTCGCGAGGGGGTTACTACGGACAATGGCCCGAGCGGGCAGTCGGTGAATTTCGGGGATGTGGTGCGCTGCGGGATTCGTTCGAAGACAGAGATTGGAGTCGAAGCGCGATGGATCGGCGAGGCGAAGGGAGGGAGCGCGGTTTTCCTCATGGCGAAGGGACTAATGGTGATGGAATATTCCGATCGGGTGGCAAAGACGCCGATCGTGTTCCGCGAGGTCCGGTTGGAGAAGGGAGCGCTGGAGGTGGAGGGGCGGGCCGGACTGAAGGGGTGGAGTAGGTGCGTATGGTGGGAATGGTGAGGAAGTGAGCTTCGGCACGGCGGGCTTGCGGGGATGGGGGAGTGGTGGCATGAAGGGAGGATGAAGTCCGAGGGGTCATGTGAGAGCGTGGCGGCACGTCCGGTGCCGGAGGTGCGGGGGTATGTGTTGGAGGAGGTGATTGGGCGTGGGGGTGCTGGGGTGGTGTGGCGGGGGGTGCAGGAGGGGACGTTGAGGGAGGTGGCGGTGAAGTTTCTGGGGCCGTGGCAGGTTCGGGGGTTGGGGGAGTTGCGGTTTTTGCGGGAGGCGGAGATTGCGGGTGGGTTGGAGCATGAGAACATTGTGCGGGTGTTTGACAGTGGCGAGAGTGCGTCGGGGTTGTGGCTGGCGATGGAGTTGGTGGGTGGGGCGACGCTGGACGGGTGGGTGGAGGGTGAGGATCCGCCGCTGCGGCGGAGGATGGAGGTGTTTGCGGGGATTTGTGCTGGGGTGCGGCATGCGCATCAGCGCGGGGTGATTCACCGTGATCTGAAGCCGGGGAATGTGTTGATGGCGACGGACGGGACGCCGAAGGTGGCGGATTTCGGGCTGGCGCGGCGGGTGGATGGAGAATCGCTGGAGGTGACGCTGACGCGGGACGGAGACGTTTTTGGTTCGCTGGCGTGGATGGCACCGGAGCAGGTGGCGGGGAAGTGGGAGGAGGTGGATGTGCTGTCGGATGTGTATGCTTTAGGGGTGCTGCTCTACAGTGTGGTGGCGGGGCGACCCCCGGTGGATCCCGGGCTGGCTCCGGCGGCGCTGGCGGCGGCGATTCGGTCGGGTGAGCATCCGTTGCTGCGGCGGGTGCGGCCGGGGACGCCGCGGGATATTGAGACGATCGTGGAGCGCTGCATGGCGGTGGAGAAGGGTCGGCGTTATCAGAGTGTTGCGGAGGTTGAGGAGGAAGTGAGGCGTTGGCTGCGGGGGGATCCGATTCGGGCGCGGGCGGCATCGCCGATTTACTGGGTAGGGAAGAAGCTGCGGCGTCACTGGGTGGCGGCGGCGGCGGTGGTGGCGGTGATGGGTGCGGGAGGGGGAGTGGCGTGGCGGGCGTGGGAGGTTGAGCGGCAGCGGTTAGCGGAGCAGAAGATGCTAGCGGCGCGGGATGCGGAGCGGACGGCGGCGGTGCTGCATCAGGCGCAGGAACTGGTGGCGCAGATGCTGAGGGAGATGCGGGAGCGGTTCACGGAGGTGGAGCATCCTGAATGGCTGGAGGACACGGAGCGGCGGGTAGCGGCATTTGAGTGGGACATTGGCGGGGATGGATCGGGAGCGTTTGATCCGCGGCGGTTCCGAGGGAGGTCGGCATTGTTCGAGGCGGAGACGCATGCGGCGAAGGGGTTGTGGCTGGAGGCGATGCAGACGTTTCGTGATGCGCTGGCCCATCTGAAGCCGCTGGTGCTGGAGAATCCGGAGCGGGCGGTGTTCCGGCATGAGGTGGCGCGGGCGCGGCTGGGGTTGTCGGTGGCTCTGACGCGGCTGCGGTACCACAAGGAAGCGTACGGGGAAGCGGCGAGGGCGCTGGAATTGCTGAAGCCGGGCACCGGCGAGATGGCGTCGCCGGCATTGCGGGAGATGGTGGTTGGGGCGATGGAGGCGATCAAGGAGTCGGTGATTGGCGGGGGATTCAATCCGGTGCTGGCGCTGCGGATGGTCGATGAGGGGATGGTGCTTGGGCCGGTGGTGGCGGAGCCGGGTGTGGCGAGTGAGGATGAGGCTGGCTGGCTGGCGCGGGCGGAGCGGGTGAGGGCGAACCTGCTGCGGGCGGCTGATGATGCGGCGGGATCGGCGGTGGCGGCGGGGCGGGCGCTGGCGTTCGCGCGACGGGCGTTTGAAGTGTCGGGGCGATCGAAGTATCAGGCGCGGTGGATGGCGCTGGTGCTGGTGACGAATGCGAGTGTGATGGCGGATTGCGGGGATGAGTTGAGCGAGGCGGATTGTCTGGTGGAGGCGGCGAAGATTCTGGAAGCGCATGCTCCGAAGCTTGACCGGTATACGGAGGCGGATCCGTATGTGGGATTGGCGCGGGGATGGGGACGGCATGCGCGGAGGCTGGCGGAGAGAGGTGAGCTGGAACGAGCTGAGAAGGCTGGCGTGGTTTCGCTGGATTGGTGGGGGCGGGTGATGAAGGCGCGTGAAGGGGACAGAGTGCAGACGGCCGGGATGGCGCAGCAGCAGCTAGAGCAAGGGCAGGTATTGCGGCAGCTGGGGCGGGTGGATGAGGCGCGCGGGATGGTGCTGATGGCGCACGAGGGGCTTAAGAGGGCGCTAGGGGCTTATCCGACCGGGCACAGCAGTACGAATCTGAGGTGTGCGGAGGCGGCGATTGAGCTTGCGGAGCTGGCGGTGGGGGGCGGCGGTGGGGAATGGCTGGCGGAAGCGGAGGCGGCACTGGTGAAGCCACGCCGGGGTCGGGCGCGGCTGACGCCGGGATTGCGGGATTTGCTGGAGCGGCTTGAGAAGCGGCTGGAAGCGTTAGGACCGCGGTTGGCTGGGCCGTGAGGAGAGGGGGATGGGGATTCGAGGATGAGGGCTGCAGGGGTGACGCGGGTGGGTTTCGGAGGCTGGCTATCGGGTAGGTGGCTGGTGGCTTGGATTCGTGGCTGGCGCGTTGATGAGGTGGTTGGGAACGGGGTGAGTTATCTGATGGATGTTGCCAGCTGCCTGATGTGGTCAGGTGTTGTGCCGCAGCATCCGCCGATGATTTTTGCGGGCCAGAGAGCGGCCTGCTGGCAGTAAAAACTGGCGTCTTCGGAGTCTGTGTTGATCCAGCCGACGGTATCGTCGGGATAACCGATGTTGCCGTAGGCGATCAACGGGTAGTCTCTGCCGCAGGCGGCGTGCAGTTCCGCTAGGGGTTGGGCCAGATAGGGAGTCGGGCCGCAGTTGACGCCGATGGCCGAAATGCCGAGCGGGAGCAAATGACCGGCTGCTTGGGTGAGGGTTTCGCCTGAGAGGATTTTCCCGTCGCGATCACAGACGAAGCTGACGATGGCGGGAGTGCCTGTGCTGGCTGCTAGTTCGGCGATGACGAGCGCTTCGCGCAGCGTGTTGATGGTTTCGATGAGGATCAAGTCCACGCCGCAGGTGACGAGGTGATTGATTCGCTCGGAGTGTTCGGCGCGGAGTTCGTGATCGGGAGGGACGAGGTCGGGACGGTAGCAGTCTTCGAGTGTGGAGATGGAGCCGGCGATGAAGCGGGGTTGTTCTGCGGGCGCGTTGGCGATTGCGGCGCGGGCGATGTCCACGGCGCGGCGGGTGAGTTCGAGGGCGCGATCTGCGTTTCCGCTGGGCGCGAGGGCGCGGCGGTTTGTGCGGAAGGTATTCGTGCTGATGATGTGAGCGCCGGCGCGGAGATAGTCCTCGTGAATGTTCTGGAGGATTGCGGCATCGCGTTCGTTGGTCAATGCTTTGGCTGACCAGAGAGGCAGCCCGGTATCGACGCCGCGGCGGTTGAGTTCGGTGCCGGTGGCTCCATCGAGGATGAGATGGGTGGAATGGGCGAGGGTGGTCAGGAAGCCAGGGGAGTTTGGCGAAGTCATTTCTGAGCGGGGCTGTCGGTGGCTGGGTGTTCCTTGAGGAAGGTTTCCGCCTCGTTTCGGCGGCGTTTCAGGTCTTCGGCTTTGAGGGCGTTGGTCAACTCGCGGCGTTCTGCGCCGTTCAGAATGTTGGGAATGGCGCTCTTTTTGCCGGTGTAGATCTGGTAAAGGTCGGCGACGGTGAAGTTGTCGTTGCGGAGGGTGTCGAGGGGGATGCCGTCGGCCTTGAGATTGGCGAGCGGGTTGCGGCCCCATGCGTGGCGGTAGTAGACGGGTTCCGGGACGAGCGGGCTGGTGAGGACGATGGTGCTGCGGTCGCCGGGGGCGTTAGGGTTGGACCATTCGGCTTTGGCGGGTTGGAATTTCCCGTCTTTTCCGGCGATGGCGAAGCCGAGGATGGGGCCGTCGTTGTAGGGGATGACTTCGAAGCGAGCCATGGTCAGGATCATTCTGGGGCCTTCGATTTTGATTTCCCTGATGGTGGGAGGCAACCAGCGGATGTCGCTGGACTTTCCGTATTGGGTCACGAGGGCCCATGCGGCGATGCGTTCGCCGACGGGAATCTTGATCTGCGGGTGATACCATGAGCGGCGCTGATCGAAGCTGCTGGTATAGCCGATGTTTTTGTCGCCGGCTTTCTGGTAGTCGAGGAAGGTCTTGTAATGGACCTCGCGGATGTAGACCCCTTCGTCGGTGAAGGATTCGAGGTAGTTGCTGAGGTCCTGCGGAACTCCCTCGGTTTCCTGGGAGATGATGCCGAAAGGCAACTGGGGGTCATGGAATGCCGCGCGCCATGCGCCGATCATTTTTGGGAAGACCTGATGATACATCACGTGACCATTGGAAACGAGGGCGTTGTTATAGCCCTGATGCCAGAGAGCGCCCTTGATCTGGAGACCGGCGATTGGAGCAATCATGCTGGCGTAGCAGTTGCCCGGGCGGTTCATGTCCATGGCAGGGCCTGGTCGCAGATCGGAGGGCGGCTTGCGGTCTGCGGGAATCTCGCTTTCGCGGCCGGATGCCTTCATGCGGGCGACCCAGTCCGTGTGCCCCTTGAGCCTGTCGGCGAGGTCTTTCCGGGGATCGAACTCTGCGACTTTTCTGTCCCATTCGGATAGGAGAGATTGGACCTCGGGAGTGTCGATGGATTTGAGGAGATCGAGGGGCAGCCATGTTTCGATGCAGGTGCCGCCGCGTGATGCGTCAATGATGCCGATGGGGATCTGAGTGGCCATGTGCAGGCGTCGGGCGAAGATATAGCCGATGCCTGACATTTCGGTGACGGTGGCAGGGGAGCAGACGTCCCATGATCCCTGCCGGAAGTGCTCCGAGAAAAAGTCATTCCACTGATAGAGACGGGGGAAGGCTTTCTTTTCGTCGGGACCATTCAACTGGGGGACGGTGAAGAGGCGGATGTTATGGAAATTGGCGGAGGCGATTTCGAGTGAGCCGCCATCGAGCTTGTGGATGGGAAACTCCATGTTGCTCTGACCGCCCAGCAACCAGACATCGCCGATGAGGATATCTGCCAGGTTGAGGGTGGTGGTGTTGCCCTTGATGATCAGGGTTTGGGGCTGAGAAGAGGCAGGCTGGGCGGGGAGTTCAAGTTTCCATGAGCGATCGGCCGCCGCGGTGCATGAGTCGGTTTTGTCTCCGAACGTAACGGTGACGTTTTCACCGGCGTCGGCCCAGCCCCAGATCCGGATGGGTTTATCGCGCTGCAGGACCATGCCGGACTGGAAGAGATTGTGCAAGCACAGGCCCTCGCCGATGGCAGGGACGTCGATGCGGTCCTGGCCTTGCACGAGTTTTTCGTTGGCCTCGGCGTGCGGGATGCCCGCGAGAGTGACCCATGCAGCGATGAGGACGCCGAGCATTTTTGATTTCATGGGGTGATGTTTCAATGTGATGATGTCCGGGCAATCGCAATTCAGGGAACGGGTGGGCGAGATTGTGGTGTCGTTCGGCTGTCACTGCGGCAATGAACGGGGCGGGGAGGGGCTGGGTGATCTGTATGGATGTCGCTGAATTGGCGTGCTGCGGAAGCAAGGCCGAGACGGACTCTGCCTGTCGTTCCCGGATTCCGCGGTGACAGCGGGCCGCCGACGTGTATGATGGCGGGGATGCGTTGTCTGGTGTGGCTGTTGCTTGTGCTAGGGCTGGCCTGCGGGGTCGGGGATGGGCGTGCGGCGGTGGGCACGTTCCTTGGCGGCACAAGCGTGCAGGAATTCGCCACCACCGTGACCCCGGAATCGGGCGGTTGGCGCTACGCGGGCTACGATCGGTATGCGGCGTACGGGACGCGGGTGCAGGAAGCCTTGGCGGGCGGGGTTCCGGCGGACCGGTTCCGGGCCAACAGCAAGGAAGAAGACCCGACGGGTCTGCTCAACGAAGGGTTCCGCTACCGGGATCTGGAAACGGGGACGTTCATCAGCCGGGATCCGCTTGGTCTGGTCGACGGCCCGAATGTGTATTGCTACGTGCGGCAGAATCCGTGGACGGCGTGGGATCCGGAGGGGTTGTGGGGGACTGTCGATCACAATGCCCCTGCGCCTACTGGAATCATGAGGTTCTTTTCAGCACACCATTACGCCATGTTGAACGCCCGTGGCTACCGCGTAGGTCGGGACTTGGTGAGAATGAATCAGCTGCGGGTTGCTGGTACGAAGGCCGCCATGGTGGTGCCGCCGGTCGTAGCCCCTCTGATTGTTGGGGCCGCAATGACCGCTCCGGCTGTGGCTGCCGCGCCCGAAGCCGCTGTCGCCTGGGCGGCTAGTAGATACCCGCTAGCTACAGCAACGACGATCGCTACGACGTCATTCTTGGAGGCGACCGGGCAACTTCCATTCGCGCTGCCGAGCCCAAAATCGAGGTCGTTCAGTGGTTCTCAGTGCTTTCCAGCAGGTACTCCAGTGTGGACGTCTGATGGATCGGTATGCATTGAATCGATTAGGCCGGGTGATGTAATCTTGACCAGATCGCAGAAAAGCGGCAAACCGGTCGCGTGCGAAGTTACGCGGGTTTTCGTCCACGAATACACGGGCGAATTCGTGACAATCACACTAAGCGGGGGAGAGTGTGTCACGAGCACTAAAAACCATCCGTTCCGGGTTCTGGCCGGGGAGGGATTGGCGTCCCGTCCGAATTCGGTGGACGCTGGGTCTGACGCTTCATTGGTAGGCCCCTCGGGAGCGCGATGGGTGGATGCTGCCGACCTTCGGCTCGGAGATGTGACGTGGACAAGCAACGGGCCACAGGCCATCACGGGAATCATACGTGACTATCGGTCGGCCACAGTCTACAACCTCGGTGTGTCGCTCGAGCGCACGTACCTTGTGGGGGAAAGCGGTGTTCTGGTGCATAACAAAACGCTGGATGTTGATATGGGGGGCGGTGGTACTCTGCCGAGAGCTTACAATGCTGCTGAAGCAAACCCGCTGGAGCTTCCCGGGGCTGGGACGGTTGGGGCCCCGCAGAAACCACCGCTGAAGCGTATTCACAGTGAAAAGACCTACGCAAACGACGCCGAGGCGGCGGCGAGCCTGGAATTTTGGAGGACTCAGAAAACGGGGGATATCGTTGAATCACTGAAGCCCGGTACCAAGGATTCGCTGGTAACGTGGCCAGATGGCCGGATGCGGAACGGCAACACGCGAACAAAGGTTCTAGAAGAGAGAGGGTATGATGCTGATAAACTACCTCGAGAAGTGATTGAATTTGATGAACTCAAAGGCGAGTACAAGCCTCCAATTGTAGTGAAATAGCAATATGAATCCAGACGAACTTTACGCCGAAATTGCCGGCCTGCCGCGGGAAGAGCTGGTGAAGTTTTATGCTGCATATCTGCATGAAATCACCATGGTAGCTCGGGAGGGCTATGATCCTATTGACTTCGAACACTTGCGACAATGCAATGAAACGCTCCATCGAATCGCCGGACACCTGAATGCACTATTTGACTCTGGAGATTTAGGTGACATCGGCTCTTTTGCTCGAATGTGTATCAGTGTTGCCGAGAATCGGGGGTGGCTGGGTATTGTGGAGCGAGCTTTGAAAACAAGATCCAAAGGGTGATCATAATGCCTGACTGATTTTGAACGGATGCGCTTCCTGTTTTTTCTGCTGACGGCTGACAATCTCGCACCGCTCGGTTGGCTCGGTCACGTCTGGTATGCCGGGTGTGACCGCGAAATCATGTGTTCCCTGGGAGCACCGCCGTCCTCGAGCGGCTTGAACTAACCGGACCAGCCGCACTGCTCCCCGAAGTGGAAGGTTGGCCTGCGGCAAGCAAGTGGAAAGGCCGCTCGGGACGGCGGCGCTCCAATGCTTGGCAGGCTCGCCCACATGATTTGCCGGTCGCACCCGGTATGCCGCCGAGATTCTCTCGCTCGGCTCGCAAAGTCCGACGCCTTGCTTCGCTTCGCTCACTGCCATTCGGCGCATCATATTGGCTGGGTGTCTCCACGTCGTTTCGGTTCGTTGCGCTCCGCCCTGCCTGCGCCTCGTGGGTGCGGGTGCGACAGATGGATTTGGCGCGGGTGTTGATCTGAGTGTTGATAGGATTTGCGGAGGCGGGGGCGTGAAGCAGCGGGTTCGGGGCGAGTGCGGCGGATTCGGTTCAGCGGCGTTGAAGCCAGCGTTGGATTCGGGTCTCGACTTGGCCGCGGGATGTTGCGAAGCGCTCGCGGCTGCGGGCGATGATGCGATGGGGGCGGGTGTTGCAGGGTTTCGGGGGCGAGGCGAGGCGGGCTTTGAAGGTCGTTTGGGGTTCGTTGTTCTCCTGAATCCGGGTGCAGCCCGCCTTACAGGTGGCATCTTCTGATGTTGCGGGAGTGGTGAGGAACGGGTCTTTTTCCCGATTCCTGTGTTGCTCGGCGGTTGCGAATCCTGATTCGCGCCCTTCTCGCGCCTGGGACTTGGAAAAAATTCCGCGTTCAGAAGACGCCCTCTGTTCGGCGGACCACACTAGCGAGTGTATGGAAGCGTGGGAGGTCAACGAAGGCATCGGCGCGAACTTCGTTTCCGAATTCGCTGGCGAGCACAGCGGCATCGGTATGGCCGACTCGGAAGGAGATGAGGTTTCCGACGTTGCCGAATACTGCGGAGCGGATCGAAGGGGTCAGTTGGTCGATGTACTGGTGAGACAGGGTGAGGGTGAGGCGATACTTACGGGCTTCGGCGAGGATGGAGGTGAAGGCTTCTGTGGCGAAGTTCTGGAACTCATCCACCACGAGCAGGAAGGGCACGCGTTCGTCTTCGGGGCGGCTGCTGCGCGCCATCGCGGTGAGTTGGAACTGCGAGACGAGCAGGGAGCCGAACTGATTGGACTTGTCGTGTCCAATGCGGCCTTTGGAAAGGTTGGCGATGAAGATGCGTCGGTTGTCCATCGTGAAGGGGATGGAGACGCGGTTTCTGATCTGCCCGAGTATGTTCCGGAGCATCGGAGATTGGAGCAAGGCCCCGACCTTATTCTGGATCGGCGCAATGGCCTCCCTCATGAAGCGCGGGTCGTAGTTCTCGAATTCCTGTTCCCAGAATTGCTTTACGAACGGGTCACGCACCTGTCGCACGACCCAGCGCCGGTAGTCGGCATCGACGAGCATCCGGTTCACTCCGAGCAGGGAGGTGTTGTCGCAGTCGAGGAGGGCTGCGATGCGCGTGTCTGGCCGTGGCTATGGAGTTGTAGCCCTCCTGCGTGGCGTCAGGTCGAGCCTTACGGGACCATCGCCCTTCGGACAGCGTGGCGGCTGGCTGTCTTGATCCCGCTCGGCTGGCTCGGTGGCGTCTGGCGTGCTCTCGGGAGGCCCCTGGCGGTGAGATTCTCGTGAGGAGAGAGCCGGCTGCGGGATATGGCGCGGAGGATTGTGCTATTTCAGAGCGAGGCTGCGAAGGCTTCAAGGGAATCGGAGACAATGGCGGCGCGGTGGAGGGCGCGGAGTTTTTCGGGATCGGCGATGGCGTTGAGGGAATCGCGGAGGCCGTCGGGGATGGGGCCGAAGCGGAGATCGAGGGCTTCGAGGACGGATTGGCGGCTGGCGGCGAGG
>JAIXVE010000056.1 GCA_027483175.1 Verrucomicrobiaceae bacterium | reverse complement strand
GAAGATCTGATAGGCGATGAAGCCCATGATGATGCTGCCGCCGCCGTGGGTGAAGCGCCAGACGGCCCATGCCATCATGCCGGCCGCGGCGATCTGGGCGACGGTGAGGGTGATGGTGAGGGCCTTGAGGGGATTGAGTTTGAGGCGGAGGAGGCCGAAGAGGAGACGGCCGCCGTCCATGGGGAAGGCAGGGATGAGATTGAACCAGAGGAGACCGATGTTGATGTCGCGGAGGAAGTCGAGGGCGTGGTAGGGGAAGACGACGGATGCGGAGATGCCGTCGCTGGAGAGGGCGGCGTGGTGGAGGAAGCCGATGGCGGTATCAGCGGCGAACCAGATGAGGACATTGACGAGCGGGCCGGCGATGGTGATGAGGATGTCGCCTTTGACGGAGGGGGCGGGGCCTTCGAGGAGAGCGACGCCGCCGAGCATGCCGAGGGAGATTCTGCGGGTGCCGACGCCGAAGCGGCGGGCCATGAGGGCGTGGCCGAATTCGTGGAGGAGGACACTGCCGAAGAGCATGACGAAGACAGCGAGTCCGATCCCGAGGCCGAGGGCACCGGGGATCTGCTGCACGATGGGGAGGACGATGATAGCGACCGGGAGGAGGATCGCGGCCTCAAGGTAGACATCGATGCCGAACCAGCGTCCGATGGAGAGGGCGGAGGGCGGGGGCTCCGGGGCGGTGGATGACGGCAGCATGAGGTATTGGGGGGCCTAACGTGAGAGTTCGAGCATGCGGAGGAGCGGCTTCTCGGCGCGGGCGCGGAGGTCTTCCGGCATTTCGACGCGAGGGGAGAGGTCGCGGAGGCAGCGCATGAGTTTCTCCATGGAATTCATTTTCATGTAGCGGCAGTCGGCGCAGGCGCAGTGGTGGGTGGGGCCGGCGATGAATTCCTTTTCCGGGCATTCGCGGCGGAGGCGGTGGAGCATGCCGCTTTCGGTGGCGATGATGAAGCGCGGGGAGGGATGGGCGCGGCAGAAATGGACCATTTTTTCGGTGCTGCAGACCTCGTCGGCGAGGAGGCGGACGGCGAAGGAGCATTCCGGGTGAGCGACGACTGGGGTGTCCGGGTATTGGTCTTTGATGCGGAGGATGCTGTCGCGCGTGAATTCGACGTGGACGTAGCAGGCGCCTTGCCAGAGGTCCATGTGGCGGCCGGTTTGTTCGATGACCCATGAGCCGAGGTTGGCGTCGGGGACGAAGAGGATGTTGCGGTCTGGGGGGACGGACTGGACGATTTTGACGGCATTGCCGGAGGTGCAGATGCAGTCGCAGAGGGCTTTGACGGCGCCGGAGCAGTTGATGTAGGCGATGACGTAGTAGTTTTTGTCGGCGTGGCGGCGGAGGTATTCTTCGAGGGCTGGGGCTGGGCAGCTTTGTTCGAGGGAGCAGCCGGCGTCCTTGTCGGGAAGGACGACGATGCGTTCCGGGTTTACGATTTTGGCGGTTTCGGCCATGAAGTGGACCCCGCAGAAGGCGATGACGTCGGCGTTGGTTTCTTTGGCGTGGTAGGAGAGGCCGAGGGAATCGCCGACGAAGTCAGCGACTTCCTGGATTTCGCGGGACTGGTAGTTGTGGGCGAGGATGACGGCGTTCCGTTCCTTTTTGAGGCGGAGGATTTCGGTGCGGAGGTCGATGGAGGCGGTGGCGGCCATGGGAGGGGAGGGTGAGAGGGTACGGGGCTCAGGCGGGTGAGTCGGGGGTGGGATCGGGGGACGGGGAGGGGTCGGGAGCTGGCTCGGTGACTGGATCGAGAGCGGGCTCGGCTGCGGGCTCAGGTTCTGGAGTTGGCTCGGGCTCTGGGGAGGGGTCGGTTTCCGGAGCGGGCTCGGGGGAGGATTCGGCTTCGGGAGCGGGCTCGGCTTCGGGAGCGGGCTCGGTTTCGGGTGTTGGGTCGACTGGGGACTCAGGCTCTGGATTTGGATCGGGAGCTGGCGCGGCTTCAGGGGTAGGTTCCTGAGGTGGGCGAGCGCCGAGGGTGAGGAGGAGGGAGACCTCGCGTTGGACGGCTTCGACTTGGTCGAGTTTTAGTTCCGGGTCGCGGATGATGTAGATTTCGCCGGATTTGGGGTGTTCGTAGATGAGGAAGGAGGCGTCGTCGGAGTCGCGGGTGGCGGTGTGTTTGAGGATTTTCTTCCGTTCGAGCATGACGGCGAGGATGTAGCGGGTGTTTTCGGAGCCCGGGCTATTTTCCTCGATGAGACGGCGGAGGAGGGATTCGGCGTTTTCTTTTTCGACGACTTCGGGTTTGGCGTCGTTGACTGGGGGTTCGTAGGTGCTTTTCCAGAAGGAGAATGGTTCTGCGAGGGCGCGGGCCTCGTCCCATGCGGCGAGTGAGAAGTCGCGTCGGATGAGGTCGCCGGTGGCGGGGTCGTCGAAGAGGGCGGTGTAGAAGGATTCGCCCTGAGTGAATGGGTTTCCGGTGTGGGCGCAGGCGTGGGCGCGGCTGCGGATGTTCCAGTTCTCGGTGATCGCCATGTGGGTGGGAGAGCCTGTGGCCGGGGGGAGGGGGACCGCCAGGGGAAATTGGAAATTGAAAATAGGAAATTGAGAATTCGGGATGGTGGGGGAGGGAAGTGAGAAGTGGGAAGTGAGAAGTGAGAAGGGCTTGTTGGGAGAGGGGGGAGGCGAAGGCGCGAAGGGGGGAGGGCTTGTGGGAGGAGATACAGGATCAGGCCAAGAG
>JAIXVE010000221.1 GCA_027483175.1 Verrucomicrobiaceae bacterium | reverse complement strand
CCATATCGCGCCTGCCAACACCAGCTATCGACGCAACTTCCGCCTCAAGGAGATCGCGGGAGATTCGCAATCCACTCGGATGGTCGAAGCTGAACTCGGCTGGATGCATGGCTTATCAAACGAACGGCTCACGCCCCGACGGAATCGTCCACCACGAGTCCTCGTCCTGAACGAATCCCGGCACATCGGCAATCAGAGAAACGCTGCCATCCGCTTCAAGGATCTGCCACGCTCCCGACAAAATCATCTCACCAAACCGGTCAAACTCAATCGCCTCCGCCGGCAAACCAGACCTGAACCCGTAAGTTCCGTCCATCATCGCGTTCATCTCCGTTCCGGACGTTGATCCCGATACTTCTCAAGCAGCGTCTGAAAATCCGCCTTGAGGTCGGCGATCAAATAGTTCTCAGGGCCGTAGAGCTTCATCTCGCCACAGCCGAAACAAATCATCAGGTCGTAAGTCTCCGTCTCGTCCTCCCACCTCAGGCAGTAATCAGGGTGATAGCCTCCGCAAGCCTTCTCACCCATGTATGAGAAATAGCTGTCCGCCGCGGCACAGAGACTGCGCAATGGCTCGACATCATCCGCCGCAATCGACAACGGACGCTCGTAGAAAGGAAAATCATGAATGATGATCGTCTCTTTAGATCCGAGTTCTTCGTCGAGTTGATCCAACTCCCACGTGGGATGCGGAAGCCCCTCAAAGAGCGTTAGCCATTTCGCGCGACGGACGCCTTCCGAGATCGGCTTGAACTCATAAAGCTCCTCGTCGGCAAGGGGTGGCCAGCTCGCAAGGGGTGCCGGCTTCTCACCTCTTTTGCTCCACCGCTCGTACTCACGAAGGATGTTTTCGTAGTCAATGTACCACAGGAAGGCCATCCCTCCGCACCCCGCGAGACACGCCAACCACCCAATCCAACGACGATTACCTTTGAAACCAGTCCACCCGCCGAGCAGCAGCGTCGGAAGAAACACCAGAGCCAGAAGCCACAATCCAAAACCAGTGTGATTCGTGTTGTTCCCCCTCAGGTAAGCCACCAGCAAATTGAATACAGCCAACGAACCAACCAGCCCAACGACAGTCAGGAATGTCATTGGTCCGGTGCGATTCATTGACCGTATCTTTCTCATGGCTTCACATCGCAGCCGTCTCAGCTATAACTGCCCCCTCCCCGCACCTCCATCACAGCCCCCCCCACGCGGATCACCCGCCCCCCTCGCCCTAAAGTGAAACGCAAATCGCACGACAACGGGATCCGGCAGGTTCATGATGCCTGGATCATGCACACCGGACCCCGCATTGTCCAGCAGTCCGTGACACCGGAGTCTCACTCCTCACTGGCAGATCCGCACTCCACCAGCCCAGCCACTCTCTCCCAACGCGCCTCTCTCCGCTCAAGCCCCCTCTCCCAACACGGCAATCTCACTTCTCACTTCCCTCCCAACCAGCCCCTCCCGCCCTCGCCACTTCCGCCACCCATCCCAACGCTCCTCTCCGCATGAGCGCCATCGTCCGCCAATCCAAATCCTTCGACGCCAACCCACCTTTCGTGAAAGCAGCCGCGTGGAAACCTCGGTGATTGTCTTTTGTCCCGCCCCGTTCACACTCAACCGTCATGAAACTGCTGCACTATGTCGAGATCGAGAACTTCAAGCGCTACGGAGACCTCCAGCGCCTGGAGCTGGATCACCCGGCGGTGCTGATCGGTCCCAACAACTGCGGGAAGACGAGCGCTCTACAGGCCATCGCGTTGTGGTCCATCGGGCTGCGCACCTGGCGCGCGGAGTCGGAGAACTCCAAGGCAGACAAACGGAAAGGAAAGGCGCTGAACCGGCTGAGCATCCTGTCGGTGCCCGTGCCGAAGACGCGCCATTTCTGGCACAACCTGAAGGCAGGCAACAAGGACCTGCGCATCACGGTAGCCGTGGATGTGAACGGCGAGCCATTGCCAGTAACGATGATTTTTCGCCACCATTCCAGCGATGAACTAGTCTATTGCGAGCCCGCACCGGAATCCCTCGCGCATGAAGAGGCCTTTCAAGCGGCGGCGGGCCTGGATGTATCGCTGCTGTATCCAATGTCCGGCATCTCCGCGGATGAGGCAGTGATCAAGCCGAACCGCATCGACTTCCATCTGGGTCGCGGCAGCACGGCGGAGGTGGTCCGGAACCTGTGCCTTTTGGTCCATCAGAACGATCCCGCAGATTGGACAGAGATCACCGACCTGATGCGCCGGCTGTTCCATGTTCGCCTGACAGTGCCCGAGGAGAACGAGCGCGGCGCGGTGGACCTCAGCTACGAGCAAGACGGCGCGGGCGGCGAGTTGGATCTGTCCCTCGCCGGACGAGGCTTCCAGCAGATGCTGCTGATCTTTGCCCACCTGTATTCCCATAAGGGCAGCGTGCTCCTGATCGACGAACCAGATGCACACATCGAAATCCTGCGGCAGCAGCAGGTGTATGTGCTCCTGCGCGACATCGCCCACAAAAATGGCTGCCAGGTCGTCATCGTGACCCACTCCGAAGTGGTGCTTCGGGAAGCCCTGGATCGCAACCTGACCCTCATCATGGCCGGGCAATGCGAGAACCTCGCAAAGAAGAGCCAGATCACCAGTGCGCTAAAACACTTCGGCGCGGAGCACTATGTGAAGGCACGGGAAACCGGGCATGTCTTCTACGTCGAGGGCAGCACCGATGTCGACATGCTGCGCGCCTTTGCCGACAAACTGGACCACCCAGTCACAGACTGTCTCGACGACGGAGCTCGGCTCAATGTTTACTACCTTCAGGACAACTTCCCAGGCACTGACCGAAACCTGAACGATGAACTCAATCGCGTGGAGGGCGTTTACGGCCTGAGGTCTGCAGAGCACTTTCACGCCCTGAAAGGTATGATCCCCGACCTGCGCGGCCTGGAAATCCGGGACAACGACGGCAAGCAGCACAAGGAAGGCACCCAGCACGGGCTGCAAATCCGCATGTGGAAGCGCTACGAACCAGAGAACTACTTCATCACGCCGGAACTGCTCCTCGCATGGGCTGACAGACATCTCCCGCACGAAGACCTCTTTGCCCAAACCCGACAGCAAATCCTCGATGCCCTGATCCTGAAAGACGTGTTCGATGACAACCAGGAAGACTTCGACAACTATCACAAAGCCGACCTTTCCACCCGGAAGACCCTCTGGCGCGCCCAGACGCAGTCAAAAAAGCTAAGTCTCTTCGCGGAAGAATTCTTCCGCCGACTCGCGCACGAAACGGGCACGCGAATACTGGCCCGAAAAGGCGAACTGCATTCCCTCGTCGCCCTCTGTGATCCCGGCGACCTGAACGGCGAAGTGCGCGAGAAACTCGACGCGCTGCACGCAATGCTGAAACCCTGACTGCCAGATCCCCGTCCCCAGACCGCACTCCTCACCTCACCTCGGGTTCCCCATAGAGGACAATCACCGCACGCCCGCCATAACCGGACCGCTCGATCCCCTCTCGAATCGTTCCCTCAACTCTGTCCGGACTCCCACCCCCGGTCCGCTCCAATTCCCGCCTCACTTGCTCACCGGCACCAATCGCCACCCCTGCGACTCCGTGAACTCCCGCGCCGCAAAACACCAGATCACCAGCTTCTTCGCCTTCAGATAACCCGCATCCGCACGCCCGTTCCGATACAGATTGATCCTCGCCGGCGTCGCCCCGGATCCCCGCACCGCCACCAGATCAACCGCAAACCCTAACTCCAGTGCAAGCTGATCCGGCAACCCCGCCCCGGTCGCATGCATGTCCGCTCCGGCATGAAACACAAGGTTGTGACTGTCTCCCATCAGCACCACCGGGCTCCCCCGCTCCGGCACCACCGGCTTCCCATCCTTCCCGGACACCACCCGCAACCGCACGGTCTCCCGTTCCGGCCTCTCGCCCTCCGCCAGCGCTTCCCTCAGGTCTCCTGACAAAGTCACCGTCGTCTCCTTGCTCTGAAATTCCTGTCTCGGAACCGCCCCGTACCACCCCTCGTTGCGGATCATCGCCCCCAACTGCCCCGCCGCCAGCTCGCAACCCGCACCCGACCAGTGACTATCCTGCCGGCAGTACGGCTCCTCTCCTTTCCCCCGCGCCGCCAGAAACGCATCCGTCAGATCCACCACCCGCACTCCCTTGGCCCGCAACACCGCGTAAAACTCACCCAGCGCCCCGTCCACCCGCTCCGGCACCACCCACCCGCTCAATCCCGCCGACTTGTCAGGATACACCACCGCCTTCGGCGGCACCGGCACCAACACCAAACCAATGCCCAGCGCATCCAGCTGCCGCTTGAAATCCAGAATCGCAGGCATCGGATCCGCTTCCTCAGGCTTCGCCGCCCGACTCACCTTCCGCGCCGCCTCACCCCAGAACGGCCCCGCCCCTGTGTGCCTCAATTCGTTCGTCAGAAACAGCCACCCGTCCGCACCCGCCACCGTCATCGCACTCCCAGCCTTCTCCGCCAGCGCCGCCGTCGCCACTCGGAACATCTCAGCAGGCTCCGCCGCCGCCACCTGCGCCACTAACGCCATCACCGCAACAATTCCGCCTCGCGGCCCGTTTGCTCTCATCATGTTCATAAATTCAGTACTCTTCTCTCCCTCTCGTCACTCGTCCGCAACCGCCCAAGCCGGATCCGCCAGCATCGCCTCCTCATCGTCCAACTCACTCCGGTTGATCGCCTCATACTCACCCGACACTTCCCCCCACGGCCGCAACCGCAGCTCCACCACCTCCCCCGCACGCCACTTCGCCGCCACCGTCGGCACCTGATCCCTCATGCTCCACACAAACACAATCACATCCCTGCCCCGCGCCCCGGCATCATCCGCCGACTCCATATCCGTCACCCGCACACTCATGATGTGATCCTTGTATGGCACCGACCCAGGCCGCGGCACCGCCGACACCGCACGCACCTTCCCACGAACCCTAACCATGCGCCCGTCCGGCACCGCATACATCCCCGCCTCCCGGCGCTCACCCACCTCCAGCGGCAGCAGCTTCCAATCCCCCGACGCCAGCTCTCTCGCCGCAAATTCCCAAACCACCAGCCGCTTCCCCGCCAACCGGTCACGCCCGCGCCTCAATTCCTGCACCAGCATCTCCCGCGTCGCATGCGACCCGTCGTCATTGCGGCAGATCACATCAACCGGCAGCCCTAGTCGCGCACTGAAATGCTCCGCCAATCCCGCCGACTCACCCCATCCCATTGCCCCTAGCGAATAAATGTTCGCAAAACTGTCGCCCAGCAGCAGCACCGGCGCACCCTCCGTCGGCCGCCACAACTCACTCCCTTCCATCACCTGCCGGATCTCCACTTCCTCCTCCGCATACGCCCGCTCCGGCAACAGCTTCAGCATCTGTGCAATGTCCCCAGTCCCGCGCACGCGCTTCTCCACCGCCCGAAACCGCCCAGGCTCCGCCCCCGGCAGTTCCACCACCGCCCGCGCCGCCGCCGCCATCCCCGCCGCCACCCGCTCCATCGCCCCCGGCAGCCAATGCGTGTCCGTCTTCAGATAAGCCGCACCCGCTCCCTCCTTCATCAGCTCCGCCACCGGATCATAAACCGCCACCCCAGCCAACCCCAGTCGCCTCACAAATTCCCCGAACGACGCGTTCTGCATCCCTCCCACCACCCTCTCCGCTCCACCCGCAAACATCTCCGGATGAATCGTCGGCTTCACCGGCGCAGGCACCACCAGCAAGCCAATCCCGCGACCTGCTAGCTGATCCCGGAAATCAACGATCGCTCGCACCGGATCCGCCTGCACTTCCTTCCCACGCCGCCGCATCACCTCCTCCTCCAGAAACCCGCGTCCCGTCACGTACTCCACATCCGCCCGGTAAAACAACCAACCGTCCCGCCCCGCATACGCCTTCTCATTCCCCTGCCCCATCCCCAGCAACCAACGCTGCACCCGCGGCAGCACCGCCTCCCCCACCACCGAATCCCTCTCCCAATCCTCCTCAATCGCCTTCAATCGCCCAGCCTCAGGCAGCAGTCTAACCACATCCCCCGCACCGCCCACCGCAGCCACCGCCCCAGCATCCGGCACCAACCCCCTCAACGCCGCCCCGAAATCCCCCACCCGCTCCGGCTCCCGCCGCGCCGCCACCAGCTGCACCACCGGCACCGCCACCACCGTCACCAGAAAAAACCACACCAGCGCCGCCCTCACCCCAGGCGCAAACTCCGTCACCCCTAACTCCGCCGCCGCCTGCTCCTCACGCGTCACCCGGGCCCTGATCGGTTCCTCCTTCGCTGGCATCTTCTCATTCATAGGCAGCCTCTCAGAAGATAAAATATATGAACGGATTGTACGACTGCGCGAACAGCATCGCCACCGCCGCCAGAAACACCGCCGCAATCCACCAGAACTTCCCCCACGTGATCCGCCGGGTCAGATCCCACGACTGCGGCATCCCCCACACCACCACCGCCGCCACCGCAAAACTCACCCAGTAATACCGCTGCCAGATCAACCCGCCAATCAGCACCGACCCCTCCTCACGCCCCCTCCCGCACAAGCTCCCCAGATACCTCAACGCCGACTCAAAATCTACCGCCCGGAAAAACACCCACGCCACACACACCACCACAAACGTCACCACCCGCCTCACCACCACCGGCCCCCTCACCGCCCACCCTCTCTTCCCCGCCCACCGCTCCAGCGCCAACCCGCCCCCGTGAATCCCGCCCCAGATCACAAAATTCGCACTCGCCCCATGCCACAATCCCCCCAGAAGCATCACCACCATCAGATTCACATACGTCCGCACCTCCCCACGTCGGTTCCCACCCAGCGGCACATACAGATAATCCCGCAACCACCCGGACAGCGAAATATGCCACCGCCGCCAGAACTCCGTCAGCGACCCGCTCCGGTACGGTCCATCGAAATTCTTCGCAAACACAAACCCTAGCATTAAACCCAGCCCGATCGCCATGTCCGAATACCCCGAAAAATCAAAGTAGATCTGAAACGCATACGCCATCACCCCATACCACGCATCCACCACCCCGGGCCCCGCCGCCTCAAACACCGTGTCCGCTATCTTCCCGCACGGATTCGCCAGCAGCACTTTCTTCCCCATCCCCAGCGCAAACATCGCCACCCCGCGCGCAAACTTGTCCATCGTCAGCCGCCTCCCCTCCAATTGCTCCGCCAGAAACGAAAACTGCAGGATCGGCCCAGCCACCAGATGCGGATACATCGACACAAAACACGAGAAATCCCCGAAATGCTTCATCGCCTTCGCATCCCCACGATACACATCAATCGTGTACGACAGCGACTGAAAGGTGTAAAAACTGATCCCCAGCGGCAGCACCACCCGGAACACACTATCCCATTGCCCCTCCGGCCACCCCAGCGCCCCCACTAGCGCATTGTAACTGTCCACGCCGAAATTGAAGTACTTGAAGAACCCCAGCGACGCCAGATTCGATACCACCGACAGCACAATCGCCCACCGCTGCGCTCGATTCCGCTCCCCTCCCCGCTCCAGCGCCACCACCGGAGCCCGCCACACTTCCCACAGTCGCCACGTCCCGTGCGCAATCACCACGCTCGCCAGCCAGTCGACAACCGTCGTCGCCGCCATCAGAAAAATGAACTTCGGATTCGCCCACCCGTAAAACAGATACCCGAAAAATATCAGCGAGTAATTCAGCACCCGGTTCCCCGCCCGCGACAGCAGATAGTAAACCGCCAGCGCCACCGGCAGAAAATAGAACAGAAATAGATAAGAACTGAATACCATCGGCTCAGATTCCGTTCCTTCGTCTCTTCATCCGTTCACTCCGCTTCACAGTAGTGCAGCACCGCATCAAGGTCCCCATCCGCCAGTTCATCCCGCCTCGACCCCTCCAGCTGCACCTGCCCGTCCAGCGGCACCACCGTCAGTTCCACCTCCACCCCCGGCTTCCGATCCGCCAGCGGCAGGCGCTTCCCATCCATGATCATCCAGTGCAGCACCGCAATCACCGGTTCCTTCCACGCCCCCGAAACCACCTCATCCACCCGGTATTCCGCAACCGTCAGGCTCCTGCTGTACGGCCGGATGTCCTCCAATGACGACGTCGCCGCCTGTCTCACTAGCTTCCCCTTGAAACGGATCACCTCTCCCTCCTTCCGCCCACCCGTCATTCCCTTCGCCGCCTTCGCCTCCGCCACCACCTCCTCTCCCGTCAGCACCCGCGGAAACACCGCCACCGCCTCCACCCGCCCGCGCCACTCCGCCGACCCTATCACCAATTCCCCCGGCGCCCACCGCAGCCCCCCTCCCGCCAACTTGCCCGACCCCACCATCTCCCCATCACGATACGCCACCCACTTCCCCGCACCGCTCGTCACCACCACATGCTCCGGCTTCCCCACCACCACCGGAAACAACGTCACTGGCTTCTGCCCAGCCTGCCGCCACACCCATCCCCCCTTCTCCTGCGCCAACCCCGCCATCTCCTTCTCACCCACCCCATACACCAGCACAGTCCCGTCACTCCCACTCTCCGCCGTCACCGTCACCTCCACCGCATAAGCCCCCGAAGCACTAACCTTCGCCCCGATCCAGGTTCCCGCATCCCGCGCCACAAACGTTCCCCCGCCACACACCAGCTCAAACCAGCGCCCCGGCAGCGCCCGACCCCGCATCTGACAATTGAACCCTAGCAGCTCCCTCCCCTTCGCATCAAACGCCACCACCGGATCCGTCACCCGCAATCCCCGCATCGCAAACACCGCCCCACCCGCCGACGGCCACGCCCGCGCCTCCTCCCCCATCGCCCTTCCCGCCACCACACCGGCCACCACCCCGCACACCACACCCGCAAACGCCCGCCGTCCCTGCGTCCTCCACAGGCTTCCCGCTCCCTCACTCTTTCTAACAGCACCTTTCATGGCTTCGGCTCAATCCACGCATGCGATTGCCAGCACTTCGGTCCCTCCGGAACCACCTGCACCCAGCTCTCAATCTTCGTAAACCCTTCGTCAAACCGCCCCATCCACACCTTCGCATCATCCCCATCCGGCCCCATCAGCGTCAGAAACCTAGCGTCCGTGCTCCACCTCGTCAGCCACACGTTCTTCCCCTTGTCCCCAACCCCCGGCATCTCCGCCACCTTCACCTGCCTCGAATTCGCCCCGTCCGCATCCGTCATCGTGATCGCCTTGTGATCCCCATCCAGCCGGAACATCCGGTACGAATTGTCAGGAGCCAATCCCGGAAAACACCCGCCCCCCATCGCCTTGTACTGACACTTGTCCTGATCAATCTTCCCCTTCGCATCATACGCCACCGTCAGCTGCCCGATGTTGCTCCAGCTCGGCTCAAAACACGCCCGCGTCCCGTCCGCCGAAAACATCAGATAAAAATGCGTCGACGTCCGGTCCCAGCACATCTCCTTCGCCGCAAGCTTATCCAGCGGAAACCGCCACAGGCTCCCGCACGGCGCATCCCAAGCCTGCTCCTTGAACCCGCAGTCATTCACATAAACCCAGTCACGCTTCGCCTTCACATCCCGCCACACGGTCAGTAGGTTACTCTCCGCACCGCTCACCACCTTCGTCGCACGACCACTCTCCACATCATACACCATCAGATAACGATCCCCAACCTTCCCGCCCGACGCCAGAATCTTCCGCCCGTCACTCGTGAACAATGGCTGACTCCCCGGCAGCGGCAAATCCTTGATCACCCCGTCCTTCGTGTCCACAAACCGGATCTTGTCATTCTGATTCCACGCCACCCGCGTCCGCCGCCCCCCAGTCAGCTCCAGCAGTTGCTTCTTCACTTCCCCTGGCCCGTCCGCCGCCGCCACCGGCCCAGCCACCGCAAACCCTAGCATCGCTCCCGCAGCAATCCGCAGGACCATATCACAATCGTCTGTTCTCTTCATGGTTTCAGAAATCGCTTCTCCCCCCGGCCTCCCGGAAAAGGATCAATGTCGTTCCTACGCCATCTCCACCACACCCCATTCACAAAGAATTCATTTATCTCCCCACCCGCCGCTCAGACCGCAACTGCCCGCATCCCGCACCCACATCAATCCCCCGACGCTGCCGCCTCGTCACCGGCAACCCAGCCTCCAGCAGCACCCGCTGAAACGCCTCCACCCGCTCATCCGTCGGCGCACCACCCGCAAATCCCTCCGTCGGATTCAACGGGATCAGATTCACCTGCACCGCCCGTCCCGCCAGCAACGCCGCCAACTGTCTCGCCTGCTCCTCCGAATCATTCTTCCCCGCAATCAGCGTCCACGCCATAAACACCCGCTCGCCCTTCAGCTCCGAATACTCCTCGCACGCCTCCAGCACCTCACGCAGCGGCCACCGCCGGTTCACCGGTACTAACTCACTCCGCTCCTCATCCGTCGCCGCATGCAGGCTCACCGCCAGCCGGAACCGCAACGGATGCCTCGCCACTCTCCGAATCCCCGGCACATGCCCCACCGTGCTCAGCGTCACATGCGCCGGCCCAATCCCCAAGCCCCGCGTGTCCGTCAGCACCTCCAGCGCCTTCAACGTCGCCTCCGCATTGTGCAGCGGCTCGCCCATCCCCATCACCACCAGATTCCTCAATCGCTCGCCATGCAGCTCCCGGCACCGCCGCGCCACATGCAGCGCCTGCGCCACAATCTCCCCCGCCTCAAGATTCCTAACCAATCCCATCTGCCCGGTCGCACAGAACACACATCCCATCGCACAACCCACCTGCGTGCTCAGACACGCCGTAAACCGCCCCGGAAATCCCATCAGCACACTCTCCACTTCCTGCCCGTCCCCCATCCTCAGCAGATACTTCCTCGTCCACCCATCCCCACTCTCCGTCTCCCTAACCTCCTCCACCACCGCCACCCCCAGCCCCCCGGGCCCGTCAAGCCATCGCTGCACCGGCGGCGGCAGCATCCCACGGCTCTCCCCCAGATCATGCGGCACCTGATGCACCGCCTTGAACAATCTCAACCCATGCGTCCGCGCCAATCCATCCCGCACCATCAACTCCTCAAGCTCCGCCACACTCAGCCCACTCAGCCCACTCAGCCCACTCACAGCATTCCCCTTCCCCTCGGCATTCACCACACTCATGCCCTCAATTGCCAAGGCTCACCTCCACCCCAGGCACCGCCTGCTGCAGCACCTGACCTCCCGCCGCCGTCGCCTTCGATTGCCACAAATACACTTTCTTCAGCGACTTCAACGCCCCTAACTGCCCCACCCCCGCATCCGTCACCCCCGTACTGTAAAGATTCACCTCCTCCAGCGACGCACACCCTGCCAGCTGCGCAATCCCCGCATCCGTGATCCCCGTCCGACTCAAGATCAGCCGCGACAGATTCCGCATCCCCGCCAGCACCGCCAGATCCGCATCCTTCACCTGCGTCCGACTCAAATCCAGCGTGTGAATGTTCAACGCCACCGGTGCCAGCTCCGCCAGCCGCAGGTTCCCATTCGCCCGGTCACTGTGACTGAAATCCAGCTCCAGCACCCGCTTGTTCTTCGACAACCGCCTCACATTCACGTGATCCTTCAACAACCCCTCCACCACCGCAGGGTCAGGCTCCGGCAATCCCTCCGCAATCGTGTCCACCAGAAACACCCCACCCTGCCCACTCGGAATACTCACCCCATCCCCCAAGTCCGCCCCGCTCTTGATCCACTCCGCCAGCACCTTCTTGTCACTCATGCTCAACGGCTGCCCCTTCTGCGGCATGAAATCAGGATCGTCCGGCGGCAGCACAATGCACGCATACACCCGGCTCTTCTCAGGATTCCCCGGAATCACCGCAGGCTTCCCGTTGATCCCCGCCCGAATCGCATCCGGATTGTGCAACGCCAGATCCCCCTTCTGCTTGTCAGGCCCGTGACACTTCACACACGCCTTCGCAAAAATCGGCCGCACCTTCGAAAAATATAGGCTGTTCCTCGACACCGGACGCGCTGGCTCCGCCGCCACCACCGGCGCAACCGTCGCCACAGGCACCCCAGCCGCCGGCACCCCACTCGCCGCCGGTGCCATCGCCCCCGCACCCGGCACCGCCGCAGCACCACCGGGCACCGCAGCCGCCGCCGCCGCCATCGCCGCCGCCTTCTCCGAATCCTCCGCCGACGGCAACTCCGCACGCGTCGGATCCCCGCCAGCCTCGCCCGCCTTCGGCTCAGCAGCCACAATCGGTGCCCCGCCCTCCGCCCCGGGCACATAAACATCCGCAGGCTTCACATCCGCCGCCGCCAGCGCCGCCTCCGCAGGATCAATCGTCTCCCCCTTCACCTCAACTTCCCCACCCCGCCGCGCCAGCAAATCCCCACCCACCCGCACCCGCAACACCGCCCCAACCGCCGCCGCCAGCGCCACCACCGCCAACCCACGCCACCCCAGAATCCAAAACGCCTGCCCAGGCTTCGCCACCGGAGGCTCCAACGGATTCTCCCCGTAAAACCGCTCCCGCAAATACAACACCCCGCGGTCCCGCCCCTTCCGCTTGAACCACCACGCCAGCGCACCAGCCACCCCCGCACCCCCCACCCACATCGCTTCCCCCAACCGCGCCCCATCCCCACGCCACATATACAACCCAGCCTCCACCAGCACCACCACCCCAGCCGCCACCACCGCACAGAACATCAGCCACAACACCGCAGGCTCCTGCTCCCGCGCATTCTCCCGCAACACAAACGCTTCAAGCAGCAGCGCTCCCGCCAGCAAGCCGGCCGGCATCCCCAACAACAGCACAAACAAGGTCTCAGTCATCTCTCGATTTTCAGTGGTCCTCCCTCCATTATGGCACACCACGCTCCCCTCAGCACGGAAATTCCGCTCCCCCCCGATTCATCGGTTTCCCCTTGCCGCTCCGCTCTGACCGCCGGATGCAGAGGTTTTCCCCCCTGACGATTTTTCATGGCTGTCCACTTTCAAAACCTGACGAGGACCCAGGAGATCGGTGCCAATAGCTATCTCCTCGACGATGGCCGGTCCCGCATCCTCCTCGACTCAGGCATGCACCCAAAAGGAAAAGGCTTCGACGCCCTTCCCGATTTCTCCCTCCTCGGCCAGGCCCTCCTCGACGCGGTCATCATCACCCACGCCCACCTCGACCACATCGGCTCGCTCCCAGTCCTCATGCGACGCCAGCCGGAAGCTCGCGCCGTCATGACTCCGCTCACCGCGGAAATCACCGAAACCATGCTCCACAACAGCTGCAACGTCATGACCGCCCAGCGCGATCAGGACGGCATCGTGGAATACCCGCTCTTCACCCACCGCGAAATCGACAACAGTCTCCGCCGCTGGCGCCACCAGCGCCCAGGCCGCCGCTTCGAACTCGGCCGGACCGGCGTCGATTGCGAATTCTTCGACGCAGGCCACCTCCCAGGCTCCGTCGGCGTCCGCCTCGACTACCCAAACCTCCGCGTCTTCTACACCGGCGACGTCCACTTCGAACCCCAGACCCTCAGCACCGCCGCCGCCTTCCCGGACGAACCCGCAGACGTCCTCATCATGGAATGCACCCGCGGTGCCACCCCGCGCCCGCCAGACTACTCCCGCCAGCGCGAATCATGGCGCTTCGCCGAAGCCATCATGCGCACCATCGGCCGCGGCGGCAGTGTCCTCGTCCCCGTCTTCGCCCTCGGCAAAACTCAGGAAATCCTCCTCATGATCCACGACCTGAAACGCACAGGTCACCTCGCCACAGGCATCCCCATCCACATCGGCGGCCTCAGCACCCGCATGACCCAGATCATCGACCGCCATTCCAACGACGTCCCGCGCACCCACCCCGGGTTCCGCATCCTCGACAACATGGCCGGCCTCGTCAAAACCAAGAAAGGCGAACGCCTCACCACCGCCGCACCAGGCCGCATCTACGCCCTCAGCAGCGGCATGATGAGCGAATACACCGTCTCCAACGACTTCGCCTACCACTTCATCGACAATCCCAAAAACGCCGTCCTCTTCGTCGGCTACGCTGACCCGGACAGCCCCGGCGGCCACCTCCGCCGCGCCGCCCCAGGCGACGAAATCCGTCTCCACCACGCCCACCCACCAGTCCCCCTCCACGCCGACGTCGAAGCCTTCGACTTCAGCGGCCACGCCACCCGCGACGAACTCGTCGCCTACGCCACCCGCGTCCGCCCACGCAAGCTCCTCCTCGTCCACGGCGACGCCCCTGCCCTCCAATGGATGGCCCAGACGCTCTCCGCCGCACTCCCCGAAACCGAGGTCATCATCCCCCTCCCCGGCGAACGGCTCAGGCTCGATACCTGATTCTTCATCGCCCCGCCATCCCCTCACTCCTTCGCGTCCGTCGGCCGGCTCGGCGGCGCAGAAATCGGCGGCGGCAACGCCCCCGTCCCAGCATCCCCCTGCGCCGCCTGCGCCCGAATCGCGTCCGCCACCGCCCTCGCCATCCGTTGCCGGTACCCCGCATCACTGCAGAGCCGCGCCTCCCCGGGATTGCTCAAATACCCGACCTCAATCAACACACACGGAATCTCCGGATTCCGCGTCAGCCGCAACCGCCGCCGCACCATCCCGCGCGACCCGCTCTCCGCTGGACTCACCGCCGCCATCCCGCGCTGCATCCGCACCGCCAATCCATGGCTGTCCACTCGCCAGTAGTACGTCTCCGGCCCCCGCACCGAACTCGGCCCGCTGTTGAAATGAATGCTCACCAGCACATCCCCCATTGCCGCCGCCCGCGCCGCCCTCACATCCAGATCCACAAACCGGTCATCCTCCCGCATCATTTTCACGGCAAACGACCCGCCCAACTCGCGCCTCACCCGCTGCGCCATGTCCAGGGTCAGTTCCTTCTCCAGCGCCCCCGTCACCCCACTCCGCGCCCCGGAATCCCGCCCGCCATGCCCCGCATCCAGCACCACGGTCCGGAATCCCCGCGGCCCAGCCCGGTGCCCCCACACATCACGCGTACTCCCGCCGCCTCCCGGCCCGGCACACGACACCATCAGCAAAGCAGCAGCAGCAATCACCAGTTTCATCCCTCCGCCCAAACCCCGCCCCGCTCCCCCCGCAATCGCAGACTGCTCCCCTCCGCCCCTCCGGATTTGCCGTGAACAATAAAATCCCTCCCCACCGTAATTACCTCTCCGCCATGAATCTCCGTCTCGCCCTCTCCCTCACGCTCCTCCCGGCCCTCCACGCCCTCGCCCAGCAACCCGCCCTCCAACTCGCCAAGGACGACCACATCACCATCGTCGGCAACGCCCTCGCCGACCGTCTCCAGCACGAGGGCACCTTCGAGGCCATGCTCCATCAGGCCTTCCCCGACCTCAATCTCTCCGTCCGCAATCTCGGCTTCGCCGCCGACGAACTCACCATCCGCACGCGCTCCGAAAACTTCGGCTCGCCGGAACAATGGCTCGAAAAAACCAAAACCTCCGTCGTCTTCGCCTTCTTCGGCTTCAACGAATCATTCAAAGGCACCGACGGTCTCGATCGCTTCAAAGCCGACCTCGACGCCTTCCTCAAACAACAGCAGAAGGCCAACTACTCCGGCAAAGGAGCCCCCAAGGTCGTCCTCTTCTCCCCCATCGCCCACGAAAATCTCAACAACCCGGACTTCCCCGACGGCGCCCAGACCAACGACCGGCTCCGCTACTACTCCGAAGCCATGCAGCAGGTCGCCGCCGCCAACGGTGCCGTCTTCGTCGATCTCTTCAAACCGTCCCTAGCCGCCTACGCCGCCGCCAAGGAACCCCTCACCGTCAACGGCATCCACCTCCGCCCGGAAGGCTACGCCGCCCTCGCCCCGGCCATGTTCTCCGGCCTCTTCGGCAAAACCGCTCCCGCCCCTTCCCCAAAACTCGTTAGCGCCGTCAACGACAAGAACTGGCAATGGCACCAGCGCTACCGCACCGTCGACGGCTACAATGTCTACGGCGGCCGCTCCCAGATGGCCTATCAACAAGGCAAGGACGGCCCCGAACTCAAAAACTACAAGGTCATGCAGGAGGAAATGTCCCAGCGCGATGTCATGACCGCCAACCGCGAAGCCCGCGTCCACGCCCTCGCCAAAGGCTCGGACCTAACCGTCGACGACTCTAACCTCCCGCCCGTCACCCCCGTCCTCACCAACAAACCCGGCCCCAACCCGGACCTCTCCCATCCCTACCCCTCAGGCGAGGAGGTCATCTCCAAGGTCAAACTCCACGAGGGGCTCTCCATGCAGCTCTTCGCCGACGAAAAACAGTTCCCCGATCTCGTCAACCCAGTCCAGATGGCATGGGACACCCGCGGCCGTCTCTGGGTCGCCGCATGGCCCAGCTACCCGGAACGCACTCCCACCAGCACCGTCGGCGACAAGCTCCTCGTCCTCGAAGACACGAACAACGACGGCCGCGCCGACAAATGCTCGACGTTCCTCGATAACCTCAACTCCCCCACCGGCTTCCAGTTCTGGAACGACGGGGTCCTCGTCATGCAGGCCCCCGACCTCTGGTTCGTCCGCGACACCAACGGCGACGGCATCGGCGATCACAAGGAAGTCGTCCTCAATGGCCTCGACTCCGCCGACACCCACCACACCACCAACGCCATGTGTCTCGACCCAGGCGGTGCCACCTACCTCAGCGACGGGGTCTTCCACCGCACTCAGGTCGAAACCCTCACCGGCCCCACCCGCCACGCCGACGGAGCCATCTGGCGCTACGAACCCCGCACCGGCAAATTCAACCTCCACATCGCCTACGGCTTCGCCAACCCGCACGGCCGGGTCTTCGACCGCTGGGGCAACGACATCGTCACCGACGCCACCGGCAATAACACTTACTTCGGCCCAGCCATCAGCGGCTGGCTCTCCGAAGGCAAACACAACCCCGTCAAAGAACTCTGGAACCGTCCCTCCCGTCCCTGCCCAGCCACCGGTCTCGTCAGCTCACGCCACTTCCCCGACGATTGGCAAGGCAATTTCCTCAACCTCAATGTCATCGGCTTCCAGGGCATCTATCGCGCCAAACTCGAATACAAGGACTCAGGCATCGAAGGCACTCGTCTCCCCGATCTCCTCGAAGGCCAGACCGAAACCTTCCGCCCCATCTGCGTCAGCAATGGCCCCGACGGCGCCATCTACTTCTGCGACTGGAGCCAGACCATCATCGGCCACCTCCAGCACCACCTCCGCGACCCTAACCGCGACCACCAGCACGGCCGGGTCTACCGCCTCACCTACAACGGCCGCCCGCTCCTCCAACCCAAAAAGATCCACGGCGAACCCACCGCCGCGCTCGTCCGGCTCCTCTCCGAACCCGAAGACGGGGTCCGCGAGCGCGCCAAAATCGAACTCGGCACCCGCCCCACACCCGAAGTCCTCGCCGCCCTCGCCTCATGGACCGCCTCGCTCGATAAATCCGACAAGGACTACGAACACCATCTCTCCGAAGCCCTCTGGGTCCATCAGTGGCACAATGTCGTCAACCCGGTCCTCCTCCAGAACCGTCTGAACTCCCCGGAACCGAACGCCCGCGCCGCCGCCGTCCGCGTCGCCCTCTACTGGCGCGACCGTCTCCCCGACCCGCTCGCCATCATCCGCGCCGCCGCTCAGGACCCCCACCCTCGCGTCCGTCTCGAAGCCGTCCGCGCCGCTAGCTATTTCTCCTCATGGGAAGCCGCCGACGCCGCCCTCCTCGCCCTCGCCAAACCCACCGACTACTACCTGACCTACGTCATCACCGAAACCATCCGCCAGCTCGAGCCATTCTGGCGCAAGGCCATCGCCGACGGTCTCCCGCTCTGCGCCTCCAACCCCGCAGGCGTCAACTTCCTCATGGCTAGTGTCAGCACCGCGGAACTCCTCAAGCTCCCGCGCACTCCGCTCGTCTTCAATGCCCTCCTCAGTCGCCCCGATGTCGCGGAGTCCAATCGCATCGAAGCCCTCGACGGTCTCGCCAAAGCCAGTCAGTCGTCCGTCGCCGCCGAGGCCTTCCGCGCCCTCGCCAGTCTCAAAAATGCCAGCGACAACGCCCTCGCCGACCTCGCCCGCATCGCCGCCCGTCAGCCCCAGCAGGACCTCCGCGCCCTCCGCGATGCCGCCGCCGCCCTGACCTCCCCAGCCCACCCGCCCGCCGTCCGCGAGGCCGCCCTCGCTTCCCTCATCGTCGCCGACAACTCAGTCGCCACCGCATGGAAAAAGGCCCAGGCGTCCGCCGCCGCCCTGCGCGACTTCCTCGCCGCCATCCCGCTCATCCCGGACGCCGCCCTCCGCGCCGCCGCCGACCCCGCCATCCGCTCGGTCTTCAAACAACTCCCCGCACCAGTCGCCTCCGAACTCTCCTCCGCCAAAGGCACCCGCGGCCGCTTCGTCCGCATCGAACTCCCCCGCTCAGGCACGCTCACTCTAGCTGAAGTCGAGGTCTTCAGCGGCAGCGTCAATATCGCCCGCAACGGCACCGCCACCCAGAAAAACATGTCCTACGCCGGCGAACCCGCCCGCGCCATCGACGGCAATACCAACCCGGACTACAACTCCGGCACCCAGACCCACACAGAAGAAAATACCGACAACCCATGGTGGGAACTCGACCTCGGCACCGTCGCCTCCATCGATTCCATCACACTCCACAACCGCGCCGGCGAATACGCTAGCCGTCTCGACGGCTACACCCTCTCCATCCTCGACGCCAACCGCATCAAGGTCGCCGAAATCAAGGACGGCAAGGCCTCCTCGCAACCAATGCGCCACGTCTTCGACTCGGACCCCACCTCCCTCATCTTCAACGCCGCCATCAACGCCCTCGTCGCCACCAGCACCAAGCCGCAGGACTCATTCTCCCTCCTCGCCGCAGAAGTCGCCAGACTCCGCGAACCCACCGCCGCCGCCCAGGCCATGCTCCGCCTCCCGCGCTCCGCATGGTCCCCACGGACCGCCGCCGCCGCCGCCGACGCCCTCGTCGCCCGCGCCTCCAAAACCCCACCCGCCGACCGCACGTCCTCCGACTTCCTCGAAGCCGCCCAGGCCGCCTCAGAATTCGCCACCATCCTCCCCGCCGACCGCGCCGCCGCCATCCGCCGCTCGCTCCGCGACCTCGCCGTCTCAGTCCACATCGTCAAAACCGTTCGCGAACAGATGCGCTTCAACACTGCACGTCTCGTCGTCGAAGCCGGCAAACCCTTCGAAATCCTTTTCGAAAACTCAGACGTCATGCCCCACAACCTCGTCTTCTCCCTCCCAGGCTCACGCGAGGAAATCGGCACCGACGCCCAGACCATGTCCCCCGAGAAAATCGACGCCCAGGGCCGCGCCTTCGTCCCCGCCAACCCCAAAATCATCGCCGCCTCCAAACTCCTCGAACCTGGCAAATCCGAACGGCTCAAAATGACCGCCCCCACCCAGCCCGGCTCCTACGAAATGGTCTGCACCTTCCCAGGCCACTGG
>JAIXVE010000152.1 GCA_027483175.1 Verrucomicrobiaceae bacterium | reverse complement strand
TACTAACCGGTCGTCCCTACGGGACGTGGGCGTGTTGGGAGGGGGCGGGGGAAGTTTGAAGTGAGAAGTGAGAAGTGAGAAGTGAGAATGGCTGGTTCGGAGGGGCGTGTTCGGAGGGGCGGTGGGGGATCCAGTTAGCGGGGATCGGTGGGGGGGAGGGGGACGGGGGTGTCGCTGTCTGGGGGGAGGGCGTCGTCTGGGAGGGGTGGGGGGAGGGCTGGAGGGAGGGCGGCGGGGGTGGTGGAGAGCATGCCTTTGGCCATGGCGAGCCATGCTCGGGCGCGGGGGAAGCCGGGGGGTTGGCGTTCGATGAGACTGACGACGCGGGATTCGTCGCCGGCGGCGAGTTTGCGGATGCCGTCGATGGGTTCGCCGCGGAGAGGGGGTGCGATGGGGTCGTAGCCGAGACTGTCTTCGGCGGCGAGGGTGGCGCAGGAATCGAGGAGGGCGTCGCGTGCTGGGCTGGGGGGTTGGGCGGCGACGATGGCGAAGCCGGCGGGCCAGTTGCCGAGGCGGATGAAGAATGAGGCGAGGAGACGAGCGGAAGAGGCGTCGGACGGGTTGGCGGGGAGGAGGGCGGCGGCCTTGAGGGCGGTGGCGGAGGCGGTGGCGGCGTCGGCCTGGTTGAATTGTTCGTCGGCGAGGGAGGCGAGGAGGGGGAGCTGGGCGGCGGGCGGGAGGGGATCGATGGCGGCGGCGGCTTCGGTGAGGACGGCGGCGGCTTCGTCGAGGAGCGTGGCGTCGGTGAGGGGAGCGGCGAGGGCGAGGAGGCGCGCGGGTTTTTCCGGGGTGTTAGGAAGGGCGAGGGCCATGCGGTGGGCCTGCTGGAGGGCTTCGGTGGCGGCGTCGGTGCGGCCGCAGCGCTGGCGGGCGGTGGCGAGACTGGTGAGGGCGATGATTTTCTCGGGGCCTTGGGGAGCGGAGACGGCGGCGTCTTCGTAGGCGATGAGGATTTCGTCCGGGAGCCGGAGGACGACATTGGATTCGAGGGCTTCGAGTTCCAACTGGCGTTTGAGGGTGGGGTCGGGGATGGCAGCGAGGACGGCGGCGGCGTCAGAGGAGGCGGAGCCGTCGCGGCCGAAGCAGACGCGGAAGAGTTCGATCCAGAGCTGGTTCTGAGAGCCTGGGGGGAGCGCGGCGACGGCGGTGATGGCGTTGGCGGGGCCGTCGTAGAGGGCGAGCCGGACGGAGATCCATGCGAGGGCTTCGCGGAGGGCGGGTTGGTCGGCGGGCGGGAGGGACGGGAGGGCGGCGAGAAGGTCGGCGGCGAGGGCCCGGGCCTTGTCGGCGCTGTCGGTTTCGGCGAGGACCTGGGCGACCGTGGCTTTGAGGATGGGGGAGTCGGCCTGGGAGAGGGCGACGTCGGCGAAGCCGAGACGGGCGAGGATGGAGAGGACCTCGCGGCGGGCGGCGGCGCGGATGGTGGGGTCGGGGATCTTGGCGCAGATTTCGAGGGCGCGGCTGAGATTGTCTTCGCCGGAGGTGAGGTGGGCGAGGGCGAGCTGGCGGAGGGCGACCGACTGCATGAGTGGTCCGCTGATTGGGGCGAGGGCGTTGAGGGCTTCGTCGAGGTCTCCGGTGCGGGCGTGGAGGAGAGCGACCTCGATGAAGTCGGCGTCGAGGACCCAGCGTTCGGCAGGGGAGGCGGGAGCGGGTTCTGCGGCGGCGCGGGCGGTGAGTTGGCGTGGGGATTCGTCCTGCCATGCTGGGGGTTCGGGGCGGAACCACCAGAAGAGGAAGCCGGCGCAGAGGACGGCGGTGAGCAGGATGCCCGCGAGGCCCTCGCGTTTTTTACGGACGGTCATCGGGCGAACAATTCGGGCGCGTGTTCGAGGGCGAAGAGTTCGACGGGGGCCTGGCGGCCTTTGAGTTCGTGGGTGCCGAGCGGGCTGCAGTGTTTGGGGCCTTCTTTCCAGCCGTTGAGGAAGTCCGAGCTGACGAGGATGTCACTGCCGAGGGAGCGGGTGAGGGCCTGGATGCGGAAGGTGGTGTTGACGGCGTCGCCGAGCATAGTGAGGCCGCCCTGGCCGATCTGGCCCCATGAGACCTCGCCCATGTGGAGGGCGACGCCGGAGGTGAAGTCCATGCCGGCGCGTTCGAAGGTGCCGCGCATTTCTTCGTGGATGAGGTCACAGCTTTCGCGGAGGTAGCGGGCGGCGGAGAGGGCCCATTTGCGGGCATTGACGGAGGTATCGGTCCAATAGGCGAGGACGGCGTCGCCGATGAATTTATCGATGGCGGCACCGTGTTCGGTGAGGACCTGGTCGCAGTAGCCGTACCAGCTGCCGATGGCCTGGGCGAGTTCGTCGTGGGGGATGATTTCGGAGAGCCTTGTGAAGCCCTTGATATCGCTGACGAGGATGATCATGGGCAGGACCTGGATGTCGGATCCTGGGGAGGGGGTGGGTTCGCCGGGGCGCTGGAGTTCGAAGCGGTATTCGAAGTCGCTGATGCGGATGAGGTCGCCGGATTCGAGTTGGCGGACGGTGGTGACGCGTTCGCCGTTGAGGTATGAGCCGTTGAAGCTGCCGAGGTCGTAGAACCAGTATTCGTCGTCTTCCTGGCGCCGGATCATGGCATGGCGGCGGGAGACCCGGTTATCCGGGAGGCAGATGGTGCTGTCGGGTTTCCGGCCGAAGATGGCGATTTCCGGGAGCGGGACCTCGGTCCCGTCTGAGGAGTTCACCAGAGCGGCGCGGATTTCGTTGGAAATCATGCAGTTGTCTAAATTCATGTCCCGGCCGGCGAAGCGCACCGAATTACTGAGTGATCCTAGCGGGTGGAGCCCGGGAAGGGAAGCACAGGTTTCGATGATCGCGACGGACACGAAGTTCGAGCGTCGGCTGGGGGGAGAATTATTCGACTATTTTGACAATCGGCAAATGGCAATTGAGCGTGGGAGAGGAATCAATGGTTGGTTAATGATTGGGATTGGGTGTTGGGGGAGCGGGAGGAGTGTGGGGAGTGGGGAGTTTGTAGAGCCGGAGTTCGGGTTGGTGGGTACCGACCTTGCCTGGGGGGCTGGACCAGAGGAGAGAGGCTTCGGAGTCGAGGGCGAGGTAGAAGTTGCGGCGGAGGGAGAATTCGGATTCGCGGCCGGACTTGGGTTTCTGGTCGGAGCGGAGGTAGCGTTCGAATTCGTCGCCTGCGATGGCGGCGTGGGAGTAGCCGGCGGCGGCGAGGGAGGCTGGGGAGGGGGCGAGGTCTGGGAGGTAGGAGGTGGAGTCGATGGGGAAGAGGTGTGGGGGTGCGTGGTGCCAGCCGTCGGCGAATTGGCCGGAGAAGTCTGGGAGGCAGACCTTGCGGCCCTGGATGAGTTGGGCGTCTGCGGGGAGGTTGGCGGTGGCCCATGCGAGGAGATTGCGTCGGGCGTCGGAGCGGAAGCCGTTGAGGTAGGGGAGCGTGCGGGTGATGCTGAGGGCGAGGGCGGCGAGGGTGGCTGGGAGGGCGAGACGGTGCCAGCGAGGGGAGGAGGCGAGGGCGCCGAGGCCGATGGCGGCGGAGGCGGCGATGCCTGCGCAGGCGGGGAGGAAGTAGCGGCCGGAGTCTTTGGCGGAGAAGGAGAGGAGGATGGCGAGGACGAGTGGGGAGGCGATGAGGAACCACTCCGAGCGATGGCCGGGTTTGGAGGCGCGCCATGCGGCGAGGGTGCCGAGGATGCAGAGCGGGAGGAGGTGGGCGGAGCGGTTGAGGAGACGGGCGAAGAATCCGGCGTGGGGGATGGATTTGGTGACACCGGCCTGGCCTTCGAGGACGAGTGAGGTTTCGCGGGAGAGGGAGTCGCGGAACGTGTCGGGGTCGGTGAGGAGTCGGAGATTGATGAGGGCGGCGACGCAGATGAGGGCGAGGATGGCGAGGGCGGTACGGGGCCATGAGCGGCCGCGGGAGGAGGGGGCGATGAGGAGCCATGCGGCGGGGAGGAGCATGACAGCGCCGATGTATTTGGCGGAGAGGGCGAGGGCGGCGGCGGTGCCGAGGAGGAGGGCGGCGAGCGTGCCGGGTTTCTGTTCCCAGAGTTGCATGGCGGCGAAGACGGCGGTGACTCCGAAGAGGAGGGCGGCGTCTTCTTTGAAGTAGCGGCTGTATTCGTGGAGGTCGGGCTGGGCGAGGAGGAGGAGGCCGGCGGCGAGGCCGATCCATGGTCCGCGGGAGCGGGCGACGGTCCATGAGAGGAGGACGACGGCGGCGGCGGCGAAGGCGGCGGAGATGGCGCGTCCGGTTTCGACGATGTCCTGATTGGCGTGGAGGCCGCGGGCTTTGACGGCGAGGGCGACGGATTCGAGGAGGAGGAGCGGGTGGTGGAGATTGCGGGTGCCTTCGGCGATCTGCTTTACCTTGCCGGGTTCGTCGGTGTGGTAGAAGTAGGGGAAGTCGTTCCAGAGCGAGAGGGTGAGCCATGCGGAAGCGCCGAGGAGGAGGAGGGCGAGGGGGAACCAGCGTGGCAGACGGGCGTGGGAAGGCATGACGGGGCGGATCATGGGTGCAGGGCGCGGCGCGTCCAGGGTGAGTTCCGCGGGGTTGCGGCTGGGGAGAGGTGGTGTTGAGTGGGGGGATGAAGACGTATTGGAGAGTTCGGGTATCGGCGACACTGGCGGCGGTCGGGGTGGCGCTGGGGGCGTTCGGGGCGCACGGGTTGAAGGATTTGCTGGGGAGTGTGCCGAACGGGATGGAGACCTGGAAGACGGCGGTGTTCTACCATTTGATGCATGCGGTGGTGATGACCGTGCTGGCGTTGCTAGGGGTGGCTCCGCGGGCGTGGGGGTTGTTTCTTGGGGGTGTGCTGGTTTTCAGCGGGAGCCTGTATGCGATGGTGTCGTTAGGGTTGAAGTGGATGGGGCCGGTGACGCCGCTGGGGGGAGTGCTGCTGCTGGCGGGATGGCTGACGATCGCGTTGCGGCAGGAGAAGTGAGAAGTGAGAAGTTAAAAGTGAGAAGTTGGAATGGCTCGGTGGAAGAGGGCTGGTTCCGAGGGGGCTGGCAGGCGGCACTCCGTGCGCAGAGAGAGCTGTGATGTTCACAGTACAGAGCCTGCGGCGCGCTTGTGGGGAGGGGCGTGTTGGGAGAGGGAGGGATCAGTCGAGGCGTGAGGAGAAGGGGGCGACGGGGATGGGGTGGCGGCGGTGGTCGCAGAAGGTGACGCTGAGTTGGTTGTGGTCGACCCAGTAGATGGCGTCCTGGAGGAATTCGAGGCCGAGGTTGCAGGCGTCGAGCCATGGGATGGCGGCGGCCCAGCCTGGTTCAGCGTGGGTGGTGGATGGGGAGTAGCCGGTGATGCGATGGAGCCATGTGGCGGTGGCGCGGAGACGGGATTCGAGGGCTTGGTCGGCGGCGGCGTTCTGGTCTGGGGACCATGTTTCGCCGGTGGTGGCGTGGGCGGTGATGATGGCGAAGGTGGGTGGCCAGTGGTCGGGAGGGGAATCGGTGCGGAAACGGGTTTCGAAGTACGCTGGGTGCATGGTGAAAAGGGTGGCTAGCTGGATTTGTCTGGTTTGCGGGCTTTCATGCGCTTTGGCATGGGGATGGGGTTTGGGAGGAGGTTGAGAATTGGGGAAAGGGTTGGGGAAAAGATTGCGTCGGGGTGGGGAAAGGGGGAGAAGGATTGGATGAAAAGCAAGGTGATGGTGAAATTGATGGCGGGGCTGATGTGGCCGTGCGGGGTGGTGAGTGGGGATGAGGTGGGAGTGGCGGGGCGGGCGTGGGAAGTTGTTGGGAGGCAGCGAGGGGTGTTCACGCGGCCGCCGGAGGTGATGCCGACGCGGAAGGTGCCGGATGGGCCGTTGCTGGGGAATGGGGATGTGGGGGTGGCGATTGGCGGGGTGGTGGAGCGGAGTCGGTATTTTGGGTTAGGGAAGGCTGGTGGGGCGAAGGTGACGACGCGGCGGGTGGGGGTTGAGACGAGTCCGGAGGTATTGAAGTTTTATCTGGCGAAGAATGATTTCTGGAAGGCGAAGCCGGTGTATCCGAATGCGCATCCGTGTCCGATCGGGACGATTGAGGTGGCGATTCCGGCGCTGCATGGAGGGGAGTATCATGCGGAGCAGGTGCTAGGGACGGCGGAGGTGGAGCACGTGCTGAAGACGGCGTATCGGATTGAGGATCCGCCGCCGTTCACGCGTGCGGGGACGGTGGTGCGGATACGGAGTTGGGTGGCGGCTGGCGAGAATCTGGTGGTGATTGAACTGACGGTGGATGGGGATGCGGCGGATGGGAATCCGTTTGGTCCGACGGGGATGACTGGGGTGGAGGTAAAGCTGTCGGCGGTGACGGGGAATGAGTCGGAGACGGCGACGGGGAATCTGGCGGATGGGAGCTGGGCGGTGCGGCGATTTGAGACGGTGGGGGAGAGTGTGGCGCTGGAGCAGAAGCCGCTGGTGCGGCGTTCTGAGGCGGCGGTGGCGATGCGGTTGCTGGGGCATCGGGTGCCGGGGTTGCCGTGGAGTCGCGGGGATGGGTGGAATGCGGATCGGTTTGTCCTGCAGCCGGGGAGGACGGTGGTGGTGGTGGCGTCGGTGGTGAGCGGGGAGGAATCGGCGGATCCGCTAGGTGAGGCGAAGCGGCGGGTGGGGGCGGTGACGGAGGAGCGGCTGGGGGAGGTGAAGACGGCGCACCGGGCGTGGTGGCGGCGGTTCTGGGAGAGTTCGTATGTGGAGGTGGGGGATGAGCTGATCGAGCGGTATTATTATGGGTCGCAGTATCTGCTGGCGTCGTGCAGCCGGAACCGGGCGTTTCCGCCGTCGTTGTATGGGAACTGGGTGACGATGGACGGGCCGTCGTGGCAGGCGGACTATCATTTGAATTACAATCATGAAGCGCCGTGGTGGGGAGTGTATTCGTCGAATCATGTGGAGCTGGCGGATCCTTATGACACGCCGGTGCTGGAGTATCTGGAGACGGCGAAGGCGAATGCGCGGGAGTTGCTGAAGGTGGGAGGAGCTTATTATGATGTGGGGATCGGGCCGAAGGGCCTTGAGACATCGTTCATGCCGGATGGTTATGGGATTCCGGGGGAGGGACGACGGATGTTTCTGGGGCAGAAGAGCAACGCGGCGTTTGCGGCGGTGAACATGGTGATGAGGATCGAGCACACGTGGGATGCGGAGTATGCGCGGCGGGTGTATCCGTTTCTGCGGGAGGTGGCGGATTTCTGGGAGAGTTATCTGAAGCTGGAGGGTGATCGGTATGTGGTGTTGAATGATGCGTCCGGAGAGGTGGGGGATGGCGGGAGTGACCGGAACAATTGTCTGACGCTGGGATTGTTGAGGACTTTTTTCCGCGGGATGATGACGGCGAGTGAATTGGTTGGGAGTGATGGCGTGCGGCGGGAGAAGTGGATGGATATCCTGAGTCGGTTGAGTGATTTTCCGACGGTGGTGGTGGATGGAGTGCGGAGGATTCGGGGGGCGGAGGCGGGGCCTGCGGCGGAGCGGGTGGGGCCCGGGAGGAACAACACGAGGCTGGAGTTGATGGGGATGGTGTGGCCGTCGACGGTGATCGGGCTGGAGTCGCCGAAGGAGTGGCTGCAGCTGATGCGGGATGATGTGGCGGGCTGGGGAGAGTCGGAGTGGATCGGGCACTTCAATGGGTTCAGCATGACCTTTCCGGGGGCGGTGCGGGTGGGGCATGATCCGGAGGATGTGCTGCGGCGATTGCGGCGGCAGCTGGAGGAATGCGGGTTTCCTAACTTGATGGTGTTTACGGGTGGCGGGGGGATTGAGAATTGTGCTGGGGTGCCGGCGACGATCAATGAGATGCTGGTGCAGTCGCACGATGGCGTGGTGCGGGTGTTTCCGTGCTGGCCGGTTGGGCGGGCGGCGAGGTTTGGGAGGCTGCGGGTGCCGGGGGCGTTTCTGGTGAGCAGTGAGTTGGCCGGGGGTGAGGTGAAGGACGTGGAGGTTGAGAGCGAGCGGGGGCGGTTGTTGCGGATGGTGAATCCGTGGGTGGGGCGGGAAGTGACGGTGGAGAGGTCGGGCGGGCGGGTGGAGCGAGTGGGTGGGGAGCGATTAGAGTTGGGGACGGTGGCGGGGGAGCGATTGGTGATGAGGGTGGCGCGGTGATAGGAATGAGTGCGGGTCAGACGGTGCGCTGACGTTTCCAGATGGGGGGGACGAATTTCCCGCGTTTCAGGGCGAGGATGACGAGGGCGATGCCTGTGGAGGTGCAGAGGATGAGGGCGACGATGGAGGATTCGACGCCGAATTTGCCGCCAGTGAGGATGTCAGGGCCTTTGACGGTGGATTGGATGAGACCGTCGGCGGCTTCGTTGCCGGAGACGATGCCTGAGAAGACGGCGGACTGGGTGTAGTTCCATGCCATGTGGAAGCCCATGCTGAGCCAGAGACGTCGGGTGAGGATGTAGGCGGCGGCGAGGAGGACACCGGCTTCGATGGCGATGAAGATGGCGCCTTCGAGAGTGGCCTCTGGGTTGATGAGGTGAACGAGGCCGAAGGCGACGGAGGAGACGACGAGGCCGGCCCATGTGCCGAACCATGTTTCGATGGAGCGGAAGAGGACCCCGCGGAAGAGTAATTCTTCGAAGACGCCTGAGCTGATGGCCATGGAGACGGCGGGGAGGAGCAAGGTCCATGGGTTGAGGCCGTTGATTTTGTAGACGCCCATGGCCATGAGGACGAGGACACTGGCTGTGTAGAGGCCTGCGCCGATGAGGAGCCCGATGCCGAGTTCGCGGGACATGCCTTTGGTGGAGAGTTCCGTGGCTTCGCGCTGTTCGACCGAGCGGGCGTAGGTGAGGTAGATGGCGAAGCCTGCGATGGCGAGGGCGATGATGTGGAGGTCGGACTTGCCTGGATTGGTGGCGTAGATGGTGAGGATGTCGGTGGTGAGCGTCAGCATCAGGAGGAGGATGAATCCGAGGATGATGATGCGGAGGGGAGGCGAGCGGAAGATGCGTCGGGCGAGGCCGGGAGGAGAGGAAGGGAGGGAGGAGAGCGGGACTTCGTTCATGGCGGGGTGAGTGATGGGCTTGGTCTGGTGGGACGGTGGGAGGAGAGCGAAGAGGGTGAGGGGTGGCAAGAGAAATGCGGCGTTGAGCCGAGAGGGCGGCGGGGGATCGGTGATTTTGTCTTGCCAGCGATGGGGAGCCCTGGCTAGGAGGCGGCGGATGAAGAAAAACTGGATGATGCTCGGAGTGCTGGCGGCGATTCAGACCGGGAGCTGCGGGCGGGGCTTGGCAGGGATTGAGGAAGTGGGAGTGGAAGGTGCGGCGGGGACCGAGCCAGCTTCGGTGCCATTTGCGGGGACGCTGACGGGGGACTGGGGCGGATTGCGTTCAGCTGTGGGGCGGCGAGGCGTGGTGACGGATCTGTCATTCACGCAGTACTACGGGGGATTGATGAGTGGCGGGGTGGCGGACGATGGGTTTGATTGGGGGAGTCGGGCGGATGCGATGGTGCATGTGGATTTCGGGAAGCTGGGGTTGTGGGAGGGCGGTGGGTTCCATGTGCATGGGGAGACTCGGTTTGGGGAGGCGGCGGAGCGGAGATTTCCGAGGTCGGGCGGGTTGTGGCCTGTGAATGCGGGGGTGGTGCTGCCGCTGGGTGGGAGCGAGCGATTGGAGGCGACGTCGTTGTATTTCACGCAGCGACTGGCGGAGAAGACGGTGCTGATGCTGGGGAAGATCAATGTGATTGACCTGCTGGCGGGCGATCCGTTTTTTGGCGGGTGGGCGCGGGATCGGTTTATGAATATTGCGTTTGTGGCTCCACCGAGCGGGGTGGTGCCGCCGACGATCATGGGTGCGGTGGTGAGTCACCGATGGGATGCGATTTCGGTGACGGGGATGGTGTTTGATCCGGAAGATCGGACGGGGGATTACTGGCCGTCGGATTTGTTTGCGAGCGGGGTGAATGTGTCGCTGGGGGTGAACTGGGCGGGGAAGGTGGCTGGGCGGCCGAGCGGGTTTGGGGTGACGGGCACGTACAGCACGAAGGACGGGGTGGACCTTGGGGAATTGTTATTGCCGCCGGATTTGAGGGGAGGCGGGAAGTCGGGGGCGTACAACGTGGCGGTGACGGCGTCGCATCTGGTTTATGAGCGAGCGGATGCGGCGGGGAAGGGATTGGGGGTGTATGTGAAGGCGGCGGTGGCGGATGGGAATCCGAATCCGATAGAGGGGTCGGTGATTTTCGGGGTGGCGGGGCATGGGGTGTTCCGGTCGAGGCCGGATGATGTGTTCGGGATCGGGTGTTATCTGTATGATTGGAGTGATGCCTTGGTGACGGGGTTAGCTCCGGTGGTGGGATTGAGTGGGGAGAGGGGAGTGGAGGTGTTTTACAACTTTGCGGTGACGCCCTGGTTTCGTGTGAGTGCGGACGTGCAGTGGGTGGATCCGGCGCGGGCGGCGGTGGCGCAGGCGTGGGTGGGCGGGTTGCGGGCGAGCATTCAGTTTTGAAGAGATAGAAGATTTGAGAATTCCAACCCAATGAAGCCCATGAAGATTCAAAGAGTTCTAACAAAAGCGGTGATGGTGTGTGCGGTGGCGACGGTTCGTGGCGGGGAGGTGGCGGATGCGATTTATCATGGTGGTCCGGTGATCACGATGGACGAGGCGCGGCCTGCGGCTGAGGCGGTGGCGGTGAAGGGAGGGAAGATTCTGGCGGTGGGGACGAAGGAGGAAGTGATGCGGGTGAAGGGTGAGGCGTCGGTGATGATTGATCTGGGTGGGCGGGCGATGCTGCCTGGGTTTGTGGATGCGCATGGGCATGTGATGGGAGGCGGGCTGCAGGCGTTGTCGGCAAATCTGCTGGCACCGCCGGATGGGGATGTGCGGGATATTCCGGGGTTACAGAAGACCTTGCGGGAGTGGATGGCGGCGAACCGGGAAGCGGTGGAGAAGATCCAGTTAGTGATCGGGTTCGGTTATGACAATTCGCAACTGGCGGAGCTGAGGCATCCGACGCGGGATGAACTGGATGCGGTGTCGAAGGAGGTGCCGATCATGATTGTGCATCAGTCGGGGCATCTGGCGGCGATGAATTCGAAGGCGCTGGAGATTGGAGGGATCGGGGCGGAGACGCCGAATCCTGCGGGTGGGGTGATTCAGCGGCGGGAGGGCGGGAAGGAGCCGAATGGGGTGCTGGAGGAGACGGCGTTTTTTCCGGTGCTGATGAAGTTGCTAGGGAGGTTGGGGCCTGACGCGTCGAAGGAGTTCATACGGGCGGGGTGTGAGTTGTGGGCGCGGTTCGGGTACACGACGGCGCAGGACGGGAGGTCATCGCCAGGGGTGGTGAAGGCGATGCAGGGGGTGGCTGCGGCTGGGGGACTGCCGATTGATGTGGTATCGTACCCTGACGTGCTGCTGGACCGTGAGATCATCAAGAAGACGGTGAGCGGGGAGTATGTGAATCGTTTCCGGGTGGCCGGGGCGAAGCTGACGATTGATGGATCGCCGCAGGGGTTTACGGCGTGGCGGGATCGGCCGTATTACAAGCCGGTGGGTGATTATCCGCCTGGGTATGCGGGGTATCCTGCGGCGAGTGCGGAGATGGTTCGTGAGGCGATTGACTGGGCGTATGCGAACCGGATTCAGATCCTGACGCATTCGAATGGGGAGGCGGCGTCGGACCAATTGATCGCGTTTGTGAGGGCGGCGGCGGTGAAGCATGGTGGCGGGGACCGGCGGCCGGTGCTGATCCACGGGCAGTTTCTGCGTGAGGACCAGGTGGATGAGATCAAGCGGTTGGGGATGGTGCCGTCCTTGTTTCCGATGCATACCTTTTACTGGGGGGACTGGCACCGGGAGCACACGGTGGGGCCGCTGCTGGCGGATAACATTTCACCGACGGGCTGGTGCGTGAATCGTGGGATGAAGTTCACGTCGCACCATGATGCTCCGGTGGCGTTTCCGGATTCGATGCGGGTGCTGGATGCGACGGTGACGCGGCGGTCGCGTTCCGGTGACATCATTGGGCCTGGGCAGCGGGTGGATGTGATGACGGCGCTGAAGGCGATGACGATCTGGTCGGCGTGGCAGCACTTCGAGGAGGCGAAGAAGGGGTCGATCGAGGCGGGGAAGCTGGCGGATTTTGTGATCCTTGATAAGAGCCCGCTGGCGGTGGATGTGGAGCAACTGGACCAGTTGAAGGTGGTGGAGACGGTGAAGGAAGGGGTGACGGTGTTTGCGGCGAGCGGGGCGAAGCGGACGGGGGCGCTGATGCGTCGCGGGGGCGGGACGGAAGTGGCGATCGCGAACACCCTGCGAGCTGTTTCGGGGCATCCTGGATTGGGGGCGCAGGGTCCGTGCGGCGGGTGTGTGTGCGGGTCGATGACGCGATTGGCGGAGGTGATTGCGGGTGGGGGTGTGGAGTGAGGGTGGGGGGAGGCGGCGGTCGGGTTTGTGTTGTGTTGCAGGAGGGGCAACCTCTGCGGGGTTGTTAGAATAATGCGATGGATGCCCGGGGTATCGCGTTGCGCCACCCCGGGTTATTAATCGGTCGTCCCTACGGGACGGGCGTGTTGGGAGGGGTCACAGGCAGGATGCCCGTGCCACTTTGGCGTGTTGGGATGCACGGACTGGAAAGTCCGTGCTGCGCTGGTGTTAGGGGCGGGTGATGGTTTCGTGGAGGTTGAGGAGGACGCGGGCGACGGATTGCCATGCGGCGGTTTCGTGAGGCGGGAGGGATGGGGGGAGAGGGAACTGGGCGCCGCTGAGGGCGTCGCGGGCGGCTTTTTCGTCTTTCTGGAAGGCGTCGCGGTGTTTGGCGAGGAGAGCGGCGAGGGTGGTGGCTTCCTTGGGGGAGGGTTTGCGGCCGGTGGTGGTGGACCATGCCCATGAGAGGCGGGAGGCGTCGTCGGGCCCGCCTTCGGTGAGCGTGCGGACGGCGAGGGCGCGGGCGGCTTCGACGTAGGTGAGGTCGTTGAGGAGGACGAGGGCCTGCTGGGGGATGTTGGAGCGGGTGCGGTCGGCGGCGCATTCTTCGCGGGTGGGGGCGTCGAAGGCGAGGAGGGAAGGCTGGACGTAGCTGCGTTGCCACCATGTGTAGAGACCGCGGCGCCATTGGTCGTCGCCGCGGGAGTTTTCCCATTCGCGCTGAGGGAAGTTGAGATTTTCCCAGTAGCCTGCGGGTTGATAGGGTTTGACGCTGGGGCCGCCGATGCGGCGGGTGAGGAGACCGGAGACGGCGAGGGCGTTGTCGCGGATGAATTCGGCGTCGAGACGCCAGCGGCTGCCGCGGGCGAGGTCGCGGTTGGCGGGGTCGCGGGCGAGTTCGTCAGGGGAAGCGGCGGAGGATTGCTGGTAGGTGTCGCTAGTGACGATGAGGCGGACGATGTGTTTGACGTTCCAGCCGGAGGATTCGAATTCGCAGGCGAGCCAGTCGAGGAGCGGTTGGTTGGAAGGGATTTCGGATTGAGTGCCGAGGTCGTCGAGGGTTTTGACGAAGCCGGTGCCGAAGAAGAGCTTCCAGAGCCGGTTGACGGTGACGCGAGCGGTTAGGGGGTGACCCTGGGAGGTGAGCCAGCGTGCGAGGTCGAGTCGGGAGAGGAGCTTATCGGGAGCGGACTGGACCGCGTTCGGGAGGAAGGCAGGGGTGGCAGGGAGCGTGAGTTCGCCGGATTCGTTCTGCCAGTCGCCGCGCGGGAGGATGCGGACGGTGCGTCGGTTAGGGATGGCGGTGGTGACGAGACAGCGCGGGGTGGCGGCTTCTGCGGCGGTGAGGGCGGCTTTGGCGTCGGCGAGGGATTTGCGGAGGGGCGCGAGCGAGGTGGATTGCTCGGTGAAGCGGGTGTTGAGGAGATTGCGCTGCTGATCGTTGCGGGCGTCTGGAGGAGTGGTGACGGCGGCGGCGAGGTCTGCGGGGATGGGAGCGGCGGTGAGATCGGCGGCGGGGGCATTGGTGACGGCGAGTCGGAAGTGGCCGAGATTGTGGGTGCCGCTGGCGTGGTGCTGGACGAGTTCGATGGAGAGCCGGTCGCCGTCGGCGAGGGTGGCTGGGGTGGTGGTGGTGATGGTGAGGACGTGGCGCTTGCCGGTTTCCGGGAGGATGGCCCAGCCCCATTCCTTGCCCTTGGCGTCGAGGTCGATGGTGGCGGCGGCGGGCCAGCCCTTGTAGGGCGTTTCGTTGCCGTGGCTCATTTGTTCGTGGGAGGCGGTGGCGGCGGCGAGCGGGAGGGATTCGGAGGTACCGTTGGCGCGGATGACTTTGAGGACGACCTCGGTGATGACGAAGTTGCCATTGCCGGCGCGGCCGGGGCCTTTGGCGGGGAGGGAGTCGTGCGGGAGGGCTTCGAGGCGGAGGGCGGAGATGGTGCCTTTGAAGGGCGTGGAGAGGAGATAGGAGCCGTCGGCTTGAGGGCCGGAGACGAGGATGGCTCCGTCGGTGGAGTCAGTGAAGACGGTGCCTTGCGGGCCGGTGCGCTGGTCGGTGTGGAGCGTCTGCCATGCGGCGGCGCGGGCGGCGGCGTCGGCCAGGGATTTTTCCCATGCGGCGCGTTCGGCGGCGAGATCGGGGTGGGGAGCGGCGAGGGCGGCTTCTGATTGGGAGATGGAGGCACGGAGCGCGTCGATTTTTGCGGAGGATTCGGCGTCCGGGACGGGGACACCGGGGCCGCGGCCGCCGACGGCGACTTCCTCGATGTCTGCGAAGAAAGCGCCCATGGCGTAGAAGTCGCGGGCGGTGATCGGGTCGAATTTGTGGTCATGGCATTCGGAGCACATGAACGTCTGGCCTAGCCACGTGGTGCCGATGCTCTTGACGCGATCGGTGAGGTATTTGGCCTCGTACTGCTTTGCCTGGGCGCCGCCTTCTTCGGTGGAGAGGATGAGACGATTGTAGGCGCTGGCGACGAGCGTTTCGGTGGATTTGTCAGGGAGGAGATCGCCGGCGATCTGTTCGGTGGTGAAGCGATCGAAGGGTTTGTTGGAATTGAAGGCGCGGATGACGTAGTCGCGGAATGGGGAGACCGGCATGGGGTTATCGCTGTGATAGCCGATGGTGTCGGCGTAGCGGACCTGGTCGAGCCACCAGACGGCCATGCGTTCGCCGAAGGCTGGGGAGGCGATGAGTTGGTCGGCGAAGCGGGCTGGGGCGTCGGGAGCGGCGTCGGCGATGAAGGCGGCGAGGGTTTCGGGGGCTGGGGGTAGGCCGGTGAGGTCGAAGGAGAAGCGCCGGGCGAGCGTGGTGCGGTCGGCGGCGGGGGAGGGTTTGAGATTGAGGGAGGCGAGTTTGGCGCGGACGAAGCGATCGATGGGGTTGGGGGCGTCCTGGGCGGCTGGGATGGGGGGTCGGACTGGGGGGATGTAGGCCCAGTGGGGTTGGTAGGCGGCACCGGAGGCGATCCAGCGGCGGAGGAGTTCTTTTTCGCGAGGGGAGAGTTGGCGGGCCTCGTCGGGTGGAGGCATGACGTCGTCGGCGTCGGTGGTGGCGATTCTGTGGAGGAGCGCGCTGTCGGCGAGGTTGCCTGGGACGATGGCCTTGACCCCGTCGTGGTCTGCGGAGGCGCCATCGAGCGTGTCGAGACGGCGGTCGCCCTTGCGGGTATTTTTGTCGAAGCCGTGGCAGCGGAAGCAGGCGTCTGCGAGGATGGGGCGGATGTCGCGATTGTACTCCGGTTTATCCGGCAGTGGGGCGTCTGCGGAGGCGAGGGAGGCGGAGAAAGCGATGAGGCAGAAGGAGAGCAGAGATCCCTTGGATGGCATCGGTGGAGAACGGGTGTGGGGCGTGGGGAATTTCAGTGAGAAGGGAGGAAACGGGGGGATGGGGAAGGGAGGGTGAGAAGAGAAAGGCCTTTTCAATCGCGGGGGGCATGCTTTCTCTCGCGGGTTGCATGAATGGAGAGAGTACCAGGCAGAGAGAGGAAGGCCCGAGTGGAGGGCAGGGGACGGGTGTGAGCTGGGAGCGGCTGGCGGAGGAGGCGGCGGGGATGACGGAGGGGAGCGAGCGCGGGGATTTGCTGGTGCCGTGGCAGACGGTGGAGTTTGTGAGTGGGATGTCGCGGGTGTGGGGGAAGTTTGCTGAGGTGGATCGGGAGCGGGTGGGATGGACGAGACAGGTGGCGGTGCCTGCTGCGGTGAGGCTGACCTTGAGTGTGCAGACGGTGCCGCGGTGGGATCCTGAGGGGCCGGAGATGGGGATGGGTGCGGCGAACAGCGAGTTGTTTCCGCCGTGTGTGTTTACGGTGGCGGCGGGGAGTGCGGGGTGTCGGATGGCGCGGGATTTCTGGGAAGTGTTGTGTCGGGAGCACGGGTTGCGGGAGGGGGACGGCGTGCCGAGGTTCGGGCGTCCGACGGGGAACTGGCGCGGGTTTTTCCGGGAGGAGAATGGGGCGGGAGGCGTGCGGTATTGGCCGCATGCGTTGTTTGCGGATCTGGATGCGGCGGTGATTGGGGAATTGGGGGCGCGGGCGTTGTTTCCGCGGGGTGGGTTGCTGGATGGGGGATTGGATGCGGGGTATACGGGGGCGGATGTGGCTGGGGAGGCGGGGCAGCGGTTGAGGGAGCGGGCGCTGGCGTTTCTGGACGGGCACAGTTCGGAGGCGGGGAGCCCGTCGGTGATTCTGTTTTTCTCGTCGCTGGAGGGGAGTGCTGGTGGGCGATTGGGCGGGTTGATGCTGAGTCAGTTGAGGGAGCGGTATCCAGCGGTGCCGGTGCTGGTGGTGGGGGTGTTGCCGCATGCGAAGCCGACGGCGGATCCTGCGGTGGCGTGGCATGCGGCGCTGGCGCTGCAGCGGATCCGGCGGGAGGCGGCGGCGGCGGTGTTGTTCAGCAATGACGTGCTGATCAGGCGGGCGGGGCGGTTGTGGGAGACGGGAGGTCGGAGTGGTTATGGGGCGGCGAACCTGCTGATAGCGGAGGCGCTGGCGGCGGTGACGGGGCCGTTGCGGTTTGGCGGGCGGGACACGGCGGCGGCGGATCCGGTGGCGCTGATTGAGGCGTTAGGGAACGGTGAGGGAGGATGGCCGCCGCTGGTGACGGCGCACAACTGGCCGCTGGGGCGGTTGTCGTTTCTGAAGAGCCCGCAGCCGAGATTGAGCGGAGTGGTGGCGGCGGCGGTGAGGTTTGCGCGGCGGCAGAAAGGGTTTGCGGGGGAGATGAGTGCGCTAGGGATTTATCTGCGAGGGAGGTGGCACGAGGCGGCGGCGGAGGGTGGGAGACGGCGTGGGGGGCGGGTGCAGACGGTGGCGTTGAGTGGACGGACGTGCCCGTGGGCGTATGAGAGCCTGACGGTGGTGGCGTCGTCGCCGGAGATTGAGGAGAGCCTTGAGCGGATTGCGCGTCGGGCGGCGAGTCATCTGCGGCGTTTTCCGGAGGCGGTGGCGGCGGCGGGGATTGACCGGGGGCAGCTGGGCGCGGCGATTCGGGCCTTGCGGGAGCGGCAGGCGGGGCGCGGGGGGGAGCGGGAGCCCGGGGTGGATAAGTTAGGCGAAGCCCCGCTGGTGGCGGGGGAGTTCGACTGGGGTTGAGCGGCGGGCGCGGGGTCAGTTGCGGGTGACCCGGTAGAAGCGGCGGGTGGTGCCGGGGGGCAGGTTGGATTCGGTGAACGAAGTGGAAGGACCGGCTGCGGCGGGGACGCTGGGAGCGATGCGCGTCCATGACGTGAGGGAGGCGGAGGCGTCGATGGCGTAGGTTGCGCCTGGGGAGGAGGCGAACGTTAGGGTGGCGGTGCCGGCGGCGGGATTGGGTGCGAGCGAGAGGATCTGGACTGGGGAGGGACCGGAGAGTTGGTAGATCCAGATCCCGGCGAGAGGGACTTCTTTGTCGGTTGGGTCGGCGGAGCCATCGAACCAGAGTTGGATGGGGGTGGATCCGTCCGAGCGGACGGTGAGTTGGACGCTTTTGCTTTCGACGATGACAGGAGTGAGGCCGGCGAGGCCGGGGGCTCCGGTGTTGGCGGGGTGGCCTGGGAACGAGGCATTGCCGGTGATGCCGGAGTCGGCGGCATTGCGATCGGCGTCGGTGACGAGGACGCGGATGGCGGCGCACTGGGAATTGACGGCGTCGATGAGGAAGCTAGTGAGCGTGAACGTTCCTGCGGGGAGACCGGAGAGCGTGACGTGGACGAGGCCGGCGTTGTTTTTGAGGTGGTCTTCGGCGAGGAGGGCGAGCGTGCTGGCGGGGGCGTCGCCGCGATCGCGCCAGTCGAGAGCGCCGATGGGATTGCCGGAGGGGTCGAGGGAGTCGATGGCGATGGAGAAGGGGACGCCGGTGTCGGAGACGAGCGGGACGGCGTCGAGCGGGACTGCGTTGGTGTTATTGGGGCCAGCGCCGATGACGGCGTTGGTGAGGGCGTCGGGTTCCGGGCGACCGTCGGTGGCACCGAGGTCGAGGATGCCGAAGCGCGTGCCTGCGGGCTGGACGAGGACCGTGGTGGCGGCGGAGTCGTTGCGGCCGGCGGCGGAGGCGGTCAGGGTGTAGGTGGACGAGATGGAGGGATTGACGGTGAGGGAGCCGGAGCCGTCGGGTGCGGTGAAGGCGGCGACACTGCCGATGCCGACGATGGAGGCGGTGGCGTCGGGACGGACCCGCCATGTGAGCGTGACCGGGTTTCCCGCGGTGATGAGGCCTTGGGAAGCGGAGAAGCTGCCGATGGGTCGGACGGGGACGGTGACTGAGGCGGTGCCTGAGCCCGCGGCGGAGGTGACGGAGAGCGTGTAGGTGGTGTCGGTGAGCGGGGCGACGGCGGTGCTGCCGATGCCGTTAGCGGTGAGTGGGAGGATATTGCCGATGCCGTTATTGATCTGAGCGGCGGAGGCGTTGCTGGCGATGATCCACGAGAGAGAGGTGGAGGTGCCGGGGGCGAGGAGGGGCGTGCGATTGACGAACGAGACGATGGGTTGGTCGGGTGGGTCTTTGACGATCCAGAGACCGGCGAGGGGGACTTCGGAGTCGGGGAGGACCCCGCGGCCGTCGAACCAGAATTGGACATCATTGACGCCATTGGAGGAGACGGTGAAGCGGACGGCTTTGCGGTCGACGGTGCCGGAGGTGATGTTGAGGAGGCCGGGGGCACCGGTGTCGGCGGGGTGGCCTGGGTAGGAGGCGTCGCCCTGGGTGCCGGCGTCGGCGAACGTGCGATTGGCGTCGGTGACGAGGACCTTGATGCGGTCGCACTGGGAGAGTATGGGGTCGAGGAGGTAGGCGGTGATGCCGTAGGTGCCTGCGGGGAGCGAGCCGAGAGTGACGTGGATGAGGCCGGCGTTGTTTTTGACGAAGTCTTCGGCGAGGAGCGTGAGGCCGCGGTCCGGGGCGTCGCCGCGGTCGCGCCAGTCGAGCCCGCCGACGGGGATGCCGTCCTGGTCATTGGAGTCGATGGCGAGGGTGAATTCGGCACCGGTTTCCGAGGTGAGGGGGGTGGTGAAGAGGGGGGTGGCGTTGGTGTTATTGGGGCCAGCGCCGATGACGGTGCCGGTGAGGGCTTCGGGTTCCGGGCGGCTGTCGGTGGCACCGAGGTCGAGGAGGGCGAAGCGGGTACCGGCGGGGCGGACGACGGTGGTGGCGGATATGGATTCCGAGCGACCGGAGGCGGTGGCGGAGAGCGACCATGTGGTGGTGGCGGCTGGGGAGACGGTGAGGGTGCCGGTGCCGTCTGGGTTGGTGTAGGGGGCGGCGGGGCCGATGCCTGAGATGGTGGCGGAGGCGATGGCGTCTGGGCGGATCCGCCATGAGAGTGTGACTGGGGAGGCGGCGGTGGAGAGGTAGGAAGGTTCGGCGCGGAAGAAGCCGAGCGGACGGACCTGGACTGAGGCGTCGCGGGTGGCGGAGGCACCGGCGGAGACCGTTAGGGTGTAGGTGGTGTCGGCGGAAGGCGTGACGGTTAGGGAACCGGCTCCGTTGGTGGTGAGTGGGAGGATATTGCCGACGCCGCTGCTGATGGAAGCGGAGGTGGCTCCGGTATTGATGAGCCACGAGAGCGTGGTGGAGTCGCCTGGGGAGATGACGAGCGGGGAAGCGGCGAAGGCGGTGATGGGTTCACCGGTGATGGGGACTGGGCCGGCGACGAGGCAGATGTTGTTCTGGCCGGGCATGCCGTTGTTGCGGACGGTGACAGCGGTGGCGGCGACGGGGAGTTTGTAGATGGAATAGAAGTTGTTGCGGGTGCCGTCGGCGGCTTCGTCGATGCTGGTGAAGTCGCCCTGGCCGTTGGGGGAGATGCCGGTGTTGACCCGTTGCCAGCCGCCGTCGATGACCCACTGGAGGACGCCGCCGAGGATGGGGTCGGAGGAATTGGCTTTGCCTGCGGCGGCTGGGCCGTTGAGGCGATTGTCGATGAGGAGGTAGAAGGTGGCGGGGCGGTCTGAGGTGACGACTGCGGAGTAGCCGACGTTTTCGCGGGCATCGTTGGCGAAGCGGACGTAGGGGTTACCGAGGAGGTAGGTGGGGAGGGGGAGTTGGTTGACGCCGTTGACGTTGAGGACACCGGCGGCGTCGAATGCTGGGCCGCGGTGGGTGTGGACGCGGTCGGAGAGGGCGGGTGAGCCTTCGGAGAGGGCGGCTTCGGCGATGGCGGGACGGTCGGCGGCGAGGCCGGTTTCGACGACGCTGGTGATGGCGGCGCTGGAGGGGGCGGCAAGGCATGCGGCGGCGAGCGCCGAGACGGCGAAGGACGAGTGTTTCATGGTGGGGGGGGAGAAACTGCGGGGAGGGTGGCAGACGGGGGTTTGCGGCGTCAATTCTAATGTGAAGCTAATTTAGCGGGGCTTGACAAGATTTTGACAAGTCGGCGATTGGAGAGGGAGGAGAGAGGTGGCAGAAGGGAGGGGAAGACCACGACTGATGCGCACTGCGATATTGTTTCTCCTAGGCATAGCTGCGCCGTGTGCGGTGATGGGGTGGTTGTCGTGGCGGGCGATGGGGGAGGAGGATGCGGTGATTCAGAGACAGCGGGTGGCGTTGTATCAGCAGGTGGCGGAGCGTGCGGCGCGGGAGGCTGGGGAGGCGGTGGAGCGGGAGTGGCGGGTGTTTGCGGCGGTGGTGGAGAAGCTGGCTGGGGAGGATGGGACTGGGGAGCGGCTGCATTTTGCGATGCGGTCGCGGTGGTCTGGGGCGGCGGTGGGGTTTGCGGTGCGGGAGGCTGATGGGGGGATGGTGGCGCAGGCGGAGCCGTCGGGGCCTGCGGTGACGGCTTTTGTGGAGAGGAATGGGTGGGTGAGTGATGGTGAGGCGCGGCCGTGGGTGGTGGTGGCGGTGGATCCGGGGGAGCGGGAGGAAGGTAAGGGGACGGCGAAGGGGGTGGTGGAGAGTGAACGGAGAGTGCGGCCGGTTTATCCTTCGGTGGCGTTAGGGCGTGCGGTGGTGCCTGGGCCGGAGATGCTGACGGTGGCTGGGATGGTGAGGACGGGGCCTTCGGGGATGGGGACGCTGAGTGGGGATGGGGGAGCGCAGACGGTGTTCTGGCATCGTCCGGTGAGCGGGGGTGGGGTGATTTTCTGTGCGGTGCTGAATCCGGGGGCGCTGGCGGCGGTGGTGGGAGGGTTGCGGTTGCCGGCACCGGATGAGGATGGGGAGTTGTATGTGCTGGATGGGATGGCGCGGCCGGTGATGCGGTGGGCGGCTGGGGGAGCGGGGATGGGAGGGGAAGCGGAGGTGACGCGGCCGCTGGTGGCGGCGGAGGCTGGGCCGATGCTGCCGGGCTGGGAGGCGGTGGTGGTGGTGCGGGATGTGCGGGCGTTCGGGCGGGCGGCGGCGGCGGCGCGGTGGCGGTTGGGGATGGTGGTGGTGGCGGCGGCGGGTGCGGCGGCGGCTGGGGCGTTTCTGATCTTGCGGGATGGGCGGCGGAGTGCGCGGGAGGCTCGGGAGAAGACGGATTTCGTGTCGAGTGTCAGTCATGAGTTGAAGACCCCGCTGACATCGATCCGGATGTTCAGTGAGCTGCTGGCGTCGGAGCCGGGAGGGGGTGAGGAACGGACGGCGAGGTATGCGGGGATTATCGGGACGGAGGCGGCGCGGTTAGGGCGGCTGATTGACAATGTGCTGGCGTTTGCGCGGATGGAGCGTGGAGTGCCGCCGGCTGAGCCGGTGCCGATGGATTTCCGGGGGACGGTGATGGAGACGGCGGAGCATTTCCGGCCGGTGCTGGAGCAGGCGGGGTTCGGGTTTGAGGTGGCTGGGCCGGTGGGGCCGGTGTGGCTGGAGGGGGATGCGGATGCGTTGCGGCAGGTGCTGGTGAATTTGCTATCGAATGCGATGAAGTACGGGGTGGGGGCTGATGGGAGGCGGGAGATCCGGCTGGAGCTGAGTGTGAGCGGGAGTGAGGTTCGGGTGACGGTGGGTGACCGAGGGAATGGTGTGCCGAAGGGGCATGAGGCGCGGGTATTTGAGAAGTTTCACCGGGCGCACGACACGCTGGCGGGGGGGACTGCGGGGAGCGGGTTGGGGCTGACGATTTCAAGGCGGATTGCGGAGGCGCATGGCGGGCGGTTGGTGTACCGGGTGCGTGAGGGTGGCGGTGCGGAGTTTGTGCTGACGCTGGTGAGGCGCGGGGAGGATCCGGTGGAGGAAGCGGTGATGCTGGAGAAGACTGATGCGGCCCTGACATGAATGATGCGATGAAGATATTGATAGTGGAAGACGATCCGGCGATCCGCATGGGATTGGAGGAAGTGCTGCATGGCGAGGGCTATGCGGTGCTGGGGCTGGAGCGTGGAGATGAGGTGGTGGAACGGGCGCTGGCGGAATTTCCGGCGGATCTGATTCTGCTGGATGTGATGCTGCCGGGGCGGAATGGTTATGACTGCTGCCGGGCGCTGCGGGCGAGCGGGGTGGGTGTGCCGGTGCTGATGCTGACGGCGAAGGGGCGGGAGGCGGACAAGCTGACGGGATTTGACTGCGGGGCGGATGATTATGTGACGAAGCCGTTCGGGATCAGGGAACTGGCGGCGAGGGTGAAGGCGCTGCTGCGTCGGGCGCGGGAGACCGGGGCGAAGGAACGGGAGCGGGAGGCAGGCGGGGTGTTCCGGATTGGGGAGAACGTGGTGGATCCGGTGAATCACAGCATTCGGATGGGGGAGGTGGTGACGCCGCTGACGCCGCGGGAATGCGGGTTGCTAGTGCATCTGCAGATGCACCGAGGGCGGTTGCTGACGCGGGACGAACTGCTGACGGCGGTGTGGTCGGTGAATGCGGCGGCGGTGACGACGCGGACGCTGGATCAGACGGTGGCGCAGGTGAGGCGGAAGCTTGGGGATGCGGCGTCGCAGCCGCGGTGGATTCTGACGGTGCATGGGGTGGGGTACAAGCTGGCGGCGGAGTGATGATTCCGTGCTGGCGCGGGTGGTGGGAAGGGGGCAGGGTTGCGGGGTGATGATGACGACGGGAGGTGCATGGATCTGGGCGTGGGTGCTGCTGCTGCTGCAGTGGGGCTTGCTGCCGCATCTGCTGTCGCAGCGGACGAAGTCGCCGAACGGGACGCTGGCGTGGCTGTGGGCGATATTGTTGTTTCCGGGGATTGGGGGCGTGCTGTATCTGCTGATCGGGACGGAGAAGGTGAAGCGGAGGCGGTTGGCGGCGGTGGCGGCGCTGGATCAGGAAGTGTTTCTGGCGGAGGTGGAGCCGCCGCCGGATCTGCTGAGGCGGTTGCCGGAGTTGGCGAAGATCAACGGGCGGCCGGCGACGGGTGGGAATGCGGCGGATCTACTGCCTGACGGGACGTCATTTTTTCCGGTGCTGCTGGATGTGATCGATTCGGCGCGGGAGCATGTGCATGTGGAGTTTTACATCTGGCGGGCGGATCGGGCAGGGGAGATGGTTAGGGATGCGCTGGTACGGGCGGCGCGGCGCGGGGTGGAGGTGCGGGTGCTGGTGGATGAGATCGGGAGTTTGTGGACGGGGCGGCGGTTTTTCGGGGCATTGGAGGCGGCGGGCGGGAAGTTTTCGTGGTTCCGGACGTTTGCGCCGCTGAGCGGGCGGTTTCATTTGAATCTGAGGAATCACCGGAAGCTGGTGATCGCGGATGGGGAGGTGGCGTTGACTGGGGGGATGAATGTGGGGCGGGAGTACTGGGGAGGAGGGTCTGAGCCGCCGCACAGTGATCTGGCGGTGCGGTTGCGGGGGGCGGTGGTGGCGCAACTGGCGGAGGTGTTTGCGGAGGACTGGCTGTTTGCGACTGGGGAGGCGCTGACGGCGGCGGTGTTTCATCCGAGGCCGGAGCATTGCGGGAGTGTGGGGGTGCAGGTGGTGCCGGGCGGGCCTGACAATGATTTGAATGAGATTCAGCTGTCGACGCTGGCGCTGGTGCAGCGTGCGGAGCGGCGGGTGTGGATGATGACGCCGTATTTTGTGCCGGAGCCTCCGCTGGTGGCGGCGCTGCAACTGGCGGCGATGCGCGGCGTTGATGTGAGGGTGATGGTGCCCGAGAAGGGGAATCACGGGTATCTGACGCATGTGACGCGGTCGTATTTCGAGGATCTGCTGCCGTACGGAGTGAGGATTTTCCGTTACCGGCCGCGGCTGCTGCACGCGAAGATGCTGGCGGTGGATGGCGGGGCGGTGATGGTGGGGAGTGCGAATCTGGACATCCGGTCGCTGCGGATCAATTTCGAGCTGAACGTGCTGCTGGACTGTGCGAAGACGACGGAGGCGGCGGAGCGGTTGTTTGGGAGGAACGAGAAGGACGCGCTGGAAGTGACGCTGGCGGGGCATCGCGGGCGGTCCGGGTGGCTGCGGATTGCCGAGGCGGTGTGTCGGCCGCTGGCTCCGCTGTTGTAGGGTTGAACGGGGCAACAAACCGCTTGTCACTGGGGCGGAGCGGAGGGATGGTCCGGTTTAATCTGTCACGCATGCCCGCCAAGAAGAAATTTGCCCCCCGTCGTCCGAGCCGTCCGCACCAGCCTTCCGGGGCTGCCCGACCACCACTGCGCGCCCCGCGTCAGGTGGATGATGATCCAGAAGGAGCAATTGAGGTGGAGGGGACGATTGTTCAGGTGTTGGCGGGGACTCAGTTCCGAGTGGAGTTGCCGAACGGGCACGTGGTGCTGGCGCACATTTCCGGGAAGATGCGGAAGCGGTTCATCAAGCTGGTGATTGGCGACCGCGTGAAGATGGAGATGTCTCCGTACGACACGTCGAAGGGACGGATCACGTTCCGGCTCTGAGTCGGGGAGGACATTGTCCATCAGGATAGAGGTTCGGAGGGCTTGCTGGATGACCGGCGGCTTTCGGGATGAAAGACCGGTCCGTTGGTGTGCGTGTCGGTTGCCGACATGACGAGTGAGAACCGTACCCGATACCAGTTATTCCTCGCAACGACGGCGACATTACTGGTCGCGCTTTTTGCGGCGAAGGCGGAACCCGAGACGGCTGGCGGGACAACCCGTGTAAAGCGATTCGATCCGATCGTCCGGGAGATTGAGGGCTGGAGAGTCTATATCGATCCCAAGATGCTGGAAGGCGAGCATTCGGCGGCGGGATCGAGGGCGTTGACGATGCTGGCAAGCAACCTGCTACGCATTGCGATCATGATTCCTGAGGACCGGTTGAAGCAGTTGCAGACGATCGGGATCTGGATCGAGCACGACCACCCTGAGATCAACGTGGAACCCGGGCCCTATCATCCCGGTGCGGACTGGCTGGTTGAACGTGGTTACGATGAGCGCCTCGCCAAGAAAGTGCATATCACCCGGGCGGCCTCGATCTTGGATCGCGAACAGCTGGCGAAACATCCTTCGGTCGTTCTGCATGAATTGAGCCACGGGTTTCACGATCAGATTCTGGGCGGTTACGACGAGCCCCGCATCCTCGCTGCCTACGAGAAGGCGATGAAGGCCGGGATTTACGATGAGGTTCTCGACCACAAAGGGCGCAAAGTCCGAGCGTATGCCGCTTCGACTCCGATGGAGTACTTCGCCGAAGGAACCGAAGCGTACTTTGATCGGAACGATTTTTATCCCTTCGTCCGGGCCGAGCTGAAGGAACATGATCCGGTCCTCTACGATCTTCTGGAAGAGATCTGGGGGGTCAAGAGATAGCCCCTTAGCTGCGTCCGAAATCACGATGATGCCTCACGCCGCTCGAAAAAAGCTTGCCGTTATTCTGCCGGTGATGGTGCTGGCAGGATGGTCGAGCCAAGGCGGTGCGGCGGAGCCCGTCGCGGAGGCCAATCTTGAGCAGTATCAGAAGTTCATTGCCCCGGTTCTCGCGAAATCCTGTGTCGATTGTCATGGTCCGAAGACGTCGAAGGCAGGATTCAGGGTTGATGAACTGGATCCGAATCTTCTGAGTGGCGGAGACATCGACCGGTGGGTTGAGATTTACGACGTCCTCAGCAAGAGGGAGATGCCGCCGGATGACGAACCGAACTACCATCTCAAGGACGATGACCGGGCGCAGATCATCGAGTGGCTGGGAAATGAGATGCAGAAAGCGAGCCGGGTCCGGGGGGATGCCGGGGGTTACAGTTCCTTTCGGCGGATGGCGAACTATGAATACAACCACGCCCTGCAAGACTTGCTGGATCTGAACCTTGAGTTTACCGCGGCGCTTCCGCCGGAGAACGCGTCGGAAGACGGTTTCAAGAACAGCTCGAAGTATCTGCAAATGTCGGCGGCGCAGCTTGAGACCTATCGGGAGATTGCTCTCGAGGCGCTGAAAAAGGCAACTGTTGAAGGGGAGCGCCCAAAGGTGGTGACGTGGCAGATTCCGATGCAGGAAGCGATGGACAAGGCTGCTGTGTTGAAACAGAAGCCCGTCCATCGCAAGAATCCTGCTGATGCCGGAGAGATCGGGCACACTCACATCGTCAACAAAGCGACCGGCGAGGGGTACGCGTACCAATGGACGTACTATGTGGACCTTGAGGACGTGCACTACGGGATCTGGAATCTGAAGCCCGATGAAGTCACCACCGCGATCCCACCGGTTTCCAGCGTTGTGGCGGTCCTTCCGCCTTCCCGGCAGATCCGCCTTGATCTTGGGAACTGGGTTCCCGATGAAGGGATGCTGAGGGTTAGGATTCGCGTCGGGGCAAGCGAACGCCGACCGGGTCAGACTGCGAACCTGAGGTTGGTTTTCGGATTTGAGACGAACAATGAAGGCAAGAGATCAGCGAGGGTCAGTCGGCGAGACGTTGAAGTGACCGCTTCCGTCGAGGCTCCGGAGTTTCTAACTTTTGATGTTCCGGTCGATGAATTGCCGCGGAATCCCTTCCGGAGAATGCACGAAGTGGGAGGCTCTCCGAACTGCACGGAGTTTCTTGAGATCAACAATATTTCCAGCACTGGAAATGGGGGAGAGGGTGGGCCGGTGAATCTGGAGATCGACTATGTCGAAGTCGAAGCTGGCCGGTATGAAGACTGGCCGCCGAAATCGCATGCGGCGATCTTCTTCGACAGCCCGAACCGGAATGATGAGGACGCGTATTGTCGGGAGATTCTGAAGCGATTCATGACGCGGGCCTGGCGACGCCCTGTTGGCGAAGCGGACATTGCTCCCTATCATGAACTCTTCTCGAAGTTCCGGGTCGGCTTTTCCGGCTTTCAGGAGACGATGATTGAAGTTCTTGCCACTGTGCTGGCTTCTCCCGAGTTTCTTTATCTGGTGCAGACCGAGTCCGAGACGCCTTCCAGTGAGGATGCGGTGAGTGACCTTGAGATGGCGAGCCGATTGTCCTTCTTTCTGTGGTCCAGCATTCCTGACACCGCGCTCCTTGAACTCGCTTTTGCCGGTAAACTCAGAGAGCCGGAGGTTCTGAATTCGCAGATCGGGCGAATGCTGGCGGATCCCAAGTCGCAGCGGTTCACTCGGCATTTTGTGCAGCAATGGCTGGGCCTTGAGGCGATGGACAACCTCGTCATCGACCAAACGAAGTTTGAGTTTTACGACGAAGCGTTTGGGGAGAATCTTGTCGGGGAGCCGCTCGCCTTTTTTGATCACGTGCTGCGGAACAATGGGAGCATCATGGATTTTCTCAGTTCGGACTACCTGGTGATCAACGAGCCCCTTGCGCGGCACTACGGGATTGCTGGCGTTTCCGGGCAGGAATTCCGGAAGGTTTCCATCAATCCCGGCGTCCATCGGGGCGGTCTTCTAACGACAGCGGCCGTTCTCACGATGACTTCAACCGGGGTAGATTCCAATCCTCTCAAGCGGGGTGTTTGGCTACTGGAACGGATGCTTCACGACCCGCCGCCGCCACCACCGCCGAATGTACCGGAGGTGGACCTGACGGATCCCCGGATTCTCAAGATGAGTCCGAAGGAACGGATGGCGGATCATCGGAACCAGGCTGCCTGCCAGTCCTGTCATGCAAAGATCGATCCCTGGGGGCTTTCGCTGGAGAATTTCGATGCCGTTGGCCGGTTTCGCACGACGATCAATGAGCAGCCGGTCGATGCTTCCGCCGTGCTCTACAACAAGCAAGCGCTGGACGGAGTGGCGGGGTTGAAGAGTTACCTCATGGCTGACCGACAGGAGCAGTTTGCCAGAGCGATGGTTCACAAATTGAGTTCCTATGCGCTTGGGCGGCCGATGACATTCGCTGAGCGTGGAGCGATTGATGAAATGGCGGTGGAACTCAAGAAGCGGGGCAACGGACTGCGGGACCTTGTTTCCATTGTGATTCACAGCGATTTGTTCAGTCAGAAGATCAAACAGGAAGCAGACCATGAGCAGTAGCCGACCCTTGATGAAGCGGAGGAGGTTCCTGCGATCTGCGGGGATTGGTCTCGCGTTGCCGTGGATGGAGACCTTTGCCGCCAAGAAGGAGCCGGAGGAACGAATGGCGCGGTTTGTGAGTATCTATCATCCGGACGGAGTGGGGCTGCCCCGGCAGGATGATCCGGCGTGGAAGGACTGGAGCTGGTTTCCACAGGGGGGCGAGCGCGACTTCCGGCTCACCAAGGTCCTTGATGTTCTCGAGCCACTGCGCAGCGAGATCACGATTTACTCCGGACTCTCTCATCCGGCAGTTCGCAAAGTCATCGGCCATGCGAATGCCGACCAGTACCTAACTGGTGCGGATACCGGAAGCCAGGGGCCCTACAAGAACACAATTTCGCTGGACCAGGTTATTGCCGCGCACTTTGGCCGCCACACGCGGCACTCTTCACTCGTGCTGTCCACCAATGCGGGGACCGGGGCACCCCGAGCCACGCACACTTCGTCCTTCGACCAGCAAGGTCGACCCATTCCGTCGATCAACCGGCCCAAGGAGATCTTTGATCTTCTCTTCGTGACGCAGGGAAGGGAGACTCGCGACAAACTTGCCCGCAGCAAAAGCGCGCTCGACCTTCTCATCAGCAACGTCAACGCGCTCAACCGGAAGCTCTCGAGCCACGACCGTGCCACGCTCGAGCAATACCTCGATGCGGTCCGTGATACCGAGGTGAAGTTACTGAAAGCCGAGCAATGGATCGATACGGCGCTTCCGGAAGTCGATGCCAGCCACTTGAATCTTGAGGTCACTGTGCGCGACAGCCGGGCTTACATTCAGACGATCTACGAACTCATTTTCCTTGCGTTCCTCAGTGACTCCACCCGGGTGGCGACCTACATGATGGGCAGGGAGAACACTGGCGGGCCGCAGGATCTGCTAGCAAGGGCCGTCGGGCTCAACAATGCCCACAGCCTGACTCACGACGTGAAGAAGCCGAACGGTTGGCGCAATCTCGGAACGTACAACCGTTTTCAGACCGAGGAATTCGGGCGGTTCATCCAGAAGCTCAAGGACACCCGCGAGCCAAATGGGAACGGCACCCTTCTCGACAACACCTTCGCGATGCATGGGTCGGCCTCGAGCAGTTTCCACCTGTCGCGGAACTATCCAATCATCTCTGCTGGCGGCAGAAATCTCGGCTTCCAGAACGGTCGCTATCTCAAGTTCGCGAAGGGAGACGAAAGCAATCAGGCGTATGCCGGAATCGATGATGACTCAGGCTGGCGGAGCGACCCCGACCATCATGAACTGCCTCTCGCCCACCTCTTTGTCACCATTCTGAAGCGGATGGGCATCGAGACGGAGGAGTTCGCTGGATTCAAGGGTGGGCTTAGCGGGGTGTGAGTTAGCGTGGTGGGGTGCTGTTTTTTGTGGCTCGGGCCCGAGGCGGTTTCGGAGGGGCAGGGTAGGAGAGGGGGCGCGTGCGGAGGCGATCAGTCTTTGCGAGTGTTGGAAACGTCTTTGAAGACGTGCGGAATTTGCTTCGGGGGTTCGAAAAAGTGGGCGTAGCGCGCCGGGAGTTTGGTGAAGCGGCGGACGGGGCCGTTGGTGCGGACTGGTTCGTCGGGGTTGGGGCCTGGGAAGAGGAAGGTTTCGGTCATGACGTATTCGGTGCCGTCGCGGACGATCTGGAACTCTCGGGGATACTGGCCGAATCCGGCGAAGAAGTCTTCGCGGCCTGAGGTCGCTTCGGTCATGAAGT
>JAIXVE010000111.1 GCA_027483175.1 Verrucomicrobiaceae bacterium | reverse complement strand
GGCGGATTGTTTTGTGGTGGTGGCGAACTGGCCGTCGAAGCGGACGCATCATTGGTCGCTTTTGCTGCGGGCGCGGGCGGTGGAGAACCAGGCGGTGGTGGTCGGGGTGAACCGTTGCGGGACGGATCCGGCGTTTCTGTATGAGGGGGCGAGGGCGGTGATTGACGGGCAGGGTGCAGTGCTGGCGGAGGCTGGGGCGGGGGTGGAAGTGGTGCGGGCGGCGGTGGATCACGAGGCGGTGGTGGCGTGGCGGGAGGCGTTTCCGGCGTTGCGGGACCGGCGGGATGTGGCGGCGATACGGGTGGGGAACAGAATGGAATAAGCGCGTGCATCCTTGCGTGGATGGGGCGAAGGGGAGGAATGTCATTTTCCACACTGGGCCTTGCGCCTGGCATTCAGCAGGCGGTTCAAGAGACCGGGTACACCGATCCGACCCCGATTCAGGCAGCGGCGATTCCACCCATTCTGGCGGGGCGGGATCTGACGGGGATTGCGCAGACGGGGACTGGCAAGACGGCGGCGTTCACTTTGCCGATTCTGACGCGGATGGTGTCGGAGCCTGCGGCGCGGGGGACGAGGACGCTGGTGCTGGCACCGACGCGGGAGCTGGCGGCGCAGATCATTGAGAATGTGAGGGAGTACGGGAAGCATCTGGGGATCCGGAGTGCGGCGATTTTCGGGGGAGTGGGGGAGAAGCCGCAGATTGACGCGTTGCGGTCGGGGACGCCGATCATTGTGGCGTGTCCCGGGCGATTGCTGGATCTGATGAACCGCGGGTGTGCTGATTTTTCGAATCTGAAGTATCTGGTGCTGGATGAGGCGGACCGGATGCTGGACATGGGATTTCTGCCGGACATCCGGAGGATTGTGGCGAAGCTGCCGAGGGAGCGGCAGACCTTGCTGTTTTCGGCGACCCTGTCGCGGGAGATTGAGACGCTGAGCCGGGATTTTCTGAGGGATCCTGAGACGGTGGAGATCGGGAAGCGGAGCAATCCTGCGGCGACGGTGCAGCAGGTGTTCTGCGAGGTGCAGAAGGCGCGGAAGCCGGCGCTGCTGTCGCGATTGCTAGAGGATCCGGCGATGAGCATGGTGCTGGTCTTCACGCGGACGAAGCATGGGGCGGACCGGATTGTGAGGCAGCTGGAGCGCGAGGGGATCCGGACGGCGGCGCTGCATGCGAACCGTTCGCAGAATCAGCGGCAGCGTGCGCTAGCGGATTTCAAGAACGGGGCGGTGCGGGTGCTGGTGGCGACTGACATTGCGGCGCGGGGGATTGATGTGGATGGGATATCGCACGTGGTGAATCTGGATTTTCCGCCGCAGGTGGAGGATTACGTGCACCGGATCGGGCGGACGGGTCGGGCGGAAGCGGCTGGGCATGCGATCAGTTTCATAACTGGGGAGGATCGGGACGCGGTGCGGGCGCTGGAGCGAGCGACTGGGAAGGTGATGCCGCGGATGCTGCCTGAGGGGTTTGATCCCGGGGATACGCGGGAGGAGGGGCCGCCGCCGGCGCAGCGCCAGCAGCGAGGCGGGCGGAGTGGGCAGGCGTCGAGACCGCCGCGTGGCGGGTATGATCAGCGAGGGTCGCAGGGTGGGCGAGGCGGGAGCGGGGGCGGTGGTGGCCGGTCAGGGCAGCCGTCGCGTGCGCCATCGCCGCGGAATGAGGGGTATCGTAGCGAGGGGCCCCGGAATGAAGGGCCGCGCAGTGAAGGGCCGAGGAGTGAGGGACCGAGGACTGAAATGCCGAGGAGTGAGGGATTTCGGAGTAGTGAGGGAGGCGGGAGTGGGGCAGGGGAGGAGCGACCGACATTGCGCGGGCGGCGGAGCCGGCGTTTTTGAGTTGGTTGAGGTGATGGGTGAAGGGGGACAGTGATGGACCAGTGCAGCCCGTCGGTTGCGAATCCTGATTCGCGCCGTGGATTCGGAAAAAATCCCGCGTCCATGAGACGCCATCTGCAAGACGGACGACACGAGGTGCGGCCGCGGATTTTCGTTGGTGCATTCCGGTCCCCCTGTTTATGCTGGTGCAAGCATGGAAGAAACAGCGACACCGACGCCGCGATTGGAGCGGGAGATGGTTCAGGAGGCACTTGAGGGCCTTGCGGAACTTGTTGTGAGGGGCGTGCGGGCGAGCGCGGATCGAGGGGAGGCGGCTGGGAAGGCAGGGGCGGGGTTGCGAGCGCTTGGCGTGTGGGTGGAGCGACTGGCTGGTGAGGGGAAGGTGGCAGGGAATGTGAGGCGCGAGCCGATGCCGTTGCGGGCGGAGGTGCCTGTGGAGAGTGGGCGGATGAGTGTGGGGATTCCGTCTGCGGTTGGCGTGCTGGATCCCGGGGATTTTCCGGAGGCGTTTGTGGTGACGAAGGAGCCGGAGGAGGAGGCAGCGCTGGCGGAGGGGGATTCGTTTCTGATGGTGGATGGGCCGTGGGGTCCGGTGGTGGTGCCTGAGGAGGTGGCGGTGGGTGTGGAGTTGGCTGGCGAGGGAGCGGTGATGGAAGTGCCGGTGGCGGTGGAGATGTTAGAAGTGGCGAGTGAGGTGAAGGTGGAGTCGGTGTCTGTGGTGAAGGAAGAGACTGTGCCTGAGGTGGTTGCGTTGGCGCCGATGGCGGAGGTTTCCGTGCCTGAAGTGGTTTCTGTGGTGGAGGAGCCGGTGGCGGTGTCTGAGCCGGAGGTGAAGGTGGCTGTGAGTGAAGAGAAGACTGTGGAGGAGACGCCGGTGGTGGTCGCGGCGCTGGTTGCGTTGGAGCCGGAGGTGAAGGCTGTGGCTGAAGAAGTTCCGGTGGTGGAGAAGACGCCTGAGGCGGTTGTGCCGCTGGCGGTGGTGGAACCGGAGGTGACGGTGGCTGTGCCTGAGGAGCCTGTGGTGGCGGCGATGTCCGAGGTGGTGGTGGCGCCTGTGGTGGAGGGGACGGAGGTGAAGGCACCCGTTGAGGCGGTGCGGGACGCGGTGGGGTGGCGGATGCCTGAGCCGGTGGCGGTCGCACCTCCTAGTAGAGGGCCGCGGGTGGTGATGAAGCTGATGGTGCTGGTATTGCTGGTGCTGGTGGGGTGGTTGGCGTACAAGGCGGTGGTGCTGAAGGGGTAGTGACACTGGGTGGGAATTTTCAAATACTTGTTATTATGGATTACTATTATGCTGACGCATCCGGGCAGCCGGCCGGGCCGGTTGAGTTTCAAGTGTTGTGCCAGTGGCTGGCGTCGGGAAATCTGCTGCCGACGGTGCAGGTGGTGGAGGCTGGGGGGACGGTGTGGCGGCCCCTGGATACGCTGATCATGCTGAGGTACACGGGGGCGGACGGGCAGGCGGCGGGGCCGGTGCCGCTGGAGACCTTGTTGCGGCAGCGGGCGGCGGGGAAGCTGCAGTCGGACAGTTGGGTGTTGCCGGAGAATGCGTCGCAATGGGTGCCATTGAATGCGGTGGTGCCGGTGCATTTGCAGCCTGCGCCGGTGGCGGCTGGGCCGGCGAGGTCGGGGGCGCGGCAGATCAGTCGGAATGTGAGGCCGGTGCAGGAGGCGAGGGGGATGAGTCGGCAGGCATATGTGCTGGTGGTGATCGGGTTGTCGCTGCTGCAGTTGAGTTTTGTCGGGCTGGTGATTTACCGGTTGGTGACTGCTCCGATGGAGATGGGGAACCGGGATGCGATGGGGTCGCTGGCGATGCTGGTGGGGACTGGGAGTGTGGTGCTGGGGGTTGTGGGCGGGATTGCGGTGATGGTGATGACGGGGTTAAGGATTGTGAATATCGGGTGGTCCGGGTGGCTGGTGGTGCTGATGCTGGTGCCGGTGGCGTCGTTTTTGCTGGTGATTGCGTGTTTGCTGCTGCCGGCGCGGTATGCGGAGCATGGGAAGACGGACAGCGGGACGGCGATGGGAGCGGCGCTGATGGCGTTGACGCTGGTGGCGGCGGTGGGTGGAGGTGTGCTCGCGTGGCGGACGTATTCCGGGCCGTTGATGAAGCGGTTCGGGGCGGAGGTGCAGGAGGCGCGTGCGGCGGCTGGCGAGAAAGGGGTGGTGGTGCCTGGGGTGCCTGCGGAGCCGGTGCGGTGAGGCGGGGTTAGTCCGGGAGGCGGTCGAAGTGGAACTGGCAGCAGCCGAGGTCGAGGATGTTGCCGTTGCGGGCGAGCTGGTGGCGGAAGTTGGCGGCGAGGGAGTAGATGTGGTGCTGGCCGTGTTTTTCCATTTCGAGGAGACTGGCTTTGCGGAGGACGCGGAGGTGTTTGGAGACGTTGTAGGGGGTGGCGCTGAGGAGATCGCAGAGTTCGCCGACGGTGCAGGGGCGTGCGATGAGATGGCGGACGAGGCGGAGCCGGGTGGGTTCGCCCAGAGCCCGCATGGCGGCGAGGCAATCGAAGGGTTGGGGGTCGGGGCGGCGCGGCATGGGCTGGGTTACCATTGTGGAGAAACTGGCGCAAGACGCACACACGGCGGTTGCCTATTTGCTGATATTGGCAAATAAGGTTGGGGGTATGGCAACGAAAGCGAGATACATCATGATCGGGGGGTTCCTTGGGGCTGGGAAGACGACGACGGTGGGGCGGCTGGCGCGGTATCTGAGCGGGCAGGGGTTGCGGGTGGGGTTGATCACGAATGACCAGGCGGGTGGGTTGGTGGATACGAAGCTGTTGAGGGGTCAGGGGTTTGCGACGGAGGAGATTGCGGGCGGGTGTTTCTGCTGTCGGTTCAACACGCTGGTGGAGGCGGCGCAGAAGCTGGATGAGGCTGGGAAGCCGGAGGTATTCATCGCGGAGCCGGTGGGGAGTTGTACGGATCTGGTGGCGACGGTGACGTATCCGCTGCGGCGGCTGTATGGGGATTCGTTCACGGTGGCTCCGCTGGCGGTGCTGGTGGATCCGGTACGGGCGCGGCGGGTGTTCGGGCTGGAGGGAGGGGGGACGTTTTCTGCGAAGGTGGCGTATATTTTCCGGAAGCAGCTGGAGGAGGCGGATGTGATTGTGATCACGAAGAGTGATCTGCTAGTTGCGGAGGAGCTGGAGGAATTGAGGGGGGTGTTGAGTCGGGAGTATCCGCTGGCGCGGGTGCTGGCGGCGTCGCCGCGGGAGGAGACGGGGCTGGAGGAGTTGTTTGAGGTGCTGATGTCAGGGGAGCAGGCGCGGCGGAATCCGATGGCGGTGGATTACGAAGTGTATGCGGAGGGAGAGGCGCTGCTGGGGTGGCTGAATGCGACGGTGACGCTGCGGCATGCGGATGAGTTTGATGCGAATGAAGTGCTGAGGGAGCTGGCTGGTGCGGTGCAGGGGCTGCTGGCGGGAGCTGGCGCGGAGATTGCGCATTTCAAGATGACCTTCAGTCCTGACGACAGCCTTGCGGGAGAATTGGCTAGTGTGAATCTGGTGCGGAGTGATTACGTGGCGGAGCTGGGTATGGAGCTGGACGAGCCGGTGGGCGGGGGGCAGCTGATTGTGAATCTGCGTGCGGAGGCGGATCCGGCGGTGCTGCTGGAGGCGCTGCGGGAAGGGTTAGGGGAAGTGGTGGCGGCGATGCCCGGGCTGGAGGCGGTGGTGGAGCATGCGGAGCATTTCCGGCCGGGGAAGCCGGTGCCGACGCACCGAGATGGGGCGGAGGGCTGAGGGGAGTGAGATGAGCGATGAAACCGGGATGACACGAGCCTGACATTTGCCAATCTGGACAAATAATGAATGTGGAGACTGTGATGATTCTTGGGGCGGCGGTGGTGGTGGCGTATGCGAATGGAGCGAATGCGAATTTCAAGGGGGTGGCGTCGCTGTACGGGAGCGGGACGAGTGGTTATGCCGGGGCGGTGCGATGGGCGGCGGTGGCGACGGCTGCGGGATGTCTGGCGGCTGCGGGGTTGAGCGGGGCGATGCTGAAGGCGTTTTCCGGGAGGGGGCTGGTGCCGGATGCGATGGCGGCGGAGCCGAGGTTTCTGCTGGCGGTGGCAGGCGGTGCAGGGGGAGCCGGGATGCTGGCGACGCGGTTAGGATTTCCGGTGTCGACGACGCATCTGCTGGTGGGAGGGCTGGTGGGGAGTGGCTGGGTGGCTGGGAGTGTGAATGGGGGGAAGCTGTGGGAGAGTTTTCTGATGCCGCTGCTGGTGAGTCCGGTGCTGGCGGTGGCGTGCGGGGCGCTGGTGCATGGGTTGCTGCGGGTTGCGGGGATGGCTGGGGAGGGGCGCAAGCGTGGGGTGGATGCGGGGCACTGGCTGAGTGCGGGAGCGGTATGTTTTGCGAGAGGATTGAATGACACGCCGAAGATGGCGGCGCTGGTTGCGGGGAGCGGGTGGCTGGGCGGGAGCGGGGCGATGGTGCTGGTGGCGGTGGCGATGGCGTGCGGTGGGGTGATCGGGGCGAGGCGGGTGGCGGAGACGCTGGCGCACGGGATTACGGGGATGAATCCCGGGGAAGGGTTTGCGGCGAATCTGGCGACGTCGCTGCTGGTGACGACGGCGAGTGTGCATGGACTGCCGGTGTCGACGACGCATGTTTCGGTGGGGGCGTTGTTAGGGGTCGGGGTGACGACGGGTCAGGCGCGGTGGAAGACGGTGCGGCCGGTGCTGGCGGCGTGGGTGGTGACGCTGCCGTGTGCGGCGGTGCTGGCGGGTGGTGCTTACGCGGTGCTGCGGCTGATAGGGAATCCGAGACATTGAACTGCTATCACATTATGAAAATGAACATGAGAATGAAAACGAAATTGAGTTGTCTGTTGCTGGTCCTGCTGCCTGCGGTGCTGCGTGCGGGGATCGGGCTGGTGTCCGTGATGGAAGCGAAGGAGATGATTGAGAATCCTGACGCATCGAAGCGGCCGGTGGTGCTGGATACGCGAGGGGGGTACAAGGATTATTTCCGTGGGCACCTGCCGACGGCGCACCATATCAATTTCGACACCCTGCGGGGGACTGACAAGGCGGTGCCGGTGCAGTACCTTCCGGAAGAGCTGACGAAGGCGCTGCTGGTGCGGGCAGGGGTGGACCGGGAGCGGACGCATCTGGTGTATGCGACGGGGGCGGCGCTGCCGAATGACGAAGTGCTGAGCACGAGCATGGTGGTTTATGTGCTGGAGAAGGCTGGGGTGAAGGACATCCGGGTGGTGGATGGCGGGTTGGCGGAGTGGGTGAAGGCCGGGTTGAAGCCGGTGCAGGAGTATTTCGGGAATCCTGCGGGGAAGCTGCCGAAGAAGGGGGAGCCTGGGATTGCGGCGGACATCAAGGCGGTGCAGGCGCATGCGGGCAAGGCTGGCAAGCTGCTGATTGATGCGCGGCCGCTGAATGAGTATCAGGGGGAGGATGAGATCTGGCTCCGGAAGGGGCACATTCCGGGAGCGATCAGTTTTCACTGGGCGCGAATGATGGAGAAGGACAACACGCACAAGTTCCGGCCGCTCGAGACGGTGAAGGCGGAGCTGGCGACTGCGGGGATCACGCCTGACAAGGATGTGATCTGCTATTGCGGGACCTCGCGCGAGGGGAGCCTGCTGTATTTTGCGCTGAAGCACCTGCTAGGGTTTCCGAAGGTGCGGCTGTATGAAGGCGCGTGGAAGGAGTACGTGTGGTTAGAGGGGCAGACGCTGAAGGCGGAGACTGGCGGCAAGGCGGCGGGGCAGCCTTGAGGTGAGGCGTTGTCAGCCTCCGGCTGCTGCTGCGGCTTTGGGGATCAGCTCCAGAGCGGGGAGCGGTAGTGGCCGGAGGCGACGAGGGCTTTGATGGCGTCGACGACGCGGGGGCGGTCGTCGGGCCATGTGACGCCGAACCATTGACTGTCGGTGGGGAGGACGCGGCAGGTGGCGGCGTTGGAGCGGATGGCGGCGTCGACGCCGAGGGGGATGTAGAATTCGGCGGACGGGCTGGAAATGGACGCTGAGAGGAATCGTGAGAATTCGGCGCCGAAGGCGTCGAAGACGGAGGGAGTGAAGCCCCACATGTTCATGGAGACGGTTTCGTCGCCGGAGAGCGGGCGTGGTGGAGAGTCCGGGGTGCGGTTTTCTGCGCCGGAGTCGGTGCGGTAGATGTCGGTGAGTTCTTCGACGGAGGAGAGGAGACCGCTGGGGGTGACGGAGCAGAGACCGCGGGCGACGCGGCCGTGTTCGCTGAGGGTGTTGCGGAGAGGAAAGCCGACCATGCTCCACGGGGCGGGGTTCTGGTCGGGTGGCAGGGAGCGGAGGAAGGCACCCATCGCGGCGAAGGAGGTGGTGCCGTAGTAGTCGTCGGCGTTGATGACGCAGAATGGCTCGTGGATGGCGTGGCGGGCGGCCCAGACGGCGTGGCCGGTGCCCCATGGTTTCTGGCGGGTTTCCGGGGTGGAGAAGCCTGCGGGGAGATCGTTGAGGTCCTGGAAGACGAGATCGACGGGGAGGTGGGGTTCGAGACGGCGGACGACGCGGTCGCGGAATTCGGGTTCGCCTTCGCGGCGGATGATGAAGACGACGCGGGAGAAGCCGGCGGCGAGGGCGTCGAAGACGGAGTAGTCGAGGAGGGTTTCGCCGGCTGGGCCCATGCCGTCGGTTTGTTTGGATTTACCGCCGTAGCGGGAGGACATGCCTGCGGCGAGGACGAGGAGGGCTGGGGGTGGCGTGAGGGAGGCCATGAGGGGGGAGCGAGCGGTCAGAGATTGCGGCGCAGACCGGTTTCGAGGGCGGTGATGCGGAGGCGGACGTTTTCGTCGGCTTTCATGCGTTTTTCGACGGTGCGGCAGGCGTGCATGACGGTGCCGTGGTCGCGGCCGCCGAAGGCTTCGCCGATTTCGTGGTAGGAGAGACCGGTCATTTCGCGGGTGAGGTGCATGGCGGCCTGGCGGGCGAAGGCGATGGCGGCGGTGCGTTTGCGGCTGACCATGTCGGCGAGGCGGATGTCGAATTCCTTGGCGGCGAGCTTCTGGATTTTGTCGATGCTGATGCCGTTTTCTGCTTCCTGGCGGAGGAGGTCGCGGAGGAGGTCTTCGGCCTGGCTGATGGAGAGGGGGCCGTTGAGGGAGATCCATGAAGCGATGCGGATGAAGGCACCGTGGAGGCGGCGGACATTGCTGCGGATGCGGCCGGCGAGCCATGAGATGATGTCAGCGGGGACATCGACGGAGAGTGACTCGGCTTTTTTGCGGAGGATGGCGACGCGGGTTTCCTCGTCTGGCGGGGTGAGTTCAGCGGTGTGGCCCCATTCGAAGCGGGTGACGAGGCGGGTTTCGAGGTCTTTGATTTCGCCTGGTGGGCGGTCGCTGGAGAGGACGATTTGTTTGTGGCCGTCGAGGAGGGCGTTGAAGGTGTGGAAGAACTCTTCCTGAGAGCGTTCTTTGCCTGCGAGGAAGTGGATGTCGTCGATGAGGAGGACGTCGGCCTGGCGGAAGCGTTTACGGAAGCGGACGATGGAGTTGGTCTGGAGGGCCTGGATGAAGAGGTTGGTGAATTCCTCGCTGGTGATGTAGACGACGCGGGCTTTGGGGCGACGGGAGGCGATGTTCCAGCCGATGGCCTGCATGAGGTGGGTTTTGCCGAGGCCGGAGCCGCCGTAGAAGAAGAGCGGGTTGTAGGCGCGGCCGGGGCTGGTGGCGACGGCTTGGGCGGCGGCGTGAGCGAACTGGTTGCTGGCGCCGACGACAAAGCTTTCGAAGGTACGGTCGGCGGTGAGGCCGGCGACGGCGGGGAGGTCGGGTTCGGGGTCCTGGCGTGAGGAGGCGGAGTCTTCGGGGAGACTGCGGTCTTCGCGGGGAGTGGCGGAATCGCGAGAGGAGGGGGCCTCGCGAGGCGGTTGGTCGTCGACGGTGAGGGTGACGGGGGGAGCTTCGCCGAGGACGAGGGTGAGGGCCTGGCGGAGAGCGGAGAGGTAATTTTCCTCGATCCAGAGGTGGTGGATGGAGTCTGGGACGGCGATGGTGACGCCTGAGTCTGAGGCGTTAAGGAGACGGGTAGAGGAGAACCAGCGGGAGAAAGCGTCGGGGCCGACGTTCTGACGCAGATGGTCGGAAACGTGCTGCCAGAGGATGAGAAGCCGGTCTTGGGAAGGCATGTGTCTGGGGACGGGAACGGGGAAGGGGCGCTGCGGGGGAGGGGGAGGGGGACTGGCGGAGCGGCATGACCGGGAGAGCGCTGATCAGGCCTGATTCCGGGAGGCGGCGGAGGCCGCTGGAACCGGAAGTTGAGGGCTGAGAGGGGCGATTCATGGGTTTGTCAGGATGCCGATGCAGTGGTCGATTCAGGTGTAGAGCGGAGAGGGTCCGGAACAAGAAAATTTTGCCCTGACACGGTAAATTTTTTATGAATTTCCGCTTGCCTGGATGTTTGTTAGGAGAATCCCGGTTCGGGGGGCTGAATGGGTGGGATGGGGGTGTGGGAATGGGGTGGGATGGGGAGGTGGTGGGAGGGTGCGGGGATTTTCGTGCAGTTGTGAATCCTGGAATTTTTACAATTGGCTGCCTTGAGCCAGAAAACGGAGGGTGGGGAGGAGGACCCGTGGCCGCGGATGGAGGGAGGTGCGGAATTGAGTGAACGGAATCGCTGTCCGGTGGTCAAAAGCGCTGGAAGGATTCTGCTTTGGTGCCTGTGCTGACGGGTGCGGGGGACAGGAGACCTATAAATTTTCTACAAGAATGCGAGTTGGAACATCAAAACAGAGCGTTGGCCGCCGGCATTGCCGACGCGGGTCTGCGCTGCTGATGGTGATCTGGCTGATTGCGATGCTGTCGCTGATTATCTACAGCACGGTGCGGATTGTGGCGCACGACATGGATCTGACGATTGCGCAGAAGCAGGGATTCCGTGCGCGGCAGCTTGCGGAGATGGGAATCAACATTGCGATGAATCCGGTGGTGAAGGAGTATGATGCGGCGTTGTTGAACATGAGTGCGGAGACGAATCCGATGCTGACGGAAGGGGAGACGGTGGTGGTGAGGATTCGAGGGGAGGGTGGGCGGTTCAATTTGAACCGGGTGCTGCAGAGCCAGGACCGGGTGCTGCTGGAGCGGATGTTTTCGTTGTGGGGGCTTGGGAATGATGATGCGGACACGCTGATTGACCGATTGATGGACTGGACGGACCAGAACGATGGGACGGCGCTGAAGGGGATGGAGCGGGAGGATTACGAGGAGCAGGGGTACATTGGGTACCCGTTCAATCGGCCGTTTTATTCGCTGGATGAAGTGCTGCTGGTGCCTGGGTTTGATGTGGTGGCGGCGAATGCGCCGGACTGGCGGGATTTCTTTACGATTTACAGCAGTGGGGGGCTGGATTTGAACGAGGCGGAGCCGAAGGTGCTGGCGGCGGCGATGCTGGCGAGCAGTTCGACGTCGGACGCGCAGGATGATTACGGGAGGTTTCTTGAGGAGGCGACGGAGTTTGTGCAGACGAGCCGGTGGGGAGCGGATGGGATTGAGGACACGGAGGACGACCAGAAGATTCAGGACATCAATACTGGGCTGCAGATGCTGGGCATTGCGGCGGCGGATGCGATGACGCTGCAGCGGTTTGGGCTGAACGAGCAGACGGTGCACATTGAGAGTGTGGCGACGGTGGGGGAGTACCGGAAGCGGGTGGTGCTGATTGTGCGTGGGCGGAATGCGAACCCGCAGATTTTATCCCGCGAAGAAGTGCCGCTTTTCGAGTAGCGACCGAGACGAACCCGTGATTCGCATCCTGTTTTTTCCGAACCCCTGTCCTGCATGAAGCAAACGAACACCGGCAATGAGAACTCCATCCTGCTTCCTGGGGAGGACGTGTGGGAGTTGTGGAGACAGACGGCGGCTGGCTGGGTGCTGGCGGAGCGGCTTGGGGCGACGGCGACGCCTGCGGAGTGCCGGTACAGTCGAGTGTTCGGGTATCCGGTGGCGGCGGCGTTTGCGGTGCCGATCCGAGCGGCGACGACGGATGCGGAGTTGCTGCCTGACATTATTGACGTGCAGGTGGAGAAGCAGGGGTTGAAGCCGGAGACGGCGGCTGGTTGCCTGATGGATTATCGGACGGTGGAGGTAGTGGACGGGCAGACCCTGCTGCTGGCGTCGGTGCTGCATGCCGGGCGTGCGGACACGCTGCCGAAGAGTGCGCCGCACCAGTTTGAGGTGTCGCCTTATCTGTATTATCTGCCGGACAATGCGCTGGTGATCTGGAAGGAGCTGGGGCGGCTGGTGTTCTGTGTGACGCGGGGGGATCAGCCGCTGTATTTTCATGCGCTGAACACGCCGGATCTGGGGCCGGAGACGGCGCAGGAGATCGAGCAGCTGCTGATGCCGCTGTACATGCAGGGGATGGCTCCTGAGCTGGAGACGATCCGGTTGTGGACGGAGGCGGTTGCGCCTGGGGCGGCGGAAGTGCTGCAGCAGGTGTTCGGGGTGCGGGTGGTGAGGGAGGGGAGGCCTGCGCCTGCGCCGCCGGTACCGCCGTCGGGGTTTGAGCCGGTGTCTGTGGCGCTAGGGAAGCAGCGTGCGGCGAAGCTGCGGCGGATTCGGAACATTGCGGGGGCGTGTGCGGCGGCGTACCTGATCATTCCGGGATTTTTTGCGGTGAAGTGGTTCATGACGCAGCGGAACATCAGCCAGCTGCAGAAGACGGCGAACAATCTGGAGGCGCAGTATGGGTGGGTGGAGACGACGGTGAAGCAGGAGCAGGCGATGGATTCCGCGGTGAATTTCGACAAGTATCCGATCGAGATGCTGAAGCAGGTGCTGGATCCGCTGTATCAGCAGCAGAGCATGAACGTGCGGGTGACGAGCATTGAGATTGAGCGTGACCACAAGACAGGCGAGGGGGAGGTGGCGGACATCACGATCAAGGGGGAGGGTCAGACGAGTCAGAATTCGATTCGTTATACGAATGTGATCAAGGCCAATCCGGCTTTGAAGGAATACGAATGGGTTCCGAAGGTTGAGGCGCCGAAGAACGGTGCGGTTCCATTCCAGATCAAAGGCACTACCAAAAAGAAAGATGACGCAGCTTAAGCCCAGCGAGAAGCGGATGCTAGTCATCCTGCTCAGTGGATTGTTTCTCCTAGCCAATGTCCTTGGGTGGGCGTGGTATTCGAGCCTGATGCTCCGTTCGGAGCGACGGCTTGCGGGATTGAAGACGAAGGTGAATGCGCTGGAGGTGTGGCGGCGGGAGGCTCCTGCGGCGGAGGAGAAGCGGGCATGGATCGGGGCCAATCTGAAGGAGTATGCGGACGAGACGGCGCGGGACACTTATCTGGACAATCTGGTGCAGAACGACCTGAGGTCGGGGCTGGATCTGGAGTTGATTTCGCCGCGGCCGCTGGATCCGCTGATGCCGACGGAAGAGCTGCCGTTCATCCGGAGTCGTTATGAGACGAAGGTGAAGGGGACGTGGACGGATGTGATGACGTTTGTGTACCGGTTGCAGAAGCCGAGCGAGTTCCGGTTTGTGCCGCGGGTGACGATGGTGCCGCGGAAGAACGAGCAGAATGATGCGGAGCAGTTTGTGGAGTGTTTTGTGACGATTGAGAAGTGGTGGGCTCCGGAGAGTGCGACTGCGGACGAGGTGGCGATGAATGAACAACCGGCGGCTCCGGTGGTCGAAGCACCTGTGACGGCGGCGGTGCCGACGCCTGAGCCTGCAGCGGCGGCCTCTGCTGCTGCTCCACCGGCCGAGGCGGCTCCGGCTGCTGTGGCCACTCCTGAAACTGTTAATCCTGTTAACCCCGGACAGTAATGAAACGATCCAATCTGACCATGCTATTGAGCTGCGCTGCTGCGCCGCTGGTGTGTTTTCTTTCTGTGGCGCAAGCGGCGGTGGAGACGGCCGCGCCTGCTGAGGAGGCGTTTCCGCCGCGGGAGTACAATCTCGGGCGTTACGAGAATCTGCAGGCGAAGAGCCCGTTTGAGTTTGAGCTGAAGGAACCGCCGCCTGCGGAGGCACCGAATCCGTTCGAGGGCATGGTGCTGGCTGGGTATGTGGGATCGAACAAGAACCTGACGGTTTACCTGGTGAACACGAAGGCGAATGGGGAGCGGATTTCCGTGTATGGGGATGGTTCGCCGCGGAAGAAGGGGGACAAGTCTGGGATTCGGATTGTGGGATTGAACCGCGGGCGGACGCTGAAGCAGACGTCGGTGATTCTTGAGAAGGACGGGCAGACTGGGGAGGTGCAGTTTGACGACAAGGCTTTGTCGAACATGAAGGGTGGTTCG
>JAIXVE010000236.1 GCA_027483175.1 Verrucomicrobiaceae bacterium | reverse complement strand
CCACCTTCACCACTCCGCTGTCCGGGGCATGCCCATTGGTCATGGAAAACCGGACGCTGACCGTGCCGGGTCCCGTCTCCACGCCGCAGATCGGAAACCCTGGCGTCCGCACCTTCCCATCCGCGTCGCGCTCCACACTGAACTGGATCGGTGGCGCAGGAAATTCGAGCTGCTCGCCAGGCTTGAATGTATAGCTGAAGGACGGGTCCACCCCTAACAACACCACCTTGTGAACCTGCAGCCGCGTGCCGTCCGCCGCAGCAGCTTTGACGTCAATCCGGTTCGGCACTGGTGAGAGTGCCACGGTCACGCTCTTTTCAGAAACATTGCGCACCACGAGCCGGGCTTCTGTCCTGCCGCCACGTTTCACGCGGTCAGTCATCAGCACCCCGGAGCGCAGCCCGTCCTTCGTGTCGCCCCATGCAATGAGCGATTCCACATCGGCATCCGGCGTGCCGCGGGCCGCAGCCACCGTGGCGCTCAGTTCCCGCCATGCCGCGCTCCACTCCCCGCTTGGACGCACCTTGGGCTGATCCACTGCGGTGCCAGCGACTAGCGTAAACTCCACTTCCGGTGCCGTGAGCGAGCCTCTCCATTCTTTCCCTTCGTAGAGCCCTGCTGAATCCGACCATGAACAGCGCAGCTTGTATTTCCCCGCAGGCAGGCCGTGAAACTCCGGCGCGCTCCACACCGCCGCATTGTTCTCCGGCCCGAAAAATTTCACCTCAAATGTCTTCGCCATCACCACAGATCCGGCGGGCAGCGTGCAGACCATCGGCTGCGTGAGAATCCGCCAACTGCCGCGATGCGCCGCGTGCTCACTCCCATCAGCTCCGATGGCGGAAACGATCACCCCGGCGTCCTGCCGGTCGGGTCCAGTGGTCTGAATGATCTCATCTTTCTCCCCGGCATTGTGCAGCCAAAGCTCGGCACGCACCTTGCCTCCGATGCGCCAGTCCGCCTCCACAATGCGCAGCCCAATCCGCAGCCCGCGCAGCGGCTCGCTCCACTTTTCAATCGGCACCGGGATGTCCTGAAACTCCACCATCGTCCGCCACAACGGCCCGCTCACCAGCTTCGCTTTCGTCATCCGTGCCACGATGGGATCGGTCGCGAAGTATGCCACATCGTCGAGCAGCTTGATGGCCTCCGCCTGCGTCCAATCGCGCGACGTAACGAAACGGGGCAGCAGCTTCACAATGTTGTCCGCATGCCTCCGGCCAGCGTGCGCCTTGCCAAATGCCCGCACCTCCGTCGCCAGATTGCCGATGAACGTGCCAGGAATCGTCCCGTCCGCATTGGCTGTCGCTTTCCACATCTCGAAAAGCTCGCGGGCAGCCTGCTCCCTCGGCTCTGTCGGTTGGGGTTCGACTTTACGGGTGAGCATGAAAACCTCCTCTTTCCCCAGTACTGTCAGCTTCAGCGATTCCCCCGTGACCGGGACTAACGAACCGAACGGTTTTGATTTCCCATCCGCTTGCTCAAGACCCAGCTTGAAAGCGATCCCATCCAATGCCGCCCCATATTGCAGCGTTTCGAACTCCCCCTCAGTTGGGAAGCACAGCTCCATAGAGATGCCATTGGCCACTGGAGATCTCCGGCCAATCCTCAGCAATGCCGCCCGTCCGTTTACCTTGCCTTCCCAGGAACCGGTGAGCTTCTCAAGCCGCTGCTCTCTGGCCAGATACGCCTCCATTGGTTTCGTGGAGTAATACGCCACGTCATTCAGTAGTTGGATCGCATCAGCCAGCGGCAGGGACTGATAGACCGAAGTGGCGAAACGCGGCAGCAGCGCCTCCAGTTTTGCCGCACTGTCCAGATTCGGATGCGCATGAACAAAAGCGCGGACCTCATCCGCTAGCCCGTCAACGAGCCAGTAAGGAATCCCGCCGTCCTCAACGTCATCCGCCTGCCGCCTCCATAACTCAAAAAGCGTACGCGCATCCTCCTGCTGAGGTTCGGTCGCCGCCGCCTCTGCATCGCGTGTCAAGATCGTCTCCTGCTGCCCCTTCTGCCGGCCGTACAGCTCCAGTTTCAGCTTGCCAGCCTCGACCGGAATGAGCGTTCCGAACTTCATTCCGCCGCCCGCACTTCGCTGCACCACATCAATCGAACCTCCATCCTCCGCGACCGTGAAACCCGCCAGTGCCCCAATCGTCGCCTCGCCGAAATAGATGTCCAATTGCACGTCCTTCTCCGCGGGCGGGCGATGGAATGAGAGCATCAGCTTTTCCCCATTCACCGTCCCCCGCCATGTGCCCAGCAGCGCGTCAGGCGCGAGCTTTGCCGCGGCGGTCTTCGGATCCTCTGGTGCTGCGGACTCGCCGGGTTGTTTGGTCAGATCCACCTCCGTTACCGTCGGGGTAGCGGAGGCTTCCTGACGGTACAAATGCAGCCGCAGTTTGCCGGTGCCCCGAGGTTTCAGCCAAGAGTAGCTGTAGGGGGAGTCGCTTTGGGTTTCATCAAGGGTGTGCAGTTCGACGATTCCATCTCCCTCGACGGCTCTGGAATGGGTCCTCAACTGCGCCCTGCTGATGTTCTTCCCGTTCCGCGTGATCTCCCATTCATTTCTCTCACCAAAACGAATCTCCACATTGATCCCCTCCCCGCTGCCCTTCCAGATTCCCCGCAGCGATGCGGCATCAATCCCGACTGCGGCCAGTTCCTTAGCAAAATAGCGCGCGTAGCTCTCGGGAAAGAGTCGCTCTCTCCCCTCCCAGAACGAACCGTAGGCGTCCACCTGCGCCCCGTAAATCCGGCTAGAGTGCCTCTCGTATGCGGCCGTGGAAAGCTCCCACTCGTCAATCCACGCCAGCGTGCCGAGCGCCGCCTCGTCGCTGTCGTCCGTGGTCTCCGCGGCCACTTTGTCCAGGATGAACTGCAGTGCCTCCTTGTTGCCACTGAGCGAATAATCATATGCCGCAAGTGCCAGCGCGAGACTCTGCTGCCCATCATCGCTGCGCTTCAGTTCTTCGTTCTTCAAGAGGGAGCCCAATCCCGGGACTTTCTCCGCTGCTGCCTCAAGGATCATGCCATTCAGCCGCTCCATCTCTTCCTGTGATTTGGGCGTGGTCGCAGCGAGTTGAAGAATATCATCCACCTTCCGCCGCTGCCCGGCATCCGCAACTTTCGGAGCGTCGGCTTCCCTTGTCAGCACGAGGTCAGTCACCCTGCGGTATCCGAGATCCCCGCGTGTGGCGCCGTGTTCGAGAACGTGCAGAAGCAGCACGCCGTCAGAGCCACGCCTCAGGGTGCCGCAATGCACAGGCGTCCCCTTCTCGTTCGCCGCCATCAGATCGAGCCTCGTGGCCGTATACCACGGCTCTGTGGACAGCGCCAACTTCCGGTCCGTTTCCAGGAAGCGGACTTCCCAATCCTGACTCTTCCCGAAACGCAACGTGACGTCCACGCCATCCTTGCTGCCTTTCCAGACGCCCTGCAGCGACGCGGAGTCCAGCTTGTTCGCTGCAAGCTGCGTCTTCTGAAAAGCCGCAAAGCTCTCCGGGAAGAACCATTCGCGATGCGCCCAGAACCGGTGATACTCCTCGCCCTTCGCCCCGCCCCGCTGTGCGAAGACTCTCTCCACCGCAGGAACGGACTGATCCCATTCGTCCACAAATCCGAGAGGACACGCCGCAAGATAGGCCTCGTGCTGTCCGTGTTCGAGCTGGTCCAGAATGACCTTCAGCGCAGCCTTGTTCCCGAACACCGAATAATCGTAGGCGGCGAGCGACATTGTCAGGGTGCGGCTATCGTCGTCGGCAGCCGCCAGTTTCTCGTCGGTCAGCAAATGGCGGAACTGCGGGTCTCCCTCCACCGCGGCCCGGAGGATTTGCTCTGAAAGCGGCCAGACATTGTTGTCATCATTCAACGTTCCCGGATTCCCCGCGAGGCGGGCAACCAGTTCCGGATCGTATTTCCCCTCGAAGAAGCTATCCGCAGGAGGCTTGCTCCAGTCCACCTTCCGCCGTGGCCCGGCATCGCTCGTTTTGGGCGCATCGGCTTTGTTTGAGGAACCGCGTATCTCGCCGGTGATGAGCTTGCCGGTCCACGCTCCTTCCGGGGCTTTGGCGACTTCCATGTTCACCACAACGTGGTAGCGCGGGCCGCCGCCAAGGTCGTTGTCTAGCAGGGAGCTTATGGTTTTGCCGTCTTTATTGCGCTCTTCTTTCGTGAACATCCAGAGCACGCCGCATTCGCCGGGGGCGAGGGTCCAGTCCGCCTTCTGCGCGTCACTGTCGGACAGGGCCTGAACGATGCGCTCGCCCTCACGCCATTGCATGGAGCGGGGATTTGGCGCGTCGGCATTCGCGGTATAGCGTATTTCCCTTTCAGAAACATTCTGCACAACCAGCTGGTAAAACTCTTCTTCGCCGAGTAGCGGGTCTTTCAGCGTGGGAGGAAAGGCGAGCGCCATGCGCAGGCCGTTCACGGGTTCGCCCCATTTGAGGTTTGCCAGGGTAGCCGCCTGGATCTTGCCGGTGCGGTTTTGCATCGGCGGCGGGGTCTGACTGGCAGCGGAAGCGGCGTCCGGTTTGTTGTCAGGTCCGGCCGCCCTCAGCATGGCGACCGGGATAGCGACGCCCGCCCCCATAATCAGGGAGCTGGCAGCGAGCGCAGCAGTCACGCCGCGTCGGTTCAGTTTTCCACTTAGCACGGCCAAGAGGCGGCCTTCCAACGCGGATTTCCGGGCCATCGCCAAACCGCAGGCGGAGGTCCATCGGGCGGGGGAAAGTTGTGATGCAATGTGGAGCAGATGCTCCGCGTAGGCGGATGCCTTCACGCCACTAGCGAGCACCATGTCGTCGCAGGCACGTTCGCGTTCCACATGCAGACGCCACGCGGCCAGCCAGACGAGAGGGTTGAACCAATGCACGGCGCAGGCGAGTTGAGTGACCCACTGCACGAGAGTATCTCGTCGCCGGATGTGGGCCAGTTCGTGGAGAAGAACAGACTGGAGCTGTCCTGCATCCCATGTCAGCGCCTCCACAGGCAGCATGAGCCGGGGCCACCAGACGCCCCAGACCACGGGGATCGTGCGCTTTTCCTCCACCAGCAGCCGCACGCGCTGGGTCACACCTAACCGCAAAGCCGCCGCCGCCAGCGCAGCCGTCAGCGGACCGTCCGAGACAGCCCGGGCCCGCCGCGCAGCCCGGCGCAGGAGCCAGTGCGCTGCCAATAGACGCAGGAGCAGCACGGCACAACCGGCGCTCCAGACTGAGGGCAGTGCGGTGCGCCACCACAGCACCGGCTGCGGCAGGAACGCGGGCGCAGCGGCCATGGTCGGCACCGCAGCGGGAATCGCGGGAATCGCTGCCGTCGCCGGGGTATCGGGGGATCTCTCCGGAACATCCGCTTGCAAGGGAGCGCCCTCAGAGGCGGCTGGGCTACGGAAATTTGTCCGGTGAAACCCATCGGACATATCCTTTTCCGGCAACGGAGATGCTTCCATCGACGGAGGCACCGCCCACGCCGGCAGGACGCGCCAGCCAGGCAGGACCAGCGACAGAAGTGGCACGGCCAGCAATGCTAGCACCCCGATCAGCCACACCAGATGCCGAGCGGCCGCAGAGGCACCCGAGAGCAGCAGTGCTCCCAGGAGAGCCGCACTCATGAGGGCCGCGCCTTTCAGCGCGCTATCCACCACCAGCGGGGTGGCGGCACTCAACAAGGCCAGCACAGGAAGGAACCACCGGCTCATCTCAGCGGCCCTCCTTT
>JAIXVE010000360.1 GCA_027483175.1 Verrucomicrobiaceae bacterium | reverse complement strand
GAAAGTGGCGACCTCTACGGGAATCGAACCCGTGCACTCGCCGTGAAAGGGCGATGTCCTAACCGCTAGACGAAGAGGTCACTCCGGCCGTTTTCCGGCGGGCCAATCCAATCGTTCAGGAGCGCGGGATTGCAAGTAGTTTCTGCGGGTTGGTGGAATTTTTCTTTGAGGAGGAGGGGTGGGAGGGCGGTGACAAAAGCTTGCGGGAAAATCCCCGTCTGGGGCATTATTCCTGCGGCAGGAGAGACCGTGAATTGAACCGGGCGCGAGTGGCGGCCGGGCGGTTCCCCTGAATACCCAACATCCAAGACCCAACAATCATATGAAGCTAAGACGAATATCAGCGATGCTGGCGCTGCTGACCGCGGGAGCGGTGCAGGCGGACACTTTTTTTCCGATCACGTCGGTGACCTCGGCGACGTCGGCGACGGATTTTTTTCCGGCGGTGCGATTGATTGAGGGGCCTGGGATTGGGTTTCAGGCGGTGGAGCCGCACAATCGGACGAGCGGGCAGACGTGGGTGACGAATGCGCCGAATGGTGGGAGTGGGGATTATTTCAATCCATTGCCGGCGGTGTCGCCGCGATTGGTGTTTGATTTGGGGCAGGACCGTGAGTTGACGGAGATCAGTGCGTGGGGGTATTCGGATGGGAATGCGAATGGGGCGATGATGTTTTCGCTGAGGTTTGCGACGGCGGCGGATGGGCCGAATGGGTTTGGGTTGTCGATTGGGTACAATCCGACGTTTACGATCACGAGGCCGCAGACGCCGCGGCAGAGCCTTTCGTTTACGCAGATGGTGGCGGCGCGGTATGTGGAGTTGGTGCCGACGGACAATTTTTTCCAGGTGCCTGGTGGCGGGCCTGGGGGTGACCGTGTGGGGTTGGGGGAGATAGCGTTTGAGGATCGGAAGGTGCCGAACACACCTGTGCTGGACACGCCTGCGACGGCGACGTTTTATGCGAACACGGGAGGGCCTGAGGATTTTGTGGTGACGGTGGGGAACAATGGGTTGGTGCCGTTGGTGGTGACGAGTGCGACGTTCAGTGGGCCGAATGCGGCGGCATTTTCTGTGAAGTCGCTGCCTGGGCAGCTGGCGCTGCTGCAGACTGGGCCGTTGACGATCAGTGTGAATCCTGCGGGGCAGCCGAAGAGGATGGAGGCGACGCTGACGATTGCGAGCAATGATCCGGCGTCGCCGAAGGTGGTGACGGTGCGGGTGCAGAAGCCGTCGGAGTTTTATCCGGTTCTGTCGCTGACGGGGACGACGCAGGCGACGGATTTGTTTCCTGAGGGGAACCTGATTCAGGGGCCTGGGGTTGGTTTTGATGCGCTGGCACCGCACAATGCGCTGCCTGGTGGTGGGGATGTGATGTTGTGGGTGACGAATGCGCCGTGGGGATTTCCGAGCAATTACTTCGAGCCGTTGCCGGTGCCGTCGCCTGTGTTCACGATTGATCTTGGGGAGGATCGGTTGCTAGGGGAGATCAGTTTGTGGGGGTATTCGACTGGGAATTCGAATGGGATGAAGGATTTCCGGCTGCGGTTTGCGACTGCGGCGGACGGTCCGACGGGATTTGGGTTATCGATTGGGTATGCGCCGGAGTTGGTGCTGCCGTTCGGGGCATTGGAGCGGCAGAGCATTGGGTTCGGGCGACTGGTGCGAGCGCGGTATGTGGAATTGACGCCGTTGACGAACCATGGGCCGACTGGGGTAGCGCCTGGTGGGGACCGGGTTGGGTTTGGGGAAGTGGCGTTTGAGGTGACGCCGGCGGTGGATCCTCTGGTGTCGGTGCCGAAGACGGTGCCTGTGACGACGAATGGAGCGGCGGTGACGGGGACGTTTGAGATCACGAATGCGGGGCTGACGCGGACTTTGAATATTGCGTCGGTGGTGCCTGGTGGAGCGAATGCGTCGCTGCTGACGGTGACGTCGTTTCCTGCGACGTTGGCTCCTGGGGCGACTGGGGTGGTGGGGTACACGTTCACGCCAGGGGCGATATCGGGATTGTTTGACACGACGTTCACGGTGAACAGCAATGATCCGTTGAATCCTGTGACGACGGTGCGGTTGGACGGGGTGGTGCAGAATCCTTCGCTGGTGATCGCGGCGACGATTTCTGCGGGGCCGCTGCCGGTGGTGACTGGGGTGCAGCCGTTTGCGGTCGGGATGGGTAATGCGGGGGATACGCTGGGGCTGACGCTGACTGACATTACGTTTACGGGGCCGCAGGCGGCGAGATTCAGTGTGGTGACCAATCCGAGTCCGGTGGGGGCGAAGTCGACGGGTGATCTGGTGCTGGGGTTGGACTGTGGTGGGAAGGACGGGATTTTCCGTGCGGTGCTGCAGGGGAGGTCGAATGATCCGCTGAGGACGACGGTGGTGATTCCGGTGGTGGTGAAGGTGGCGGTGGCGAATCCACTGGCGGCGTGGTGGCCATTGGACGTGGACGGGAGCGATGCGAGCGGGAACGGGCATGACGGGGTGGCGACCGGGACGCCGCTGCCGATTGCGGGTGCAAATTCTGCGACGGGTGGGGCGATGCAGTTTGACGGGTTCTCGCGGTTTGATGTTCCGTTCAGTCCGGAGCTGAATCCTGACAGTTTCACGGTGACGCTGTGGGCGCTGCCGGATACGGCGGGCGGGAACTTTGCGTCGCCGATCACGAGTCGGGACGACTATCAGTTCGGGGTGCAGACGCACGGGTATATCCTGTACAATGATGCGGGTGGCTCGTGGAGTTTCTGGACGGGGGACGGCGATCCTGGCTGGAGCACACTGAATGGGCCTGCGGTGACGCCTGGGGAGTGGGTGCATGTTGCGCTGGTTTATGATGCGCTGACGAACACAAAGACCCTGTATCTGAACGGGGTGGTAGCGGCGACGGCGACTGGAACGGTGCCGTTGTACAGTCCTAACGGAACGACGGAGAGTGAGATGCTGCACATCGGGGCCGGGCAGGACGATGGCTTGAACTTCTACTTCACGGGTCGGATTGACGATGTGGCGGTGTTCCGCGATGCGTTGCCGCTGGCGACGATTGAGAAGATCAAGACGAACGGGGTGGTGTCGGTGGTGCCGCCGGCGCTTCCGACGTTCCGGGTGCTGACGATTGCGGTGCCGACGCCTGGGAATGTGGCGCTGACGTTTGAGTCGGTGGTGGGCGGGACGTATGAGATTCAGCGCGGAAGCACGCTGGGGGCGTGGACGACGCTGCCGGGGACGGTGGCTGGTCAGGCTGGGACGACGAGTTACACGGACACGACGGCGCCTGCGGGAGCGGGGTCGTTGTTCTACCGTGTGAAGCGGTTGAACTGAGCTGAAGCGCTAGGATGAAATGGCCGCGGCCGCGGGGAGAGATCCCGGCGGCCGCGGTTTTTTGTGGGGGGAGTTGGAAGGGAAGGAAGCGTGTTAGCGATTGCGGCCTGCGCCGCGGCGTGCGGTTTTCTTTTTGGCGCGGTCGCGGCGCTGGGATTTGGGGACCTTCTGGGAGGAAGGGCGTTTTTTCTTAGGGGTTTTGCGAGCTGCGGAGGCGTCGCGAGCGGCGGCCTGTTTGCGGGACGGGCGCGGGGCGGTGCGAGCGGGGCCCTTGCTGCGGCGGGTGTTGGGGGAGTCTTTGGTGGAAGCCTCATCGTGGGAGGCGGCGACTTCGTCCGGGTCTTTGACGTGAGGGTCTTTTTCGGTGCGGCGGGCTTTGCGTTGTTCGCGTTCGCGGACATCGAAGCGGATGGGGAGGCCTTCGTAGGTCATCTGGGCGCGGACCGTGTTTTCGAGGTAGCGCCGGTAGGTTGGGGTCATGAGACTCTCGTGATTGACGAAGAGGACGAGGCGTGGGGCGATGATGGGGCGTTGTTTTTCTTCGCGGGCGAGAGTGGCGTAGAAGAGTTTGAAGCGTTTGCCGCCGATGGCTGGAGGAGGGGTGCGGGTGATGGCTTCCTGGAGGAGGCGGTTGAAGGCACCGGTGCCGAGTTGGGAGTCGCTGGCGGCGCGGACCTTGTCGACGGCTCCGAAGATCTTGCCGAGGCGGTCGCGGGATTTGGCGGAGACGGCGACGAGGGGTGCGTAGTGGAGGAAGAAGAGTTCGCGGCGGACGTGGGATTCGAGTTCCTCGAGGCGGGCCTTCATTTCGCCGTCTGGGTGGTAGAGGTCGAATTTATTGGCGACGATGAGGCAGGGTTTGTTTTCTTCGACGATGATGGAGGCGATTTTGCGTTCCTGGGCGGTGACGCCGCGGGCGGCGTCGACGACGAGGGCGACGATGTCGGCGCGGCGGATGCTGCGTTCGGCGCGGCGGACGGAGTAGGATTCGACGGCGTCATCGACCTTGGCCTGGCGGCGGATGCCGGCGGTGTCCATGAGGAGGAATGGGTGGCCGCGGTGGTTGTAGAAGGAGTCGACGGCGTCGCGGGTGGTGCCTGCGACTTCGCTGACGATGGCGCGTTCGTCGTCGAGGATGGCGTTGAAGAGGGAGGATTTGCCGACGTTGGGGCGGCCGACGATGGCGAGGCGGACGCAGCGCGGGTCGGCGTTGGGGTCGTAGTCTTCCGCGTCCGGGTCTGCGGGTTCGGCGGGTGGGCCGAGGGTGGATTCGATGGCGTCGATGAGCTGGGGGATGCCGCGGCCGTGTTCCGCGCTGAAGCTGCGGACGGTTTTGAAGCCGAGGCGGGCGAAGTCTGCGGAGACGAGGTCGTGTTTGGGGTCGTCGGCTTTATTGATGCCGAGGATGACGGGTTTGCCCTGGCGGCGGAGTTTTTCGGCGACGCTCTGGTCGATGGGGTGCATACCGGAGAGGGCGTCGACGACGAAGACGATGAGGTCGGCGGCGGTGATGGCGATGTCTGCTTCGGCGCGGACGATGGTGCCGAAGTCGTCGTCGAGGGTGGCTCCGATGCCGCCTGTGTCCATGATGGAGATGGGGAAGGAAGCGTCTTTGAGACTGGCGGAGAGACGGTCGCGGGTGACGCCGGGTCGGTCGTGGACGATGGCGATGCGGCGGCCGGCGAGGCGGTTGAAGAGGGCGGATTTACCGACATTGGGGCGGCCGACGATGGCGACGACGCGGTCGCTGCGGGAGAAGATGGGGCGTGAGGCGGACATGGAAAGGGGTGTATTGGGAAGGGCTGGGGCAGCGAGGTGGGCCAGCGGTGCGAATGGAGCGGGAGGCGGGACACGAACCCGCACGAAAGTGAGGACGACGGGTACCGCGACTTTGCGGGCCTTGGGCACTGATGGCGACGGCAATCGAGGAGCGCAACCGGGACGCGAGGGAGAAGGAAGTGGTACCGGAAGTGGGACTCGAACCCACACGCCCTTGCGGGCAACGGATTTTGAATCCGTAGCGTCTACCATTCCACCATTCCGGCAGGGGATGCAGTTGCGAGGGTAGAAAGCACTGGAGTGGTGCGGGTGCAAGGAGAAGCTTTTGGGTGGAGGTTTCCTTGTTGAGTGGGTGGGGGAACGGGGGGATGGGGGAGGGAACTGATCTGAGATTGTGGCAGAGTTCCGACTTCATTCACCGTATCCGCCCTCCGGGGACCAGGCGCAGGCGATTGCGAAGCTTGTGAAGTCGGTGCGGGCTGGGAACAAGCATCAGACCCTGCTGGGGGTGACGGGGTCCGGGAAGACGTTCACGATGGCGAACGTGGTGGCGGAGACGGGGAAGCCGACCCTGCTGATGAGTCATAACAAGACCTTGGCGGCGCAGTTGTATTCGGAGCTGAAGCAGTTTTTTCCGGAGAATGCGGTCGAGTATTTTGTGAGTTACTTTGATTACTATCAGCCGGAGGCTTACATTCCGAGGAGTGACACGTACATTGAGAAGGATTCGAGCATTAATGACGAGATTGAGCGGTTGAGGCTGAGCACGATGAGTGCGCTGCTGACGAGGGAGGATGTGATTGTGGTGGCGAGTGTGAGCTGCATTTACGGATTGGGGTCACCGGATGATTATGCGGACGCGATGTTTCCGGTGAGGCGCGGGATGGAGATGAGGCGCGAGCATTTTCTGGAGCGGCTGGTGGATCTGCTGTATGAGCGGAATGACATTGCGTTTCAGCGCGGGCGGTTTCGGGCGCGTGGGGATGTGGTGGAGGTGTGGCCGGCGAGTCTGGAGAATGACGGTGTGCGGGTGGAGTTTTTCGGGGATGAGATTGACCGGTTGAGTGTGTTTGATCCGCTGACGGGGAACACGAGGGAGGTGGTGGAGGCGTTCACGTTTTATCCGGCGAAGCAGTTTGTGACGGCGGCGGAGAAGCTGAGGTCGGCGCAGACGAGTATTCGTGAGGAACTGGATGCGCGGGTGGCGTGGTTTGAGGAGCAGGGGAAGTTTCTGGAGGCGCAGCGGATCCGGCAGCGGACGGATTATGATCTGGAGATGATGAGGGAGATGGGATTTTGTCAGGGGATTGAGAATTACAGCCGGCATCTGACGGGGCGTGAGCCCGGGGCGACCCCGTACACGCTGCTGGATTTCTTTCCTGACGATTTCATGCTGATTGTGGATGAGAGTCATGCGAGCATTCCGCAGATTGGCGGGATGTATGAGGGGGACCACAGCCGGAAGTCGACGCTGGTGGAGTTCGGGTTCCGGCTGCCGAGTGCGCTGGACAACCGGCCGCTGAGGTTTTCGGAGTTCATGGCGCGGACTGGGCAGATATTGTATGTGAGTGCGACGCCGGCGCGGTTTGAGGTGGAGAACAGCGTGGTGGGGAATGAGGGGTATATTCCGCATCTGAGGGCGAGGATCGGGGATGGGGAGACGGTGCCTGCGCTGACGCCGAGGATTTCGGGGACGGCGGATCCGGTGGAGACGTTTGATGTGGTGACGCCTGGGAAAGTGCTGATCGCGGAGCAGATCATCCGGCCGACGGGATTGCTGGATCCTGTGATCACGATGAAGCCGCTGAAGGGGCAGATTGACGAGACGATCGAGCAGTGCCGGTTGCGGGTGGAGCGCGGGGAGCGGGTGCTGGTGACGACGCTAACAAAGCGGACGGCGGAGGATCTGACGGATTATCTGAGGGGAGTGAATCTGCGGGTGCGGTATGTGCACAGCGATGTGAATGCGATCGAGCGGGTCGAGATTCTGCGGGGGCTGCGGGCTGGGGAGTTTGATATTCTGGTGGGGATCAACCTGCTGCGGGAGGGATTGGATCTGCCGGAGGTGTCGCTGGTGTGCATTCTGGATGCGGACAAGGAAGGGTATCTGCGGAGCGAGACGAGCCTGATTCAGACGGCGGGTCGGGCGGCGCGGCATGTGAATGGGGAGGTGATCTTGTTTGCGGATGTGATGACGAAGAGCATTCAGGCGCTGATCGGGATCACGACGTATCACCGGCGGATGCAGATGGCGTATAATGAGGAGCGGGGGTTGGTGCCGATGCCGGTGCAGCGGAAGGTGCAGGAGACCCTGAAGATGGCGGCGACGGAGGGGACGGACGGGAAGGTGGCGGAGCGTGGCGGGGATGAGGATGTGGCGGAGGTGGTGGCGCAATTGCAGGTGGAGATGATGGAAGCGAGTGCGGCGCTGGAGTTTGAGCGGGCGGCGTTGTTGAGGGATCAGATCCGGGAATTGCAGAGCGGGGCAGGACTGCCGGCGGTGCAGCCGGTGAGTTATCGGAAGGGCGGGAAGGGCGGGAAGAAGGCGGCGGGCGGGCGGAAGCGGTGAGTTGTCAGGGTTCGGAGGTGATGGCGAAGAGGATGGGGCCGCCGGTTTCCATGGTGGAGGAGAAGGTGATGGCCGTGATGGGTTCGGCGGGCCATGGATTGACCCATGAGGACTGGTAGATGATGGTGCGGCGGTCGGGGAGGCCGGGTGCGGGGGATTGCCATGCGATGCGGGAGGGGGCGGTGAGGACGGGTTCCTCGTCGGTGGTGAGGAGAGAGCCGTTGACGCATTCGCCGGAGGTTAGGGGGATGGCGGAGCGCCAGCCGGAGGCGTGGTGGACGATGAGGTGACCGATGACGGTGGCGGCGTCGGTGTCGGTGATGGAGCCGACGGCGAAGTTGAGACGGGAGGCCTTGAGGTTGGTGATGGGGATGCTGGTGGCGAGGGGCAGGGAGGGATTGCGGAGGAGGAGACCGCCGCCGGCGAGGCGGATGGCGGAGCGGACGTCGAAGGGGATGTTGTGCCAGTGTTGGAGGCCGGGGGAGAGTTGACCGAAGCCCCATGTCGGCGCGTTAGGGTCGAGAGGGTCGCTGGACCATGCGGTGGAGAGCTGGAGATTGGCGACGGTGGAGAGGTCGAGGCATTCCGGCGGGGTGGCGGGGTCGCGTGGGGGTGAGGGGACGATGGGGAGAGGCTGGTGGGTGGAGACGGAGGCGGCGGAAGGGAGGTCTGGGAGGTTAGGGAGAGAGAGGGGTGGGCCGGTCCATGAGAAGCCGTCGTCGTGGAGGGCGGCGGCGGAGGCGGCGAGGTTCCAGAGCCGGATGTGGCCATCGGCGGTGGACATGGCGAGGCGTCGGGCGTCGTTAGAGAAGGCTAGAGAATGGATGACGGTGTCGGGGGCGGGGCGCCATGTGACGAGCGGATGGCGTGCGGGCCACGATTCGAGGGCGAGGTCGCCGAGGTCGCCTGGTGCGGTGGCTTTGAGGCCGAGAGGGGAGAAGGCGGCGGCGTGGATGAGGCCGAGAGGGGAAGGGGAGGGTGGGGAGGCGGTCCACGAGACTGGGTAGAACGTGGATTCGCCGTGGGTGGTGGCGGACCAGAGGAGGCCGTCTGGGGACCAGTGGGCACCGCTCCATGAGGAGGAGACGGGGCCGCCGAAGACTTCGGAGCCGTCGTCGGGGTTCCAGACCTGAACGGAGGGGCCGTGCCATGAGTGGTCGGCGAGGAAGCGGCTGTCTGGGCTCCAGCGCGGGCCGCGGCCGGTGTTGTAGACATCGGTGGTGGCGG
>JAIXVE010000317.1 GCA_027483175.1 Verrucomicrobiaceae bacterium | reverse complement strand
TGGCGCGCCGCCGTCACGGAAGGCAGCATCGAAGAAGCCGCCGAGCTCTACGAAGTCCCCGCCGCAGCCGTCGAAGCCGCCTACCGCTACTGGAATCAGGACAGCGCCAACGTAAGCGTCACGCCAAGTGCCTTTAGCGGAAGGGATCGATTCAGGCAGCGGGGCTGCTAATCAGGCGGCGGAACTGTTACGCACCGGGTCAGCAGCGGCAGGAGCGGCGGCTGACTTGGCCTTTTGCTCGGCAGCCCATGCGGCAGGCGTGAGGGTATGCATCTGCGTGGCGGGCGTGGAAGGGAGGCGGCGGATGACGTCGGCAAGGTAGGCTTCCGGGTCGATCCCGCGGCGCCGTGCGGTGGTGACGATCGTGTAGAGGATGGCGCTGTGGTCTCCAGCTTCGCCGGAGCCGAAAAACAGGAAGTTCTTTTTGCCGATGGCGGTGCCCCGGATCTCGTTCTCGACAAGATTGTTGTCGATTTCGACCCGGCCGTCGTTCAGGTAGGACTTCATTCCGCCAATGGCGTTGCTGGCGTACTGAAGGGCCTTGCCAAATCCGCTCTGGGGAAGGTGTCTGCCACTGGCGATGAACAGAAGAAAGGCTTTCTCCAGACGCCGCAGGATGGGGCCGGCCTGGACCGCCCGGGCAGCCTGGCGCAGGACGGGACTCGATTTGTTATTCCGGAGCGTTTCCTCAAGTTGGTAGAGGTGGGCCATCTGCCGGATGATCCATCCGGCCCGGATCGGGGCTTCGGCTATGGAATCGACGAACTCCCGCCGGATATGGGCAAGGCAGGAAGCCAGATCAATCGCGAAGCCGGGGCCATGCGCGGCTGCATTGCGCGCAACGGCATAGCTATTGTAGGCAGAGTAGCGGTCGCAGCCGATGGTGCCGGTCCAATCGGCTGGGAAGATGGCTTCAAGGCACGTGGCTGCCCGGCTGGTAAACCAGTGGAATACGGTGTCGCCCCCGGGGCGGTGCAGCACCCAGAGGTATCCCTGTCGGGTTTTCCCATGACCGGGATCCAGGTACTTTATGACCGTCTCATCGCACTCGACATAACCGTCGGCTAACACCCCCTTTCTGATCTCCTTGTAGATTCCGGTGAACCAGAAGGCCGTCATGGACATCCAGCGGGCCATGGTCTGGCGGGGAAGGTAAATGCCGTGCCGAGTCTTGAAGATCTTTTCCTGGCGGAAGAGCGGCAGGGCATCGCAGTACTTGCCGGTGATGATGCCGGCGAGCAGGCGGGGGGCGGCGATGCAGCGCTCCTGGAGGATCGAGAGCGGCGCAATGATCGGGGCCGCTTCAGGATTGCCGATGGGGGCGTATTTGCGCCGGATGATGTGGCGCCGCAGGAAGTGACCACGCACAAAATCGAGCTGTTCGGTGACTACCTGACCGACGAAACGGAACCCGGCTGGGTTTGCCAGGACAACATCCGGATCGACGACCTCTTCGACAATTGGAAGGTGCTCCGGCAGGCGCGGCCGACGGTCTGGTCTGGGGCGGGAGGCCGGGGGAGCCACCGCCGGAGATTTCTTCAGCGAATCACCTGTGGCGGCGGACGGAGTGCCTTCGGCGGGATCGGGTCCGGCCATGAAGAGTTCCAGTTGGGCGGGATCCATCTTCTCGCTCCTGGTCCCGAAAATCCGTTTGACCAGAGCATCGATCTTCCGCCTGAGAAGTTCGTTCTCCTGCCTGAACTCCGCGACCTGCCGCTGGCTTTCGGCGAGCGCAGCGGTCAGTTCGGCTTCGAGCGGAGGCATGAATAACAAGTATCACGGATGGCTGCGGAGCGCCAGTCAAAAGTTGCTATAATCACCAGGTTCCACTGGCGATGGGCTGATGGAGAGTCAGCGCATGACCGCCATTTCATTCCCGTTCATACCACGCTCGCCGGACTCCGTCGCGCAGATCGATTCCATCAGTGAGCATCGCAAAGGCTTCCGGCGTGAGCTTCAGTTTCGAGGCTCCGGACTCTGCGGTGCGGGGCCACGAGAATGTTCCCTTTTCTAGCCTTTTGCATAGCAACCAGACGCCAGTTCCATCCCAGTAGAGCACCTTGAGGAGGCGGCGCGATTTGTTGGTGAACACAAAAAGTGCTCCACTGCGGATGTCCTCCTTAAGCTTCTCACCGACCAGCGCCAGCAGACCGTTGTGCCCTCGCCGCATGTCGCAGGCCTCAATGGCCACAAACACCTTGAGACTGCCCGTGAAGCTCAGCATGAGCGCAGTGGTTGCATGTTTTCACGGCCGGGCCGGGCACCCGGAGCCAGCAGCTTCAGCAACTGAGCAGCCCAGCCCACATGGTCGGCAGCGGTTATTTCCATCCGCACGCCACCCGGCAGATGCAGCTGCAGTCCGCACCTGGCTCCCGCCGCCCTGTTTGTCTGTCCGGCTCCGTGATCGACGACCCCTTCCCACCACTGCACCACAGTTCCGCCGGGCCCAGCGACCTCGCCGGCACCACTCTCCGGTCCGGTAGATGCCGCTGTCATTGATCGACGACGCTTACGCTGCTGCACCCAGTTGGCAAAACTGGGATACTTCACCCCGTGCAGGGCCGCGAACTTCATCCCCGAGAGTCCGCTGCACTCAAAGGCGTCGAGCAGAGCCTCCCGCTGGGCCAGGGGCGTGCGCACCCTCCCTTGGCGGTCCGTTTTCAAAATCACTGATTCCGCGTTCATAGATGTCATATGTACTACCTATGACGTTTACGCTATCTCCTGAATAGAGGTCGCCCGCGTGACGCTTACGACTCTTCCGCCATTCAGGACGGACCTCTTGGAATCTTCTCCGCCCACATTCCGTGATTCTACAAAAGCCGTTCGTCTCGATGCACAAGCCACCAGTCGAGACAGATCAGAGGAGCGAACATAATCGTCAATCGAGAGATCTCTTTGAATCCGCTGGCTGTGGGATTTTCCAGCCATCGCCGTAATGCGTGGGCATCGAGCACATCCGGCAACCAAATCCGCTTGGCTGGCATACTGATTCCGGAAACGACTACGCTCCCGTTCGAATAAGGGACGTAAAGACCGCGAGCTGACAAAAATATATATGAAAACATGTATGCGATCCCGATAGCAGGGATACACCATCGGATGTGCGGCTTTATTCTCGACATAGGACCCTTATTGTATGTTAGGGCTCTGAAAATCCAGGGCATCTGATTCTATACTCCCTTAATAGAGCTGCAATTTCCAAATCAGTGCGTTTCATTTGAGCCTGAGCCCACTTATAGTGTGAGGAGTCTTGGGGAACGAATAGGGGGTGTTCACGAGCCCCCTCTTGCTTATTGAATCTGCGGCTCTTTTCGATGGTGTTCACCAATTTGACTTGGCTCGTAGTCAGCAGTTTTTTTCCAGCCTCAGTAGAACCTTCGCCAAGCAGGCCTGCTACTATTGTACCGTTTTCCAACAGAGAACGAATTGTGTCACCGTTTTCGATTTTACTCAATTCCAAACGCGCCTCCCTCAATCCCTCAATCAGCTTGTAAAGTTCATCGCATGGACACGGCACATTGCACAAGCCAAAAGACGTATTCTCTTTAAGTTTCTGAATGTACTCCGCGTCCGTATCTTCGCCATCATCCTCTTCCAGAGTGGTCAAAGGTAGTTCGGTAAATCCCAAAGCTCGTTGAAGCCATGGCAGAAGCGTTACGTTTTTCGAGGATGGATCATAAACGCCCAACAGCCGTGACTTTCCATCGCTATTTAAAAACCCTTCCTCCACATACTCAGCGAAATGGAAACGCCCACATTTCGTGACCCGCACATCGTCAAGCCCGAGAATGTCGGCCCTGTTCAAAGGATTATTCGAAATAATACGGTTAAGATTACCCCCACCCCACTCCCCGATCGGATCCCTGCTCGGCCACCTTCCTGTCACCGGGTCGTAGTGGCGGTAGCCGTAGTAGTGGAACCCGCTGACCGGATCCTGCGGCTTGGTGCTGAAGCGCCCTGGGTTGCAGACGGCGGCGGGGCCGGTGGCAACGGTCACGTTGCCGAACGCGTCGTAGTCGTAGTGCGCAGCCACGCTGCCGGGCGCGTCGAGCAGCTGCGCGATATTCCCGTTGCCCTCGCAGAGCGGGTAATAGGCACCCACGGGAACACCCGTCGTACTGCCCGGTTTCTCCTCCAGCATGAGCAGGCCCCCGACGCCCCCGGCTCCCTCAAACCTCCCACTGCCGTCCGGCCCCCATGTCAGGGCGCGCTCGAGAATCCATGCGCCAGCGACGAACCCGCCACCGGGCGAACGACCCGAGTTACAGCGTTCTGCGGACATTGGTTTCATGGCGGCCAGCGACTTGCGGGAGAGTCTGCCACATCCGGCGCGACCTCGCCAACACATTTCACCGACCACCAGCCGTTGGGTTCCCCCCTTCAGGCGGTCGATTTCTCCGGCCATCCGCCGCTCGGGACGGGCGGCGCTCCCGGGGGCCATGGCCTCACGCCAGTCAGACTCCCGCACGCCGGATCCGACACACATCGGTCAAAGGCTTACGCCACGCAGGCGGCCGATCAGTTCAGTTCATGAATGGCTATCATGCACGCCGAGCGCCTGCAAGATCGCTGAAATGTTCCTGTGCGGGACGGTAGTGCCAGTCAATGAATTCTATTTTTTCTGAACGCCCTCCCTCATGGTGATCGGGATATCCGCCTGACTCAATGAAAGCGAAATGGCGCCATCCGCCCCGATCTCGGGCAGCTTGACCAGCACGAGGGCACTTATTCTGAGGGTGTGAGTTGCCTCGAGGCTCGATATCGCTTCAGAAAGCCCGTCAGGCATATCCAATCTAATGCCATTCAACCCCCATAGTGCCTTTTTTTCGGTTGTTGGGTCGACAATCAACCACGTCGTATGACCCGGGATTCGTGCCGTCGTAGTCCCATCGCGCGTCAGGAGTGATTGATCTGCGCCAAAGACCTCCCAGAAGAGTGACCAGCGCGAAGGGTCGGCATCAACAAGACACCAGGTCTTCCTCTCTGACTTGATTCCGATCGAGAGTTTGTTGTCGATGATTACCGCTTCGCCGCGCAGCCCTTCCTCAAAGATCGCATCAGCCACACTGCTACTCTTTGCCGCAGACTGAACCTCGGGTATCTTTTTGCCGCCACAGCTGATGCACGTCAAGAGGATCGCCGCACCGAGCAGACACCGACCAACCTTCGCGATGTTATCTACTTTCACCTTCATTTTCATTTTGTCAGGTCGCGCAGCCGTCCGTCTCCCGAACGCCCGATCCGACGGGCATCAGTCCTTTCGACTTTAGCCACAAGCACTCTGGATGAAGACATTGTTCTCGTCGTCGAGGAAAATCGACAACTCCCCCAAATCTCCGATCACCAGAGTGTTCCCTGGATTGTAAATTCCATCCTCGCCAGAAAAGGCCTTAATGGGATCCTTCCGATCTATCCATGGCCAGATTGTATTCATACTAGCCTGCACTGAAACTAGCTGACAAAGGAATTGCGGTGGCACTACTCTATGATTATCTTGTGAATCGTATGGCACGCCCCCTATCTTTGTCCCCCACAAGACAGGAAGCTGCCACAATGACGACTTTCTTCCGGTTTCGTAATGCATCTCGTAAGCTTGATCCCATTTGGTAGGAATGTCCCTCGTGCGATACCTTGCTCCCCAGGCATTAACGAACTCAAACGGATTGGTTGGAGCAGGGACATCTGATTGGTCAATTACCTCTTTCTCGTCCGCTGAAACCCAGACAAACCTCATCTCTTTCAGATCACATGACATCGCCGAATTCTCATCAGCGACAAAAACCAATAGAATGTCTCCCGGTAACTTTTCAGCGACCCTCTGTCCGATCAAGTCTTTGCTGTCCTGAAAATTGAATTGACACAGAAACACAGGGATTACTCCGTCGATATCTGGCCATGGCTGATGCTTTGGCAGCCATGGAACACCACCAACTCGTGTTAACCTTGGATCGGGTGAAGGACCCACGCCCCATACAAAAGTGTCACATGGAACTTCTTGCGAGTCCCGGATCTCGTATTGCTCCCGAAGCTTTTCCCAGCCAAGAAGATCGCTTGCACTTGAAATGTTTGAGACCTCGTCTTCGATTTCAGGATAGCACGATTGCAATTGAGTGTAATCGACGACTGGGTGAATGCCTTCTGCGAGCTTTATGAAGGGTGCTAAGTCCATAGATTTTTGAACCGAATGATTAAGCGCTGGCACCGCTGAGTGGGGACTCGGCCTGAACGGGAGTTGCTGCCGGACGGCGTGCCTTGGGGCATGGTGTTTTCATTGTTTCCCGTGCATCCTGCCACATCGGGATCAGACGCGCCAACAGAATCTCCCGCGCCGCCCCCCCTCCTTACTCGCCCCTGTCCCCACCCCCGTCCCGTAGGGACGACCGGTTAGTAGCCCGGGGTGGCGCGAAGCGATACCCCGGGACCACCATCAAACGTTGCCCCAACCCCGTACGGGGTTGCCCCTCTCCGAACATGCCCCCACTCAACCATCCCATTCGTGCCCATTCGTGAAATTCGTGGTTCCATACAACTCCAACCTCCACTCGCCCTTCTTAAAGAGAGGCTCCTGAGGCTGGATCTGGGTTCGTGTCATCATAACAATCTCATGTGGGGAGCATAACGGCGTCAAGCATGATCTAAAGGCGAAGCCTACGTGCCGCCCGCCTGAAGCCCCGGGAGCAAGGCCACGACCTCCATGCACCGGAGCGCCGCCCGCCATGCAGCGACAGTGCTGAAGGCCAGCCCCCTGCGGCGACAGAACTCGGCGCCCCACAGCCCGCTGCGATCGAGACCGCGCCGCGGAACCGCGCGCCGGCTTTTCCGCCTCCCGCACGCCGGATCCGACGGGCATCGGTTAAAGGCTTACACCGTTTTTCCCACCCCGCCGATGGTCCGGTATTCCCGCTTCAGCACCCGACGCGAGTAGCCGTCATACGTGTAAACCATCCGTGCTGGGACATTCCCAGGAGCCGTCCACGTCAATTTTCGGATCCTGTCTTCTCGTCAGTTCTTGAGTATGACTCATTAAACAACCACACCTCACAGCACCAGTTTCAGGGGCAAGCAAATTGTAACTCAGATTGGAAATTCGTAAGGCTAAACAATTCGCCCTTATCACTCAATCCAAACGCACCCGCTCGGTCTATGTGTAAGTAGAGAGTTTCGATTACGCCAGTGGAGTGTGTCTGTCGGTTTTTCAAATCAAAATAGGATAGCTCAGTGACGCCACATTCTAAGGAGACGAATTTTAGCAAAATGATCCCACTGTCTCTGGTGGAATAAATCTGCACCAGGCGGTCCACTTGCAGCGAAAACAGCACTGCGCCAGTTTGGCTCATTATCACAATGCCGAAGCCGACAAACCCTACACAAACATACTCACCGGTAGTAGCTATTCCAGCCAGCGCAAAAGATGGCATGGAGCCCGAGTGGAGAAGTTCGACTTTCTCGTCAAACACTTGGAAATTGGAACCCTTACCCCTGCCAGAGACGACGAGCATCCCTGACTTGCTATCGCAAAACACGTCAGAGGCATCATCGATGACACAGAGCAGATTCAGGTTCCCATCAAATATGTGCACTCCAGCCGATTCGGTCGAACAAAAAACGAGACCGGATTCACCCAGGAGCTGAATGCGTTGCGGTTTTTCAAGATACGCCGATTTCAGTTCCTTTAGATTCCGTTTCGGAACATTCACTTGGTAGCGGGCGAGCTTATTAGAGCTAAAGGAAGCAGTGTAAATATTCTCCCCTGTGAAATCACAAGCGAATCTATCCCCACCAACGTCATAAATCACCGCCCCTAATTTCTCGCACTTGCTATCGTAGGCAGCATAGAGTTCGAGAGAACAATTTATACAGAACGAATAGCGACTAGGGCCACGGAGCGTGTGAAAATCATTTGGAAAAAACCAAGAACTCATAGTTGATTATCTATTTGACCCATCATCCCAATAATTGAACAGCTGGCTCCATAGTCGTCGCACGGGAAATCAGTTTAGATTCCAATCGCTTTGTGGATCCTTGAACTCCGATGGTGGCAGGAGAGCATCCAACGGGAGCGGGTTTACCGCATCGACAGCCACGCAAATAGTCATCTGCGTCGTTGAGAGTTAGGCTTTGCAGCATTCCGTGTAGGTAAGTTTTACAGTTCCAGTTAGTATGATTTTTCCGGCAGCCGGAACTCTTTTTCCTAGCGGCGGGGCCGGTGGCGGCGGTCACGTTGCCGAATGCGTCGTAGTCGTAGTGCGCAGCCACGCCGCCGGGCGCGTCAAGAAGCTGCGTTATGTTCCCGTTACCGTCGTAGAGCGGGTAATAGGCACCCACGAGAACACCCGTCACACTGCCCGGTTTCTCCTCCAGCATGAGCAGGCCCCCGACGCCCCCGGCTCCCTCAAACCTCCCACTGCTGTCCGGCCCCCATGTCAGGGCCCCCTCAATGATCAATGCACCAAAGACGC
>JAIXVE010000173.1 GCA_027483175.1 Verrucomicrobiaceae bacterium | reverse complement strand
GGAAGTCCCCCGCCCGCAATCAGTCCTCTCAGTCCGATCCCTCGGCTGTCGTCCCTCCCCACCTCCTTTTCAGCAACGATCTCGCGGACAAAATCTGGTCACCCGCCTCCTCATCCCGCTGGGATGACGGCCTGTAGCCGGCGGTTGAGCAACGCGACACCACCGGAATCCACACGCCCAACAAACCAGCCCTCCGGAACGCGATAGCAAACCACCACAGCGCCCACCCGGCTGGTATGCAAACCCAGACTCCCGAACCATCGAGCACCAAAGCCTTACGCGCTCAGCCACGCGGGGCTTGTGGCGGTGAATCGGGGGTTGGCGCTTCCGAGATGATTTGGATTGAAGACAACAGTCCCGATTCAAAGCAGAAACTCACGCCAATTTGGGCTTTGATGACTTCCTCACCACAAACGGAACTTCGGAGGAATGGCACCCCCTGCTGCACCAGCCAGCCCTCAACATTGCTTGGGTTCATTGTGCTGGAGAAATCATGAAGCGCTGCAAAGCACCTAGGCCAACCAGGAAGAGCACCGGCGCTCTGATGAAAATAGAATGCCAGCAGGAACAGGCGTCCCGCAAACATTGTGCATTGGACGGTTCTTTCTCGGTAGGCAAGTATCGTAAACCCACGGAGCCCTTTACCCTCCTCCTGAGGCTCACCCAGAACCGCCACGATATCATCGTAGTTCATTTCGAAACTGAGGCTTGGGGATAATAAATAGTTTGCAGTTCTCATGACGTTCATTTGCACCAGCGTTCGAGGGAAACTTCAAGAGCTCGCATTCCACCTGAAGCGGCCCGCGCATTGGCTGCAGCGCCTCGGTCTGGTAGCGGGCCACCGGACTCCGAGAAGCACCCCAGACGCTCCCCCGATACCAGACCTGCTAGCTCAGCCACGCATGGTTGTTAGCGCGCGGCACCGGGAAGGAACGTCACAGCCAGCGTGGCGCCGGGTCTGATTTCCACCTGGATCGTGCGGAAGCCTCCAGAGGGCGGCGCTGGCATGATGACTGTCGCCGTGCGGCGGGCTCCGCTGGCTTTCTCGCGGTATTCCGCCTTCACTTCACGGCTCAAAGGCAGGTTGTAATACATGTGGGTTTTCTGCATGCCCGCAGGAAGGACACCGGCATCCCGCCAATATTCATCAGCAATGGATACCTTTACTTCCTCAAGGTCGATCTGCAGAGCGTTGCTGATCTCGAAGTCGTAGTTGCGTGGCGTCCTCATGGTGTTTGGACTGGTGCAGGACGCGGAGGCGAACAGGGCTGAGATCAAGGCGGCAAAGCGAATTGGTTTCATGATTTTTTCATTCTGGATCAACTTCAGGGACCGGTACCTCGTGGCGGTAACCTGCTGCATACGGGGCGAGGCCAACCCCTCCGGATCGAACGCACTCCACGGATTCTGCCGCACATAGCAATACACATTCGGCCCGTCCACCGGACTCCGGGAAGTACGCCAGACGCTCCCCCGATACCAGACCTCCTAGCTCAGCCACGCGGGGTTGATGGCGGCGAATCTGGGGTTGGGTTAAGCCAGCCCAAGGTGGGAAGGCATCGCGTCAAGCTGTGCCGCACGGTCTTCATCACCGGCGGACCGAGATTCGTCTGCCATTGACGATACCACGGCAAGAAAAGAGTCAGTCGAAGGTCCAGCGGCAGCTTTCAGAGCTCGAGCGATACGCTCCAACTGCGCGACAGAAAAATCCTCGGCGATCTGATCCTCATCGCAGTAGGCAAATGTAAGAATGTCCTCAACTAAGATTCGAATGATTGGTTCCATGTTTCTAGATTTGCTTAACCTGCATGTCGATGTTCTTCGCGCCAAGCGATTCTGTCGTCTTCTGCGCTCGCGCCTGCGCTGCAGCGGTTGGGACCTCCCTCCTGACCCCGTAGCCATTTTCAGCGGCAGTAGCACTTTGCCGGAGCATCCGGCGTTCACTCTTCGGAAAGGTCATCACCGAGAGCTTACGATCAACGATGGTCCCTCCGTCAACGCCGTCAAACTTCGCTGTCACCGTGCCCTCCGCATCGATAGCGCTCAATCGTGGAGCCCTCCCGAGAAACACCCCAGACGCTCCCCCGATACCAGACCTACTAGCTCAGCCACTCGTGGTTGTTAGCGCGCGGCACCGGGAAGGAACGTCACAGCCAGCGTGCCGCCGGGTCTGATTTCCACCTGAATCGTGCGGAAGCCTCCAGAGGGCGGCGCTGGCATGATGACTGTCGCCGTGCGGCGGGCTCCGCTGGCTTTCTCGCGGTATGCCGCCTTCACTTCACGGCTCAAAGGCAGGTTGTAATACATGTGGGTTTTCTGTATGCCCGCAGGAAGGACACCGGCATTGTCCCAATATCCATCAGCAATGGAGACCTTTACTTCCTCCAAGTAAATCTGCAGAGCGTTGCTGATCTCGAAGTGGTAGTTGCGTGGCGTCCTCATGGTTTTTGGACTGGTGCAGGACGCGGAGGCGAACAGGGCTGAGATCAAGGCGGCAAAGTGAATTGGTTTCATGTTTTTTTCATTCTGGAACAACTTCAGGGGCCGGTACCCCGTGGCGGTAGCGGAACGCTTCATTGAGCAGGCCCGTCGAGTCTTCCTCTTTACTGTTCGCCCGGTGGCGGTCGCGATCGACTCCCAGTTCCCGAACGCGGCCGGTTGCATGCTTCGGATTGAGGTTCGTGCCGACCTCGCCCGTGCGGCGGCCATCGGATTGATAGGTAGCGGCCCATGCGGTGACGCCCGCAGCATCCCACTGTCCCACCACGTCGCCACGACTGTTGTAGCAGTTGAACCGCAGCGTCACCGCGCTGCCCGTTTCCCGGCGTGCGTTCCAGAGGAGGCCGCGCGTTCCGCCTCCAATGTCCACGCCCCTCGCCAGCAGAAGCGACAGCGTCCCGCCAGAAAACTCCACCTGCCGGTCACCGCAGTCACTCCTCGCCACCACCAACCCACCCGGGAACCAGCACGCCCGTGGCCCAGAGTCGACGAAACCCGCAGCCTCCTCGGCTTCCTGAACCGTCTGCCGTGAAGCCACTCGCAAAGCCTCCGATGCCTTCTCCTCCGCCTTCCCTAGCCTCTCGCTCACCACCACTCGCCCCACCACCACAACCGCCCGCGCCTCACCACCCATCACGGCAGCAAGAACCACAAACAGCATCAGCACCCAGCGCATCCCCGCACCATGGCCACCAGCCTCCACCTTGTCACCCGCAACCTCACACCCTCTCCTCACCAGCATTCCCCTGCCACCCAATCCCCTGCCTATCCCTCTCCGCACCCGCATTCCCCCGCCAATTCACCCTCACGCCGCATTTCCTCCCATCCCCGCATTTCCACTTGCCGCCGCATCCCACCACCCTATCCTCTCCCCAACACCATGGCCGACGAGGATCTCCACCAACCACACGACAAGCTCTTCAAAGAAGGCTTCTCAGACCCAGCCAACGCCGCCGCTCTCCTCCGCCAGCATCTCCCGGCAGAAGTCGCCGCACTCATCCAATGGGACCAACTCAAGCTCATCCCCGGCTCTTTCCTGGATGACGATCTCCGCCACTCCCACAGCGACCTCCTCTTCTCCGCTCCTCTAGCCGCCGACCCCGAATCCTCCGCCTGCGTCCACCTCCTCTTCGAACACCAATCCACCCGCGACCCCTTCATCGCCCTCCGCCTCCTCCGCTACATGGTCCGCATCTGGGAAGAATGGATCCGCCCCTTCGGCAACTCCAAACCCCTTCCAGTCATTGTCCCCGTCGTCCTCGCCCAGGACCGCAAAGTCTGGAATCTCAGCACCCAGTTCTCCTCCCTCTTTGGCAACGCCGCCTCACTCAATTCCCTCCGGCCCTTCC